>JBDHTA010000005.1:0-54998 GCA_039808465.1 Rhizobiaceae bacterium | reverse complement strand
AGGTAAGAACTGTCATGTTTTTGGGGCGCCTATGATTTCAGGAGGGAAATCGACATGCAAAAGGCTGGCGGAATAATAGCCATTGTGGCGGGGGTTTTCGCGGTATTGGCTGCAATAGTGACTCTATTCATTGGCGGCACGGGTGCCGCGCTTGAGGCGGAAGGAGCGCAGACGGTTGTTATGCTCGGCTGGGGCGGCATCATTTTCTCGTTTCTGACGATTGTTCTTGGCGCAGTAGCTATCAGCGCAAGCTCGAGAATTCCTGGCCTGTTGCTGATATTTTGCGCGATCGCTGGTGCGATTCTTGGTGGCACATTGGTCGCCATCTTCATGGCTCTTGCCCTTATGGGCGGCGTTCTTGCGCTCTTTACCAAGAAAAAAGCGGGTACTGCGCCAGCGTAAAGAAGGTGAGGTCGGCGATCAGGTTCGCCGACCTTTTTTCGGGTTTTCGGCCTTCAGAATGCGGCCAAGCGCACCCGCGTAAGCTTCGAAACGATCCCACTCCATCTCCTCGATCTCGCTGATCGAGCTATGCAGGTGGCGAGCGAGCGTAGCAACGACATCTATTGCAGAACCGGATTGTTCTCCAGTTCCAGCTTTGCCAGCGCTTTTGCTGCCGACTTTCCCATCAGAGGAGCGCCCTCTTCCGACAACTTTTCGAAGTCATCCATATCGAGATCTTCGATTACCTGTATCGGTACACCCGCCATTGAGGCAAAAATTGCAAACGCCTTCCGGCTTTCGCCGCCAACAAGATCGGCCGCGACCAAATCCTTCGCCTTCATTTTTCGGAGTGTAACACTGGGATATTTCGTACCCTCGTGTTCGGGAATTTCACCTTCAAATGTGACGGTGATGGTTTTCTTGTCCGACATGACGTTTTCTCCTTAAACCAGCAACGCTGCGCGAACATGGTTGGTGACAGACCGCCCCCCGATGGAGACGCCGAAAGCGTCGGCTTCGATCAGCGGTTGGCCGTTGACCTCCAGTTTGTAATAGCGGACGGAGATCGTGAAATCGTTCTCGCCGATCTCACCGGGCTGCCACGACCCGTGGTCGTTTTTCATCAGCCGCCCGCGAATATAGGCTGTGGCGTTGATGACCGTACCGTCGTCATGGACGAGGGCGCCTGTCACCATAAATTCCTTCTCAACGCCGATGGCGAGGCCGAACAGGGTGATTACCTGCGGATCAAAGGCGGTCAGTTTGAAGCTCGCCTCCAGCTTCTCATATCCCATGGGGATATCGATGGTCAGGAACATGCCTGCGTTTCGCAGCTCCTCCATCTTTTCGGTGGGCACCGGCAGCGTGATTTCCTTCGCCTGCCCGAGTTTGGAAACCCGGTCGGCGAAGATTGTGCAATTGCGCAGCACAAAGCGCGGCATGTCAGACATGGCCGTTTCCTTCTATTCTCGTGAGGATGAGGTTGAATGGCAGCGGACACGCCGCCGCGTTTTTGCCGCGGTCAGGCGGCCAGCGAACCGGCGCCGATCTCCTGCGCCACCTGGTTGAGCAGGAGCGTGTAGGCGACGAGATTGCGGTGGGAGGTAATGCGGATATCGACCATCGGCGCCGGCGGCTCGAACTTGACGCCGAGCTTGACGATGCCCTGCGCCATCTCGACATCGGTATTGCTATCCAGCAGCCAGCAATCCGATCCCGGAAGGATCGCTCCTTCGAGTTCCATCGTCCGCAGGAAAGCGCGCCCCGCTTCGATCATGAACTTGAGGTTCGCTTTCGAGAACGGGCGATCGACGAATTCGAGGTAGGCCTTTTCGAGCGCGTCATTGATTGCGTCGGCGGTGCGGCGAACCGATACGAATTGCCAGATGGGATCGCTGTCGCAGGTCCATACGCCCCAGAGGCGATAGCCGCTATTGTCGATATTGACGATCGTGTTGACGCGGTTTTCGTTGAGATAGTTCGCCTGCGCGCCGTACTCGATCGGGCGGTTGACGCCACCGATCCCGGCGATCTCGACATTCGATCCGGCCCACCAGAACCCTTGATCGAGGTCCATTCGCGCCTGCCGCGCAGCCCAGATCGGAGAAGAAGGCTTGGGGACGTATACCGAGTCCTCGGCATCCCACTTGAGCACCTTCGGATCGCAGACGAAAATACGGCCCGAATTGATCAGCGCGCGATACTGGACCGCGGCCTGGTCGGTCGTATCCGGCCCGTCGACATAGGCCATGGCCTTCAGCGCCTCGGCCACACTCATCAGTTCGGCGACGACCGGATTGATCACGGACCCCTTGTTGGCGGTCGCAGTGGCCCCGGTGCCCGCACCGGCGATGGTTACGGTGACGGTGCCGGTATAGCCGAATCCCGGCTTCGTGACGACGATACCAGTGATCGCGCCGCCCTCGACAGTCGCGTGCGCCTCTGCACCAGTGCCGCCAGCGCCGGTGATCGTGACTGTCGTGCTATCGGCATCATAGCCCGCGCCTGCGACCGTCACGTTGACCGAGGCGATGCCGTCCGCAGGCGACGTCTGGGTGAGGCCGGGCGCGATCAGAAGCTTCGGCTTGTGGAGACCATCCGACGAGGCGCGGCGGAAGGCATGGACGCCGCTAAAGGCGACCTGATTGCCGACGGCGTTCGACCAGATTTCCGGCAGCGTCGGCTCGTCCTCAATGCGCACGAGGATGATCGGGCAACCGGCCTGATCGAAGATGCTGTCGATCGCGTCGGCCAGCGTTCCGTCGGCGCCGAGACCTTCCGCGTCCTGCGGGCGCAGAATCTGGATCGGTTTGTTGAGCGGAAATTTTGCGGCATCGGCATCGGGAGCCGTCCCGATCAGCCCGATGACGGCGGTCTGTGCGAGACGAACAAGAACCGGCGTCTCCGCGCTCTGAAAGACGCGCGCGCCATGGTGGAAGGACAAAGAAGCCATCTGGCTCTCCTTTCTGAATGGCCCGAGGGCCCGGCTAGCAGTGATTGGAGGTTGCCCGACCAATTGTCAGGCGTTGATTTTAGAGGACGAAAGCAGGCCGGAAGCCGAAAGTCGTGCTCGTGCTCGCACGGGCGCTGTGCAGGATGATCGAAAATACCCCGGCATTCACGATATTGTTCCAGTCACCCCCGCGAAGCGGTATGCGCTCGTCCAAATTGCGCATGTAGAGATGACCACGATCAATCGTATTCGTATGCGGGAAGATACCCAGCACCTTGAGGATATTCGGGACGGTGACCCCGGCGGCGGCAGTAACGTCCTTATACAACTGGCTCGCAACCGTTTCGCCGTTCGATTGGCTTGTTACCGATGTCGCAAGCTGCGGGTTACCGGCCCCGGCAACGCCAGTTGCATTGTATTTCAGGGTGCCCGCCGTGCCCGGATTGACAAGGTTGCCATTCTGGAGAACCGCCTTCCACAGCGGGCTCGCGGCGCCATGGTCGGCATCCGTCTCGGCCGCGTTGTTATCCGGGATGATCTGGATTTCACCGTTGACCATGCGCATGCCGCGCACCCATTCCCACACGTTTCCGCAGAGGTCGGTAATTCCTGCCGGCGTATTGTCGTGATACCAGCTTACCGGCCCGGAGCCCGTGAGCGTCCGGGCGTTGCCTTCGGCCAGACCAGGAGCGAGCCCGTCCTGCCGCCGCCCGGTTTCATAGGTTTGCGCAAAATCCCGGCCGAAATTGGTGTTGCCCCTCGGCATAAACCCCCTCTTCCAGCACCACAGGCTGACAGCCATCCATTCGGCATTGGTCATCATGTGCCAGCCCGGCCCCTTCGCCGCGCAACGCGCATTGGCGTTGTCGAAATTGATCGACACGCTAGGGTCTTGGCTCGGGAGGGATAGTGCGTGGTTGTCGTGGATGCGCGCCTGGTATTTGCCGACAAAAATCTCGCTCTTCTGAGTGCCGGAGACGATGAAGGCAGGATGCGTGCCGGTGCCCAGAGTAGGGTCGATATCCTCGACATTGAAGCGCGGCACCACGCACATGATCGAGGGGTAGCCCTTGCTATCGTAAAGGACAGTGTTCGCGCCGCCGGAAGCGGCCTCGACGGACTGCCGCAGCGTATCCGGCATCGAAATCGTGACGGTCATCAGGATTACTCCTCGTCTTCGTTGGTTGCGGTTTTTTTGGGCGGCGCCCACAGTTGCAGCGTCACAGCCCCGGCTTGGCATGGCTGCGGCATGGAGACGGCCCGGACTATTTCTTCGCCATCGACCATTTCAGTAATTTCCTCGTCGGCGTACCGGCGAGGCGGAATGATGATGACGGCCGCGTAAATGTCGCCCTCGAAGCTCAACTGGCCGCCGTCATCGATAAAGACGGACAGGACCCTCTCAGTGTCCTCTTGCTCTTCATTCAGATCGATCAGCATGTTGCCAAGAATCAGGGTGCAACCGTCGACTTCAAGGGCAACTTTCCTGCCCTCGTTCATGTGCGTGATGTTCATCGCGACCTCATAGTTACTGGTAATGGGGATTAAGGAGCGTCCAGCGCAAAACAACATTGTCGGCGCTGCCGGTTATCCGGACCTTGAAGCCGTTGCGGGCGCGGTCGTATGCCTGCACAACGCCAACGGCCGCCACATCGGTCGCGCTTTCGATTTCAATTGCGACGTTGTAGTCCGTGTTCGGCAGGATTTCCGGAAATGCGACAGTGACGAATGGGCTGCTATTCGTGAACCACGAACTCGCCGATTGAATCACGCGCAGGTCAGTCAACGTCACAGCGGAGAGGTTATTCTCCATGCTTCCGGCAGGAATATCGAGCCGGTACAACGGCAAGCCGTTCCCCGGCACGGCGGCGGCAATCTGGACCCCGTAAGCAGAGCCGGTAGTATTCACGAGAAAGGCAAAATATGACCTAGCCTGATCGCTTTCATTTGTCGGGACCGAGACGTGATAATCATCGTCCGCAAGACTGATGATGCGGCCATCGATCTTCGCGCGAGACACCCCGGCACCAACCGTACCGGTCTGCGACAGATGCAGCGCACGGATATCGCTCTTCGTCAAAGCCATACCGGCAATGACGTGCTTGTTTTTCAGGTTCGCGGCGCCTTGCATAAGGACGCGATCACGCAGGGTTTCAATGTGGCGAGAAAACAGGCCCGCGAGCGAGTGCGCCTCGAGGATCCCGGCCGCGACCGACATCCCGTCGAAACCGCGCAGCACCTGCATTTCCTTGCTGAGCGCACCCCCCGTGTTAAGGGCCTCCTTCACGCCGGCAAGCAGCGCGTTCTGACTTTCCGGGGAGAGGGCGTCGAAGCCCTGCATCCGCTCAGCGAGAGTCGAGCGGCCGTTACGGGCGTCGATCACATCGTCCGCAATGCCCTTGAGCCAGCGGGTGCGGCTTGCTAGCTGCCGCGCCTGAATGTTCGAGATACCGTCGACGCCACCAACCACCGGATCGGTCATCTCGATCTGGTAAACGCCGGCGGGATAGGTGTTCTGTTCAGGCAGGTTCGCCATGCCTTTAATCCTTTGATCTAGAAGATGATGGTCCAGGACCCTTCAAGGGAAATGTCGTTCCCCTTCTCGATCGGGGCCCGGGTCTTGCGCGCAAAGAGGGTGTTGTCGGTCGTGATGAGACCAAATTCACGGATAACCATCCCGTTCGCCTCTCCGGTCCCAATTGACCAGTTGAAGCGGACCTCACCGGCAGATGGATAGCTGTGACTGGCGACTGCCTTGACGAAAGACAGCGTCAAGGCCGTGTCGTCCGGTGTGGGACCATTGCCATTCACGCCAATGCCGATGCGGTTGATGACCTTCCCCGCGCCGTCACCAGCGACGAGATGGGCAAGGGCGGCGCGCGCAACAGTCATGATCATGTTTTTGTCGCGCAGCGTCTGGATAACTTGCCCGTTGCGAAGCACGCTCACGAGCAACTCCCCCCGAAGGGAGATCGGGTCAGTGATAATCACATCACACCTCAAGCTGTCAGGATTGTCACGACCGGACTGTTGTGGAGCGGCCCGGTGAAATACGTCGATGGCCCATCGTGATTGATCGAGCCGTCATACATGTCGCCGCCATGGCGGCGTGACCCATCATGGACCATATTGCGCCGGACGATGATCGGCATGTCGATGTCAGCCGCCGATGGCTGCAAATCGCCATATGTAAAGATCGCATTGTGGCGGTGCCGCCCGTCATATGACGGGCGAATGCCCAGTCGATCCGTCGCTGCATGGCGAATGCCCGTTGTCAGGAGGACGCGCTCGCCGCCATAGGTTTGCCCGGCCGGTCCCCAGCCATTATAGCGCGCCTGAGTACCGTGCTTCAGGCTGCTGTCATACGTATGACGGACTGCCTGATCATGATTGAACGACGCATCATAACGCCGGCCCCACGGGAACACTTCCGATACGGCATGCGCCACGGCGACCTCGGCAGCATCGTCCGTATCTATGCCGTCCCGAAAATCCGTCGTATAATGGATCGCCTCCAGATGGGACCGGACATTCTTGTGCTCCATTACAGCGCGCTTCAGAAGCGCCGGGGTCAATTGGTTGGCCGCCGACGTCGAATGCCAGCCATAAAAGGATGTGCCGCGATACAATGTCGTGCCATTGTGTCTGGTGAGATCGGCAGTCGACCCCGGCTCGCCCTGGATATCGGTCTCGTTGAGGTCGATTGTCAGCCGGAAATGATAAGGCTGCCCGCCGTACTCGAACCATTCCTCAACCACCGCGCCGAAATTGAGAAGATCGATCGCGTCAACGAGTCCTTGGCGGCTGCCTTTCGCCCGATGCATCTCCCAGCTTTTCGCGATCGCCTGACGCTTCTTCTCGACCGGCCAGTCCGGATCCCAGAGATCGACGCCTTCTTCCCACGCCAGCCAAGGCAGCAATTCTTCTGGGCACAGCATCGGATCTTTGGCGCGGCGAACAATGGCTGCGTCGATACGCAGCACGCGTCCGTTGACCTCGACAAGCACCCGCTCCAGATCAACGGCGCTGGGCGGAAGGATGGTCACGCCGGCGCCCCCATCTCAAGATTGATGCCGGTGCACCACGGAGCGATATGTGCAACGCCGCCGACGTCGGCCACCGGTGCTTCGATCTCGACCTCTTCGATTTCCGATCGCCCGGTCCTGTCGACTGCATGCGCAGCCGAAAGAATCAACGAGATCGGCACGGCTGCGCCGATACGATGCCGATCGAGCACCATGGCATTGACCCGCGATACGGCATCCTGAAACACGACATTACTATCCGGGCCAGGCCGGATAAAGAGCTTGCCCTTGATCTGGTAAGTCACGACCTGAGCTGCCGCGACGATCACCTTGTCGGTCAGCGGGCGCGCACGCTGGGCGGTTGCGTTTTCCTTGTTCCAGACATTGATCGGCGAGCCGCTAGCCGGTCGGATTTCCCATGCGCCTAGCCTTTCCGCTACCGCGTACAACATTGGCAACGAAGGGGTTCCGTCGCCGGCACCCGAAAGCACGGATATCCATGCCTCTCCCGGCGCGACAAAACTCTCCTCCGGCCCGTAGGCGACGGCATCCTTGACCCCCGGGTAAGCCGACAGGGCATGCCACACATAGGCGCCATAGGGGCCAGCTGTCGAAAGCGCCTCATAGGCGATCTGGATACGCCGGCGGAACGGCTCGTCGGCCTCACCGTCGAATCTCACCGTTCCCACACGCGCGCCGAGATGATCGAGCGCCGCCCCCCAGCTTGTCGCAAGCATAACTGCCCGCACGGCGTCGTTCACCCGGCCGCGCATTAGCATCTCATGATAGCTATTCGCCTGCTCGACGATCACCACAGGGTCGGTTTCGAGCATCTCCACGTCAAAGGGCGGCAGGCTCGGATAAAGGATCCGAATCTCTTCCCATCGCGCCTTGAATTCTGCGATACGCGCAGCAAAGATCGCCTCGAAGTCGAGCGTCTCAACTGGCGGCAGATCAAGCCGGGACAGATCGACATCCTGAAAGCGTCGGCTCATCGCTCAATTCCTGTTGCGCACAAAAGGCACGATCAGCGAGGCGGTTTCGGCGGCACTAAAATCGCCGAGGTGGCCGCGCGGGAAATACGTACCGTGGAGTTCAATCTCGATAGTCCCGTCCGCCTCGGTTTTTGCGATCCGGCATCCGGAAACCTCGTAGCGAGGCTCCCATCGAGCTATTGCCATCACGCTCGCCGCATAGATCGCAAGGATCACCTGGTCAGTCATGGGGCGATCGATAAGGTCGAAGACCTCCGAGCCAAATTCGCGCCTCATGACACGGCTGCCGATCGGCGTCGTCAGGATGACGCCAATCGATTGCCGCACATGATCAAAGCCCGAAAGAGGGGCACCGGTCTCGCGGTTGAGACCGATCGAGGTCATATCACTCGCCCTTCTTGCTGTCCGGCTTCGCCGCGCCGGATGGAGACGCCTTCTTGGCCAAAGGCGTCGAAAGCTGATTTCCGTAAGGTGGCAGGAACGGCTTTGCCACCTTGTCGGGGATTTCCCGCTCTTCGGGGCCGGATTCGTACCATGTGCCGCCGAAGAAACCGGCCGTATTCACAATCACGTTCATGGATGCTCTCCTGGTTGGTGATGTTGGCGATTAGATCGGCGGTCCCGGCGGCCCCAAAGGCGCGGATACGTGCCCGTGAGTGTCACCGATGTTTTTGCCGTTATGCGTCACACCCGAGCCCTCGATCACAACGTTGCCCAAGAGCCGGATCGTCCCGGCTTTCAGGGTGATCTCGCCGCCGGTCATAGCGAGGATCGCCTCGCCGATCTTGATATGCAGCGGCGCGGAACTGTTTTCGCGCGCATTGCTGTTCGAATAGTCGCTCATCTCGATCCGGGCGTCCGTCAGGTCGCCGCTCTCGCTGACGACATCGACCTGCTCGCCGGTATTGAGCAACACATCGATCTTGACGCCGCCGGCGGCTATCTGGCGGGGTTTGATCCAACCGGTGAGGAATTCGGCGCCGCCCTCTTGCGTGATTTTCACGCGATACTGACCATTGTCGTGATCGACTTCCTTGATCGTCCCGGTGCGGCGCCGGTTTCGATTACGGCGCTCCTGCTCGGCGACCTTACGCTCAAGCTCCACGAAACGATCAAGAAAGCCCGACATCACGCTATTCCGTCCGCTCGACTGTGATGCTCTGGATATCCGGCTCGGCCACCTCGGCCGGCTGGACTGCAATGTCGAACAAGGCCCTCGCCTCTTCCAGTGTCATCCCGAAACGGCGGCGCTGCGCCTCGTGCATACGCACGCCATCAGGGCTTCCGGCAAGCAATTGCATCGTTGCGAGATAGGGATGCTGCGCCGCCGCCATTTTTTCGAACAGCCGTGCCCATATGCTCGTCGGCGCAATTGGATCGCCAAAGACCGGATCAGGAAGGAGATCGACCATCACGACAAGCTGATGCGCGGCAATGCGGGTGCCACTCGTCTCGTCCGATGTCCTTTTTCTCTCGATCCTCACAATCCGCGAAGACAGGGCGCGCCAAACTTCTGACCATGAGTTGAGCGGGTCGGAAAGCGCAGTTGCGATCTGTCGACCGACGCAATCGAGATAAAACTCCAGCGCGCGATCCGTTGCGCGCAGACCTGGCATCACTTCACAAGCGCCGGTTTCCGGATCGGTCACCGTCATCGCACCCGTGATGCCGGTCTCGATCGTGAGGGCCGTTATTCCGGAGCGATACAGCGCACGCAATTCAAGACATTCCTCGGCCTTCGCCGCATCCGTGTAAACGGCGATCCACGGCTTTTCCTGATCCGAGCGGATACGGCCATCCGCCGCCACGTCGAGAGCCCCGATCTCGCTATCCAGCACGTTCTGGCCAACCAACGTCTTGCCCTTCAGGGCTTCGATGGTGGCAATGCGCAGGGCAGTGCGGCCGAGCATCAGGCTTCCCCGAGATGCAAGACGAGGCGAGGCTCGCCTCTGTCGTCGACCGACAACACTTCGAACCAGGGCTGGCCAGGCCGGGCAAGTGCCCGCACCTTGTCGCCCCTCTTGAAAACGAGGTCCGGATATTTCGCGCGATCGATGTGCAATTCCGACTTCTGCGAGGAGACGCCACTGCGCCAATCGGCATCACGGCCGCCCGAAACCATCACGGTCTTGCCGGTATCAGCGCAAAGGATGGCTTCGATCTCCCGCGCGGCCCTATTCGGGTCAACCGTCCCGTCATTGAAGAAGGACAGTTTCACCGGCTCGGCGCGAAAGCGATCAACGGCGGCAATGACGCGATCACGGGTTCCATGGAAACGAGCGGCAACAGGCATGTCAGACAGCCGCTTCGATTGCAGCGATAATTTCGGCGCTGGTCTTCGAAGAATCGACCTCGATGCTCCTCTCCTTGGCAAACACCAGCAGGTCTTCCTTCTTCATGCGATCGAGCCTTGGAGCTTCCCGTTCACCGTCAGCAGTCTCATAAGAGGCACCCGGCTTGAGAAACCGGCCATTATAGAATCCGGCCTCAGTGACGATTTCCCTGGTCATTTCCATCTCCGCTGGTGGCGGCCGCCAGGTAAGGCGGCCGTTTTTCTGCAATCAGCTACTTCGCTTTGGCGCGAAGAAGCATTTCCGGGCGCGTGCAGATGAACAGCGGGTAGCTGTAGATTTCCACCCGATCCCACTCATCACGACCGGATACGTCCGAGAGCAGAAGCCCGTAGAATTCTTGGCCGCGCTTGTTGAGATAGGGCTTGAACTCGCTCGCCGGAGCCCATCCGACCTGGAAGGCATTGCGGGCGCCGATCGGGAAAAAGCGAGCCTTTTCACTGCCCACTGCAATCGTGGTGCCGTCATCCGTGCCTTGGTAATTGATGAAGACAATGCCTTCGATCTCGATCGATGAGTAACCTTCGATGTTTTCGAGCGTTGGCGCCTTTTCCGTGCCGAGCTTGGTCTCCTTGATCTGCGCGTGATTGACAAGCATGTCGAAGAAACCGTCGCCAACGAGCGCGCCGACCTTGGTGCTCGGCGTCCAGACGCCCTTCGCGGCCTTCTGCATGGCCCGCTTCAGGTCGCGGCACTTCTTGCGAACATCTGTTGCGGGATCGTCGAGCTCGAAGTCGATCTCCGCAGGCTCCGCAATGCCCCAGAAATCGTACCAGTCCACCAGAACGGTGGTTCCATCGGCATCGAGAACTTTTCCCTGGACAGCCCCGAAGCGCATGTGCTCCCACGTCAGTTCGAGATCATCTTTGATCTGGCCCGTGCGGTCGGTCACCTCGTCGGCGACTTCCTTCGTCTGCTCATCGAAGGGCAAGGCCGCGACCCCGGCAAGCTCGATCGCATAGATCGTTGATCCTTTGGCCAGGCGCACGGTATTCATCGTGCGGATCTTGGCACCCTTCGGGATCAACTCCTCCGGCGGCGCCCCGTTCGGCGATGTCGGAATAAGGGTCATCGTTCCGGCCTGGTCAGCGATCCCGATCACCCGAGAGCGGGAATAGATGGGATTGAACAGGTTGAGCGAGCCGAGAAGCTGCGGCTTGAAATCGACGCGCTCGACGATTTCCTCCTGCACCTCGATCACGCCCCAGGCATTCTGGTTGAAGATATCAGCGACAAGTGCCATGGGATTGCTCCTCCTTAGCGGGCTGCAATGCCGAGCGCGGCAAGCTGAGCGAGCGCGGCAGTTTTCTGGTTGTCCGTCGTACCGGCCGGCCAGACGAGCACAGCCGCGTGAACCTCACTGTCGCGTGCAGTATAGGTCCGGCGCACATCGGTTGAGGTGGCATCGCAGGCATCGTAGAGGATGGCTGCTGCATTTTGCGAACCGTCCGACGCCGCCGGGGCAAGCGGAACGAGCTTCTTGGAAGCTGTGACGCGGCCGAGCACGGCGCCGGCATCAAGCTTGCCGCTTCCGGAGGCGATAATTCCGACCTCGCGCGAGCGGTACCCATTGGCCTCCGAAATGAGATAATGGGCGGTGGGCCGGAGACCCTGTGTAAGAGTGACCATTGTCAGCGTCTCCTGTTAGCGGCGCTTGTTGGCGCGGTCGACGGATGCAGTCAGGATCGACAAGCTTTCCTTGGCCTGCGGCTTTTCGGCCAGAGGCTTGTTAAGCCCCTGCGCATTCAGGCGACGCGGACGATAGGTCTCCGCATCGTTCTCGTCAGTTTTCCCTGATGCGCCCGCCGGCGCGGCCGCAAGAGCAGATTTGATGGCATCTTCCGACAGGTCAGTATCGATCAGCGTTTCGGCGAGGGCTTCGCGGCCCCTCGCCTCTTCGAATGCCATGACTGTCTTGCGGCGCGTTTGATAGGCCACGACGGCTGTTTTCCCAGCCTCGGCCCTCACCTTGTCGATATCGACGGATGTTTCGTCCGCCTTCGGTTTTTCCGTCATATCGGGGGTCTCCTTTTGCTGACGGTTTACGGCCGTGGCGGACGCCTTGGCCTTCTTCATGATCTCCTGGTGAGACCAGTTCTTCTTCGTGGCGAGAGCGACCAGCCGCTCAGGCGCATGTTCGTAGACACGGTAATCGTGTGCGGCGACGGTCTTCGATTTTTGATCATTGGCGCTCGTGGCAAAACCGCGCTCGACAGCCTCTTCCGCGCTAAGCCACAACTCGCTTTTCATGTCTTCGCGAATGTCTTCGACATCTTCGCCGGTCACGTCGGCATATATGTCGGCCATGCTGTCGGCCTGCTTCTGGAGATATTGGGTAAAGCTCCCCACCTCAGTGGCCGTCCCCCAAACGCCACCGGCCGGATCATGGATCATCAACATTGCGCCCTTGCGCATGATCCGCTCGTCACCAGCCATCACGATGAGCGACGCGGCCGAAAAGGCCACGGCGTCGACGATCACGGTTACCTTGCCTTTATGGGCGACAAGCGCGTTGTAGATCGCAATTCCTGCGTCGGTGTATCCGCCACCAGAGTTCACGCGAACCGTTATATCGGTGTTGCGGCCGACTTCGGCCAAGGCCTCTAACACCTCATGGTCAGTAAAGCCCATGTCCCAGAAGTTATCGCCGACGAACCCGTAGAGGACGAGTTCGCCGTTCACCAAAACGGGCATCTTAAAGCTCCTTAGTAGGGTCGCATTCGCCCGGAGATGGCGTAGCGGGTTCGCCGCGGCGCTTCACCGCGGGAAATCTGACAATTGCGGATCGCTTCATCGAGCGCGCGCTTGACGTCATCGAGTCTGGCATTGGCGTAACGCGCCATGTCCTGACCAAAGCGTGCTTCCGTGATCATCTCGCCCGTCAGGAGAGCCTCTTCGACCTTCCGCAGCAGCACGGCGCGCGCGCACCAGTCGATGACAAGTGGATTGACATCGTCGACCATCAAGCAGCCTTCGCAGGTTCACGGTTGCCTTCCATGGCTGCACCCAGCGGGCCGCCACCTCCACCCTGCGAGCGGCCGAAGGGATGCGGCACACCCTGAGCCTCGAACATTTTCTTCTCGCGGCCGAGTTGGACAATTTGCTCCTGCCCGTTCTTGCCGCGAGCTGCGCAGACATCGGCAAATGTGGAAACGCCGATTTCCAACTCAATCTTGGCTGCCATCGCCGCCCTGTAATTATCCGCCGATGGCGCACCCGGTCCCTGCCACTCAGCCTGGAAAATGCTCTCACGATGGCGCCGAAAAGCTTCTTTGCCGCCCTTGATCATGATTTTCCCTGTCTCGATCATCTCCTCGAGCCACCGCTCGTAGATCGCTTGTAGGAAAGGCATGACAATACGGGTGCGTCGGCGCATGACGACAGGCCAGATGCAAGCAACAGACATCAGCACGGACGAATAGGTGGCATTGCTGTGATCCATCGACAGCGCTTCGTATGTGACGCCCAGGCAGCGCGCGATCTCACGAAGCAGGTTCTGGAAGAACGACAGATAGTCGCTGTTCGGCGTCGACGTCGTATGCAGCTGGAACTCTTCTCCCGGACCAAGATGGTTGATTCGCGCTGGATCGGACATCGAAATGCCCTTTTCCTTCAGCGCTCCGATACGCATATCCCAGACGTCGATCAGATCCTGTGTGATGCCGCCAATAAATTCGCTCCATGTGCCCTCGCTCTCATCGAATCCTTCCGGCCGATCGAGATCAGCGAGCGTCTGGAGCGCCTCGAATGCCTGTGCGCTCGGCTCTGGACTTTTAACCGTCGCCGCGAAGATCGTTTGCAGCAAGGTCTTCGCAAGCGTCGCATCGGCCAGTTGATCAGACTGCGCAAGAACCTTCAACGCCGGCGCGACAACAGATATCCCGCGAGGGCTGTTCAGGTTTTCGCCGCGATCCATGACGTGAATGACGTCAGCGGCGTCGATGTCCCTGTCGCGTTCGACACCGCCCTCGCGAACACGGAAACGATATGCAAGCGCCCGGCCATTGGCATCGTGGAAAATGCCCTGATCCAGCCCTTCGGTCTCACGTGTCGTGCGCGGGCACCGGTGCGAGGCGATCAGAGAGACTTTCGTCCCGCTTTCCAAGCCGAGACGGCGGCGCTCGGCAGCCTCCATGAAATCGAGAATGCCAAACGCTTCACCAGTGGCAAGATAGCTGCGCAACGCCGCATCGGCCATTTCAGCGATCGTCGCCTTGCCAGCGAGGTCGCACTCCTTGGGGTTCCAGGCCCAACGGCGCCATTCTTCTTCGACGCTGCTGCACCATTCACGGGCCTGCTCATCGGTGTAGCCGAGCTTCTTGAGATTGGCCCGGCAATTGAGCTTCAGCTCTTCCCCGATCGTATCACACAGAACCTGGATGACAGCCCCGGCGATCCATCCGCTATTATGCATGAAATCGACAGCAAGAGCGGCCGCCCGTTCCGCTGCCTCGCGAACGTCATGTCGGGCATCGCGTGTCGCCGCCTTCCGCATCGAAAGGACGCCCGACCGGTCGCCCCGAAGATATCGCGCAACAGAACGACGTGTCGCTCGCGACGACGGCGCGGCGGGTGTGCCCGGCACCTTCTGGGAATTGGCTTTCACGCGAAAGCGAGGCTTGTGCTCTATCACGAGTACGATTTCCATTTCTTACGCGGGTGGCGGGTACGTCCCGACTGGCTAGACGGGGCTTTCGGCTCAGGCTTGGATTTCACGAACGGGTTTTGTTCGGCAACTTCGAATAGGTCCATCGGCCCATCATCATCACCATGCAGTTCGCGGACCAATTCGGCCCATTTATCAAGCGTTAGGCGACGCTTGTTCTCTAGATGCCAAGCAAGCGCAAAAGCGTAGACCGTCACGTCGAACCAGTCGTTCGCACGCCCGACGATCTTTTTCCAGACGCGCCCGGCCTTCGGCTTGATCAGTTTGCGCGCGCGCCGGTTGACTGCCTCGCGTGCCTCCTCATCCGCGTCAACCAGGACTTCAGCCGTCAATTCCTTGGCGAGAGCCTCGTCGCAAAAATCCGCCGCGAAATGGATCGTCCCCCGCGGCCAGTAACCAAGTTCGCCAGTTCCCTGCACCAAGTTTGCAAGCGCGGCGGTGACCGCCGTTTTGACGTCGTAAAGGCCAACCGGATACAGGAGCACCTTTGCCACCACGCGCTTGCGATGGTCTTTGATGTCCTTTTTCGACGGCGTGCCAAGCCATGGCATACCCACTGGCTCGCGGCCGTCGAGTGCATAGGCGTTCGGACGGCCCGCGCAGAAGCGATAGACACGATCTGTCGCAAAGCCAGAGTCGACACCTGACAAGTCGATGCCCTTTTCCCGCCCCTGCGCAGTCGGATACGTCCGCCCCAGTGCATCAGCCAGTTTAATCCACGGTTCGTCCGTCTGATCTGGTGCGCCCTCAAAAATCTCGCGGTCGATCAGACAATACTGACCGCGGGCGCCGATGGCATATGCCGCCCACTTTATGCCGTAGCCCTGAACGTCCGCGGCAGACACGATCAGCGCGGCCCATGGTGGGATGACGCGGCTGGACAAAAGCTCCGCCTTCGCCGCGTCGACGATCTTCTCCCATTCGATCGTCACCCCTGTCGGATCATAAGGCTCCGCCAAATCCTGCTGCGAAAACGTCCGCAGCTTGGTCGTGTCGCCCTGAGCATCCTCCCATCGCTGCCAAATCTCTGCCCATTTTTCGCGCGGAGCGTAAGCCGCCCAGAGATGGTAACTCGGCTGCCAATCACGGCACCGTCCCTCGCAAGGCGGGCAAACCCAGCAGTCGATTTCGCTCGCAGCGATCATGAGCGGGACAGCAGCGTCGCCGTCATGTACACGCCGGGCAATCCAGTGCGACCGCAGCATCATGTCCGGCTTGTGCCCATCCAGAATGACACCGTCGCACAGAAGGCACCGAAAGTGAACCGGCAAACCCTTCGCATGATCTGCGCCGCGCATCATGTCGAAGCCGAGCGCCTGATAGGTGTCACAATGCGGGCACGGCACATAAAGGTACCGCTGGTCACCAGCCTCAAAGTCTTCGCTGATAGCGCACTCGCCAACGACACCGGGCGTAGACCCCTGCCATTCCTTTGCCAGGTCGCCATACATCTTCTGCCGGGCGCGAGCCTGAGCGCGAGGACTGCCGCGCCCTTCGACATCTTTCGGGTAGCCCGTCACCTCGTCCATGGCGAGGTATTTGATCGATACCATTTGCAGGCCCTTTGCCGAGCCTGCGTTCACAATCTGGCAAAAGCCGCCAGCGTAACGCTTGAACGCCGTTGTGCTACCCTGCTCGTCCCGGCTGCTGACCGGCAGAACCTTGTGACGGATGCGCGGCGAAGCTTCGATCGTCGGATGCAACTTGATCCGATTGAACTTCGTCGCTTCCTCCCCCGTCGGCAAGATGATCATCATCGAACCGGGTGCCTGGTCCACGATGAAGCAAAACCAGTTCTCGATCGCCGTCGACTTACCGAGCTGCGCCGCCCACCTGCATGTGACCCTGCGCGCTGGATGGTCAGGATGCAGGCAGTCCTGCGGTTCTCGCAGGTATGGCACGCGGCTCGTCAGGAAATCGCCCGGCCATGGCGACCCGGATTCCGCCGCTACCTTTCGGTAACGATCAGAAAACTCGCTGATCGTCAGGTCTTCCGTTGCCCGGCTCGCCGCTGCCATTCCACGATAGAGGGCTACTGCACCATGCGGAAGGTCCGGAAAGCGGGCTCTGATATCATGGATGGTCATTGCAGAGACTGCGTTTGATCCATCGTGTTGATCTCCTCGTCGCCGGCATCTTCACGGCGACGCATCGCGTCAAGCTTCTCGAGGACATGCCGATTGAAGACGGCAAGACCAGCTTTCGCGAAATTCTTCAGCGCTAGCCGTACAACGCGTTCGTCCCATCCGTATCTTAACGACAACGGCGGCGCTTCCGCCTCGATCGCGCGCTCGAAAGCGCTAGCCATCATGGCAACGGCGTCGCGACCGGCTTGATCGACCTCCGCATACGGCGTCAGTTCCTTGCGTCGTTCCGCGAGGTCCATCTCACGCATGTCTGCGTCGGCCTGCGCCTTTCGGGCAGCGCCATCGGACTGCGATCCTGCAAAGCGCGAGCCCGGTCGCTGCGGCGATCGCGATGATGCCCCAGACGCAGGCCCGAGCGCGGCTGGACGGACTCTGATGTTTTCGCCGCGGTGGGCGGCAAGCGCCACGAAATCAACCAGGTTCGACTTGCCGCCCGGTTTCAACGGCAGCGCCTCCGCATGCTGCTTCAGGTACCGGGACAACGTCGATCGGTCGACGCGGTCACCGGCTGCCGTCAGTCTGGCCGCCGCCTCCGTAATCGAGATCCAGTCTTCGTCCATTGTTCCATTCCGCGTCGGGCGGCGCAGCGCCCGCTTGAGAAACGTGCAACGTTCCGTGCAACACGCGTGCATCCGCGTGTATTCGTGTACCGCTTGCGAGGTGTCGCACTGGAGAAATCCCGCAGTCGCGCTGCCCCGTGTGGCTGGTTTTCCGGAGTACGGTCCCTAAATGGGGGGGCTCCCGCCCCTCAGGGGACCAGCTTTTGCAGGGCCGCCTCGACCCTCTGGCGGAGCAGCGGCCCGGCCGTCGTGAGGAATGCTTGACGGGTCGCGCCTTTCGTCATTTCGGTCGGAATGAACATCCCGGATCGGGCCTGCGTGATCTTCGTGCCGCTCGTATTCACTCGCCGATAGACGTGACCGTCAAACTTCGCGACGATCTTGCGGTTCGGAAACCAGCCGCCACGCATGAACGTCCCGGTGAAGAGCGCCCGCTTGCCCCATGGGGTTGCGGTTACACCCGGGAGCGTCTCTCGCGGGGCAAGATATTTGAGACGAATATTTCCACCGCGCGTCACCAGCTCATAAGACAGCTTACCAGCCCTTGCCGCGGCAGGATCGCCGACAGCCTTAACTATCGTCTTGCGCGGCAACCCCGTCTGCTTCGTGAGGTTCCGGATAACCTGCGTCTTCGCCCGATTGCCGACCTGATTGATGATACGCGGCAATACGAGTGGAAAGCGCTGCTCCATCGCCTTCAAACGTTTCCCGAAGACTTTGACATTCTGATCCGCCCAGCGGGCGTGAACCATTGACATCGTCATATCCTCGATCTGTCAAAATCTCAGAGATGGAGAAATCTAGAGCTAAACTGCAATCTAGACATAGCTATCGCACTGGCCCTGAATCGATGTCTCATCCGAGACGTTCAGGGCTGGGGGCGTGCCGGCAAGCAACTCCGGGAATTTCCCGTTCGCTATCGATCTGGCCGATAGCTCAAAAGTCCGCACAAGGGTTCCACGCTCATCCGTACCAAAATAGCTCTCACAGTTTTTCGATTTGCGCAAGATCGAGGTTGACCGGTGTCGCGCGCCCGAAAATCATCACCTCGACATCGGCCCGGAATTTTTCGGCATCAACAGCCGTAACCGTCCCCGGAAACGAAGCGAAAGGTCCGTCCGTCACCTGCACCTTCTCCCCCAGCGTGAAGCGCGTCTTCATGTCTTCGGTGTGATCATACTTGCCATCACGAGCCATCATCTTGAAACGAATGATTTCTTCGGGTGTCGCACGGTACGGCTCAACCGGCCCGCCGAGGATTTCGATAACACCATCCACCGACAGCAGGCCCATGATTGCCGCGGGCAGAACAAGACACCGCACCAGCACATAACCCCGCAACACGGGCCTGGCATCCATAGCAATCACCCGCTTGCGGCGCTGTACCTTGCAAGGATTCGAGCACACCACCAGCGCCTCGACGCCCTGTTCGCGCAGAACGTTTTCCACAGCTATTTCCCGGCCCGCCATCACCCGCAGGCAAAGCCATGCGGGATTCATGCCGGGGTGGTCGAGGCAGATGCGCTCGATCACAGAACGGCTTGCCATCGTCAGGTGGCCGATTCGAATTTCCTGATCGCGAATCGCATTCGCCTGCTTGGTAAGGGCAAAGTCACGGATAACGATCGGCTCCGCCTGCATCCCCTTGCGCTGCATCATCATCGCTCCGCGCCCTCGCTGATCAACGCCTTGAAAGACTCAACCGCCTCACCCGGCTCACCTGCCGGGAAGAACAGCCATTCCACGCCGTCAACCTCCGGAAGCCACGGCCAGCCCATACGATCGTGCAGCGTCCGCCACGCCTGCGCCTCGGCGCTGCCGCGGCGCATCTTCACGAAGGTTTCGGAGATGGCGTAAAGCCCGGCAGGCACGATCACGCCCCGCCCCTGCAAGGCCCGCGCATGCATGGTGTTGACCTTCGGCCAGCCATAGAGTTGCCGACGCTCACGGATCAGGTCATCGGCCGCAACGCCGCCCTGCGCAATCAGCGAACGCTTGAAAGCGGTCAACGTCGGCATCTGTTCGCTGGCGGCGGCCATCAGTTCGGCCAGCCGCTTGGCATGCCAGGCCCGCGAGAAAGCGTTATGCACCGCGGGCGGAGCAACGTCGGATTTCGGATCGTCAAGCTTTTCCCAGTCGCGTGAAGCGAGATAGCTGCTTGCCGCTCGCCATGTGGTGCGGCCCGCCGCCTTCACCGCCGCGACGAAATCCGACGTGCGATCAAGGCAGGTTTGCCGCTGCTCAGGCGTCAAAGCGAGCCACTTGCGCCGAGCCTTATCTTCGTCATCAGCGAGATAGGTCGGCCAGGTCGGAAACCAGCGCTTGAACTGCCGCTCGATCTTTTTCCGATCATCGGCACCGCGCTCGCGCGCATCTTTTTCCATTGATGGTTCTATTGGTGGTTCTATTACGGTTCGGGTGTCATGGTGACACCCGTCTCCGTCGTTTTTGTCACCCGTCTCTGTCGCCGGTGTCACGGGTGTCATGGTGTCACCCGTGACATGGTGACACCCGTCTGCGGAGGTTTGCGGCGGCTTGTATCCGGCCAGCACCGCCAGATCGAAGTCGTACCGAGTCGCCTCGCCGGGCCGTCCGCTCGCTTCGCGCACCACGACCAGAATGCCGTCATCCACGAATTCGCGCAGCAACCGCTGCACGGTGCGTTCGGAGATCTCCGTCTCTGCCGCAAGACGCGACACCGTGGGCCAGATTCCCTTGCCGTCGTTATCCGCGAAGTCGGCGAGACGCAGCGCCAGCAGCTTGCGATTGCTGGAGCCCAGATTGGCGCGGAAGACGCGGGTCATTACCTCGATGCTCACGGCCACCACTCCCCCATCCCCAGAGGCATCAGCCCGTCGCGCACGCGCGCCAGCCGCCCGCAGGCGATGGAATAGCCGACGAGATCGGCAAGGCCGCCATCGGCGCGGCGGGGGCTGCGAAAGGCGCGCAACATGCGGTCGAGGCAGGGCAACGCCTCGTGATGGCCCGTAAGGTGCAGATGGCGGCGGATGCCGCTTTCGCAGCGATCCAGATCGGCGGGCGCGGCGGTCAGCAGCCAACCCGCCTGCTGGTCGCGATCGCGGAGGCGTCCGAATGCCTCGTCCGGCGGATAGAACAGCGTCACTTGCCGATCTCCTCACGAATCGCGGCGCGGGTCCGGCGCACTTCCTCGATCGCAGCCTTCGCCGTGGCGAATTCCGCCCGGCCCTCTTCGGCGGTCGCCTCATACCATTTGGCAATCTCGGCGCGCGCCGCATCCGCCCGGCGCGCCGCCTCGCGGAAGAGATCGGCCTGCGCCCGCTGAAGGCTGGCATGGGCCGCCTCCGCCGCGTCGCAGGCGGCAATGCAGGCGTCATATTGCGGATTGGAGCCTTCGGGCCCGAAGAACTCGGCGCGGATATCGCGCACCCATGCCGGGCTGACGCCCAAATCCTTGCCGAGCGCCGCGTCCGTCCAGGGCGCGACATAGCCGCCATCGCCATAGACCTCATTGAGCTTGGCGAAGATGATGCGCCGATCCTCCCGGCTCATCTCGGCTGGCGGATTAACGGCGGGCGCCGTCGCGGCATCAACCTTGCCGCCATCGGCCGCAGCCGCCTTTTCGCCCTTGCGCTTCGCCGGGCTCACATGCAGGGGGCAGAAATCCTGCTTGGGGCTGCTGCCGACCGCCCAGCCCCCGCCCGCGAAATGCTTGGCGGCCATGCTCGGCGGCTTGCGGTTGACGCCGGTCAGGTGCGGAAAGTAGGCGACGGCCCCGCAATGGGCGCAGGTGATGCGCATCGCCCCCGTTTCCTTGTCGCCATAGGGAATGGTCACCTCGTCGAATGCGCGCGCGCTCATGCAGCGCCCCCTTTCTTCCATCTGTAAAAATCCCGCAGCAGCGCGTCGAAGGCGGTGCGGGCGCGGGAATCGGTGTCGATATCTTTCTTGGACTGGATCGCCAGAACGCCCTTCAGGCGCGTATCGGCGGCCTGCGCGTCACGCACCGGCCCGCCCGCGCCGCAGGTTTCGAGGAACCGCCGGAACGGCCCCTCGCCGATCAGGATCGCGGCGCGCTGCGCCCCGCTCTTGCGTTCGGCACGGCGCGTCAGCCGTTCGATTTCGGCGGCAAGGCCGCGCACGCGGGCGCTGGCGCGGGCAAACAGGCCGAGGAACAGGCGCAGGTGATCGAGGGCGGAGCACAGGAGATCGCGCTCGTCGGCCAGCGCCGCGGCGTGGATGGTGCAGATATGCGCCTCCTCGCCCGTCGAGCGCCGCACGACGATGCGCATGTCCGCGCCTTCCGCATCCAGCGACCAGATATCGCCATCCCTGCGGTCGCGGATATCGGCGAGGCGGTCGAGGACGGCCTTTTCATGGCTGCGGCCAGCGTCTGTCATGCGTCACCGCCAATCGCCGCATCCGCCTCGGCAAAGTCGCGCCTGCGCAACTGGCGGCAGACAGCGTGGCAGATTTCCCGCCCGGTCATCATCCACACCATGTCACGGACCATGTCCGGGCGCGTGGAACGGCTGGAGCTGTTGATGCGATGGCGGGCACATTCCGCCCGCAGCTCCGACGCCCACAGCATTTCCAGCATCGCTTGGGCGCGAGGCTGGATCAGCGTATCCTTGAACGGGTGGAATTCCCGCCCATACCGCAGTCCACAGGGCGTGGGATACCGCCACACATGCTTTTGCTTTCCGCCGGTTTTTCCGAAGAACAACGGGTGATTCAGCATCGGTTCGCTCGGCACGTCATCGCGCCAGAAGCTGTCGCGGTAATCTGCAAAATGCTTGTCATGCGCCACTACGATTACGAAATGACAACAGGCGGTGAACGCCGCCCACTGATCTTCCAGCCGCGTCAACGTGTCCTTCCGCGACTTAACCTCAACACCTACGATGGCCTTTTCCGTAATTGCCGCCACGTCGATGCGGTTCGATCCAGTTCCGGACACATTCAGCTCATGCACAATGCGCGCCGATGGCATGAGCGCGCGCAGGCGCTCGACGGCATAGGCGCGGATTTCCGCTTCATCTTGAGACTTCGTCACGCCGCCCTCCGCTCTGCCAGATGCCCGCAATTGGCGGCGATGAGCGCGGCAAAGGGCTGCGGCGAAACCGAATTGCCGACGCAGGACACCTGCACGGATTTCGAAAACACCACCCACCGCGCCGCGCCGCCGCCTTCCGGCACTACATGGGCGCCGTCGATCACATAATCCGGCGGGAACCCCTGCGCATTGTACAGCTCGCGCGGGGTGAGCATGCGCAGGCCGATATCGACGATCACATAGGTTGCGCCGCCGATCGTCAGCGTCACGAATTCGCGCTCGTCCCACATGCCATGGGCGCGCAGGAAATCGGCGACCTGCCGGGCCCGCGCCTCCTGCGCCTTGGTGAAGGGCGGCACGCCGAGCAGGGTCTCGACATGGCCGAAGCGGTCCTTCGTCGTCACCGTGCGGCCCGGCTCGTCATGCCGTTGCCCGTCGCCCGTGCCGTAATAGGATTGCAGGTAGGGCGCGGCCAGCATCGATTTGCCGCCGCCATTCGCCATCACCGTCGCGGCGGGCTCATCCGCGCCCTGCCCGGTACCGGTGTCGAACTGGCGGGATATGAACGCGCTCACCACACCCTGTTGCGCGCCGGTCGCCGTTACGGTGGAAAGCGGCGCGTCCGCCGCCCGCCCCGGATTGACGCCGCCATGGCGGCGGCTGTCATTGTTGTGCTGGGCGATGAAGGCCATCACCGGCAATTGCCCATTGCCCTTGCCGGTAATCGTCGTCACCGGCTCATCCGGCGAGAACCCGACGCGATCGAAATTCGCCTGCGCGATATACGCCGCGGCGACGCAATTTTGATCCTTGACGCTGGCGCAGATCGTATGGTGCGGGCTATCGACCGGGCGATTTCCGCCGCCTTGTTGCGCATAGGCCAGCATAGGCGCCACCAGCGAAAGCCCTGCCCCGCCTGCCGTGATCGTATGCGTCGGCTCGTCAGCCCCGTTGAACGGCTTTCCGGCGTTGCGCATGGTCATCAGATGCGGCGCAATCAGCGCATGCCGGTTTTCGCAGGGCACCACGCGCACCGGCTCGTCGAGCGGCGCAGATCGGTCGAGCCCGCCATCCCCCGGCCCGTAATAGGCAGAGAGATGCGGCGAAACCACCGCCTTCTCGCCGCGATGCGCCCCGGTGATCGTCCGCAATGGTTCGCCCGCGTCCTCGCAGCGCCCGCCATGCGTCAGGTTGACGAGGAAGGGCCGTTCCGCGTCCAGCACATAGCGCTTCATCCCGCGCGCGATCCGCGCCATGGTGTTTGCCGCAAGCGGCCGCACGGCGCGCACGCCATGCGCTTCGAGGATCTCCGCCGATGTGCCGAAGATCGACGGGCAAGGCAGCGACCAGTCGATGATTTCATAGGCGGCCCGCCAGGGCAGCTTTCGCCCCGCGATCACATCCGGATCATCCGGCGCGCCATGCGTCGGGGCGGGCCACACGATCTTGCCGCCGTCGAAACGGATAACGGCGAACAGCCGCTTGCGGATCGTCGGCGCGCCATAATCGCAGGCGCGCAGCTCGCGGAACTGGATACGCCCGCCCAGCTTGCGCAGCGCCTTGCACCAGCGCTGGAACGTCTGTCCCTTGCGCGCCGGATCGGGCATCATGCCCTTGTCCGTTTCGATCAGCGGCCCGTAATCCTTGAACTCCTCGACATTTTCCATAGTCACGACATCGACGCGCCCGCCCGATTTCTGGAGACGCTCGATCCAGCCGGGAATGATCCAGCAGAGATCGCGGATATTGCGCTCCACCGGCTTGCCGCCCTTAGCCTTGGAAAAATGCTTACAATCGGGCGAGAAGTGCATCAGCCCGACATGCCGCCCCGCGAAGTAATCCAGCGGATCGACCTTCCAGACGTTTTCGGACAAATGCAGCGTTTCGGGATGATTGGCCGCGTGCAGGGCAAGCGCTGCCGCATTGTGGTTGATGGCGATATCCGGCGAGCGCCCAAGCGCCATTTCGATGCCGGTGGACGCCCCGCCGCCACCGGCGAAACTGTCGATGATCAGCGGCCGCGAATCGTCGGGCCGGAAGGCGGAAACCGGGGCGAGATCGCCGAACAGCGAGGCGTGGACATTCATGCCAGCACCGCCACGCGGTCGAACTGATCGAGAAATTCCCGCTCCGCCGTTTCCGCTGGCCAGCAGCGAATATCGATGCCGAGCGGCGGGCCCGGCTCCCAGCCCCACGTCAAGGGTTGCAGAAGCGCCGCCTTTTCATCCGCCAGAATACGGTCATCGGCCTGCTTGACGATCTTCGGCGCCTCGCCGTAGAGCGCGAAAGCCTCCTCGACCGCCTTCATCACGCCCGTCTCGATATCGCGGTAATTGGTCAGGTACGGCTTGAGCGGGCGCGGAATGTCGAGAATATAAGCTTCGCTCGCATCATGCAGCAAAGCCCATCGGGCGACATAGACCCCATGGCCCTGCGCCAGCATCCAGCGCGACAGCAGCACGCAATGCTCCGCCACGCTGTAAAACCTCTTGCAGTGCCCGGCATAGCGGCACTGCATCGAAAGCGCATGGGCGATATCGCGAATCTCGATATCCTCGCGGCGCGGATCGAGCGGCCAGAATTTCCGCCCGGTAAAGGTTTGAATCCAGTCTCCGATGCGATCGCTCATGCCGCACCGCCTTTCGTGCGCAGCGCCGTAATCCGCTCCATGCGCGCCCGCAGATCAACCACCGCACCGGTGTCGCAGGCCGCGATCGCAACGCGCAGCCGCAGCGTCAGCGTATGCATAACCGGTCCATACCGGTCGGTTTCCACCGCCCCGAATTTCACGGCCAGCGCCCGCTTGCTGCGGGCGATGTCGAAATGCACCCAGCTCGCCTTGCGGTGCTTGCCGAAGGAAAGCACGGGATGCCCCTGAATCCATTTGCGCTGCACGCCGATGCGGTCGGCCATCGCCAGCAACTCGTCATCGCTGTCGGCCCACATATGGCACATCACCATGTTGCCGAAGGGCGCCGCCATGTCGTCGACATAAACGCTCATGCCGCACCTCCCGCCGCGATCAGCGCCAGCAGGGCGAGCAGGTAAAACCCGAGCGCCTTGTCGCTGCGCGTATGAAAGCACGCCACGATGGCCACCACGGCCACCGAAGCCAGAGCCACCGTATTCATGCCGCCTCGCTTTCCGCCGCTTCCGGCTCGAAATCCTTCCAGTCGACGCGGCGGATCAGCGTGCCGTCGCCATAGCTCCCATCCTCGCGCCGCTCCCAGACGAACCAGGCCGTATTCATCCGGCTCGACGCCTTCGGGCCGTCCCAGTTGTCGCGATGCATCATCGGCAGGCGCCGCTTGAACACCCACACCCGCGCTGGCGGGCAATCGTCCATCACGAAGTTGCGATCGTCGTCGGCGAAGCCCGCCAGAAAATTGAGGTTGAGCAGCAACGCCATCTTGCGCGGAGCGAAGACGCGCAGCGCATGCGCCACGAAGGCATTGAGGATTTCGCCATAGGGCGGGTTGGTGACGATATCGAAGCTGCCGCATTCGGGCGGGCGCGATGTCAGGAAATCCCGCACCGCCTGCAACTCGCCATGGCTGTCCGCCGTCTCGTAATCGATCAGATCGGTCAGCACGACGCCGTAATGGTATTGCTCCAGCATGCGGGCGATGGCGCCGCGTCCGCAGGCCGGTTCCAGCACCGTGGCCGAGAAGACTTCCAGCGCCAGCAGCGTCCGCATCGCCTCGGGCGGCGTTTCATACAGATTTTGCGCGCGCTCCTCTTTCGTGGCGCTGGCCGTGCCGACAGCCGCGCGCAGGTTCGCCCGCGTCGGCTCCAGCCCGGCGGAAAGCCGGGCCTGAATGGCGCGCTCGACAATGCCGGGGTCGCGATGCTCCGCCGCCGCCAGCTTGCGCGCCTCATGAATTTCCTTGCGCGACAGCCCGGTATCTTCGGCCGTCAACCCGTTCCTATCGGAAACGGGTTTCGGCCGCCCGCCCTTGGAAACCTCGCCCGCGGCATGCGCCTCGTCCCATTTGTCCGCGATCAGGATTTTGGCGCGGGTCTCGATCAGCAGCGCGTCGGCCTGCATGCGCCGCGCCTTGGCGACCAGCTTTTCCGTGGCGCCGACCTTTTTTGCGAAATCGGCCGCCGTTTGCGCCTGCCTGTAGGCAACCGAGGCCACCAGCCGGGCATTGACCACATCGCCCTCATCCAGAAGCGCCATGGCGCGCCGCACGGTGGCGACCAGATCGGACGCGTCGGCGGCAGGCGCCGTCTCCGATACCGGCATGCCGGTATCGCCCCCGCCCGCATCGCTCGCCGCCGCGACGCCCTCCAGGCTGGCCAGCAATTCCCGCCCGCGCTCGGTCGGGTAATAAACACGGGCGTTCTTCTTGTCGCGGGAAAGATAGCCGTGCCCGACGGCGCGATTGGCGGCGATCACATGGCGCGGCTCCGGCGCATCCACGCGCCCGGCCCGCACGGCGGTTTCGAGCAGCGCCAGCCCCGTGGCTCCCGGCTTCGGAAACTTCACCGCGACGTGCCCCATCAGTCCGCCCTCATCAGCGCGTCGAGATAGGCCTGCCCGTCCTCGGCCAGATGCGCCACGCCGCCATCCGGCGAGATGCGGATATACCCGGCCTGGCGGCATTCCAGCGCCAGATGCCGCCGCGCCGCGCAGATCGGCAACTGCCTGCCCGGCGAAAGCCGCACCGACCGCAAAAACGCCCGCGCCGCCATGCTGATCGGCCGGATCAGCATCGGCGCGGACTCGTTCCGGCGGAAATCTGCGCGGCCGCTCATTGCACACCCCCGGGCGCGTCAGCCGCCGCCCGCACCCGCCGCATTTCTTCCAGCGCGACGGAAAAACCGGTGGCCGCCTGCTCATCGGACCATCCCGCCTGAAGCGCGGCATGCGCCGCGACGCCGAGCGCTATCGACGCCGCCCGCCCCTCGTCGTCATCGGGAAGAAAACAGGACATCGCGAACATGATCGCGCCATTGGAAGGCTGTTCGCTCATAGCCAGCCCCCGCCCGTCATGCGCCCGGCCAGCGCCAGAAACTCGTGCGCTACCACGATCTTTTCGCGGATCGTGGCCCGCTCGCCCGCATCGATGTGATTATCCTCGACCGCGTCCATGATGGCGCGGACCACGTCGTCGAGTGCCCGGTCCAGCCGCAGGATGGCGCTGGCCGTCATCGCCCCGAGGCCGCCGGGCGCGGCATCCGCAACGAGCTGCTGCGCGGCGGAAAAGAAGAACGGATGGCTGGTCAGCCGGTCGGCCCGAACGGCGAGATCGAGGCGGATGAAGCTCTGCGACCACTCATCGGCGGGCGAGGCGTATTTGCTCAGCGTCGAGGATGCCACGCCAAGGCTTTTGGCGGCGCGGGAAACGCCGCCAAGAGCCTCGAAGGATGCGGCAGTGGCGCCCTTCAGCGCCTGAATATCGTCTTTGGTGAAAGGACGCACGAAAGCCCCCTGAGAATGAGTCAAGGAAAAAGTGAAGGTCGATTGATTCCGTGAAAGCCGCCGCGGGGGCGGCTATCGTCAGCCCGTCACGAACTCACGGAGGACCGCATGCCCGCGACAGCAGAAAAACCGGCCGGGACGGTGAAACGCACAACCCCCGCCCCGGCCGAGGGGCCGCGCGGCAGGTCCGAACCGCGCGGTCAGGGGAACGGTGAAAACGGGAATGCCCTGCCGGGCGCGGGAGGAGAGAAAGCCCGGCAGGGCGTTGCGCCGCGCACAGGGCGAGACGCGGCGCAAACGGGAAATGGGGATAGCGCCCGCAAGCAGGGGAGCGCCCCGCTTGCGGGCCACCATAAGCAGTGGTCTTCTTCGAATCGCTCAACCCGTAAGGAGAACCGCCGCTATGACGGAAGACGAAAAGCAGATGGACCCAGCATTCCTGCGCGGCAGAATCGATGCACTGGAAGCAATCCTCAGCGCCATCATCGACCTGTTGCCAAACCGCGGGCTGCGGGCGCTGGAAAACAGGATGGGGTTCGAATTGGGATTCATCCAGAAAGCAAAGGAAGCCGATCCCGGCCATATCAATTGGGATCGCTGGGAAAGAAGCCGCTACCCCAAAAATCGCCCGCCGCGGATAACGCTGCATGCCGAAGGCTACAAGCAGACCATCCAGCCGATCCTCGACTGCATACCCGATATACGCGACGAACGCGAAGAGGGTGCGTGTTTCGCGATCCTTGCCTCCTCCAAAGCGTCCGACGAAGCAGACGAGTCCGACAGAAAATGGGAAATCACTCAGGAGGATACCGGCGCGTAGTAGAGAAAGGATTTGCCCTGTTGCGCGGCGGCAAAACAATCCGGCTCGATCTTCGCGCAAGCCAGCGCTTCCGCGCCGCCGCGCCGAGGGAAACCAAATCCTTGCGCTGGCCGGTGACCCGGCCAGCGTGGCGCAGACGTTCCTTGATTGCCGCATCCATGGCGAAATCCTTTCGTGAAAATGGAAGGATAGAGGCGCGCTCATTCGGCTGCCTCCATCTGATCAGGGACTCCAAACATATCGGGTTTATGGCGACGCAACCATTCGAGTCGCTGTTCATGCAGGTCGGTCAGCGTTACCGCTCCAGCGGACATGGCAATGATGCGTTCAGCCATCGGCGCGTCCGGGCGATTTTCTCCGCTTTCATATTTCTGAAAGTTGCGCGCATGCCCGACCCCGATCCGAGTCGCACATTGCGCCAATGTCAGTTTTTGCGTCAGTCGCCACTCGCTCAACCTCATGCCCATAAAATGGCATTAGGTGCCAATTTTTGTCAATCCATTTTTGGCAACAACTGCCATTCCTTTTGTGGCAAAATTTGCCAAATAACAAACAGAATGAAGACAGATATGCAAGAGATTGATTCGCGTATGGAAAACAGCATCGAGAAATATCGGCGCGCCAAGAAGTGGTCGATGGCGAAGCTGGGTGAGGAAATCGGCACGGATGCTTCAACGATCAACAAGATCGAGAAAGGCAAGATCAAGGCCGGAGATAGGATTATTGCCATCTCGGCAGCGCTTGGCGCAAGCGTTGAAGATCTGATGCGCCCGCCACACGAATCACCATCCATCGTGGCGATTGCCGGACCTCAAAAAACTGGCGGAACGGAACGTCAATTGCCGCAGACGCTGATTCCGGTCGTGGGCACCACTGCCGGTTCACTGCTTCAGGGCGCAGTACAGATTGTGGATGGCGTGATCGAATACATCGAGCCGCCGTCCACCTTAGCAAATTCCACTGGCATTTATGGACTCTACATCGACGGCATGTCGATGGAGCCGATGTTTCGGCATGGCACCAAGATCGTGGTGAGCGAATACCGTCCGCCACGGATAGGTGACGCCGTCGTTGTGCAGGAGCGCCGCAGCGAGCACTCGCCGGTTCTGGCGTCGGTAGGAATTCTGGAAACGCGCACCAGCGAGACAATCACCTTGCGCAAACTCAATCCACCAGGCACCATTCAGCTACAAACCCGGTATGTCACGGCCGTCCATAAGGTTATAGACTACTCCGAATTGCTCGGCTCTTGAGATCAATTCTTGCGCATAAAAAAACCCCGCGCGAGGCGGGATTGCAAATTCAGTGATGTTGCCAACCTACAGTAGTGCGGCCATAAGATCGGACCATCGTGTGATAACGGTTATGACGGCGACAGCTATTGCCAAAAGGGCGGCAACCTTTGAAGTTGTAGGCAAGCTATTTACTCTGCCCTTCAACTCTCCGAATTCAATAGCAGACGGGGCGGCGCGCAACATGCCTTTGATCTCTGCCGTGTCTTGCAGCAGTTTTTTCATATCTTCTTCAAGTGATTTAACTCGCGTCTCCATACCGTCAAATGTGCCACCGCCTCCGCCGGATTTCAAGTGACGCTCCGCAAACTGATCGACCAGTTCGGCGTCTTGCTGAGCGCCTTTCGCAAATAAATCTATGATATTGTTTTGAGTCATGTTCAATCATTCCTGATGGATCGATTGCGCCAGCGCTTTTACTCCAAAAATTACGGCTTCTTGAGCCTTAAGGATATTTTTCCTAAATTGCTCAAAGTCTTCTTCAGTGTGACTATGTGCTGCAAATTTCATAACTATTAAATCTTGGGCATTTAAGCAATCGCATACGTTTGACAGCGCCCCGTAAACAAGAGAAACATCTGCCTTCGTCGCCGGTGCTGTCCAGCCCTTAGACTCTTCCTGTATCGACTTCATAAATTGCAAGTCGTCTATATCGGCCCCAGCATTTTCGCTCATTTTACCTATTTCCCTTATGCGGCGACAGGAGTTTTGCGCTTGAATAGCGCAAGAATGCCCGCAATAATCGCTATGATTCCACCTGCTTTCTGCATGATCGTCAATTTATCCTTGCTGTAGCGATTGATAAATCAAGACTTACTGAAAGTCGTTGCCCGAATACAGGCCTTTTTCAGCCCCGCAAACGCCCCTTTCGGATCGAGAACCCATCCTTCCACTTCCTCGGTCCTGGAGGGCTGCACGATGCCGAACGACGGCCGCGCCGAAATCGAGAAGATCGGACGCTCAGGATCATCAGCGAAGGCAACAGCCTCGACACTAAAGGCCGTTGCGCCGGATGCCCGGTTGGACGCGGAGGCAGAAAGCAGCACCCTCTTGGCGCCTGACATAATGTCCACGTCACGCGACAGCGCAATGTTATTCACACGGTGAGCGTCGTCAGCAAAACTCGCATCGAACATTTCTTCGATGGTCGGGAAACATACCCATTCGCCAAATGGTGACGCCGCTGACGCTGGACTTTGCGATGCGAAAAACGCGCTCGCGATAATACCCAAATGCTTTGCTGCCAATTGAGCCCTCCCTCTACCTACCCGTGAAACATACGATTCAGTCACCGCGCAAACAATGGCACATATTGCCATTTTATAGATTGACATGATTTGGCAATATGTGCCATGTTTTGTCATCCCCTCAGGCAACCCCACTGAGCGGATGCGCCGCCGGAGCCAGTCTTGCTTATCCGGCGGCGCCCACACCCCGCACAAGGATTGAGCCATGACCACCAAGACCACCATCGAACACGTCTTCCTCATCGTCTCTTGCTGATCGATCCCTATCGGCTCACGGAGGTTTCCTTGTTCAATGTCTGCCAAGCAACCGTTTTCCCACTTCACACCCGCTCGTTGGCGGGGAACCACATATCCGACCGACTGTTTCCGGGAGGGCGCGCAGCAGATGGTGGCGCTGTCCTTCGACACATCGGTGGGCGTGTTGCACCTGCTGCTGGATGCGAAGACGGCGGACGAGGTCGCTCACGACTGCGGCTACTGGCGCACGGCCCAATCGGACAAATCGTCCGAAATCCCGAACGCGGAAATATCGCCCTCGGACGGCCAGTTGCAGGAGCCGCCCGCTACTTCCTCGACCGCGACACGAACGGCCGAATAGTGGCCGATCCACTGGCCGTTGAAGTAGCAATGCCATGCGCGGCGCGCGCGGTCGGTGCGCCAGATGATCTCGGCGACACCCCTTCGGCATCTGTAGCTGTAATGCGTCGCCGCCATTCCAATCGTCCTCTTGTGGTTTGGCACCTGGGGATGAAGGCCCATGGCGGCGGTGGTTCGCCGCCGTGGGCCGACCGTCAGCATGATCCCAACTTTTCCGGCTCGCAACCGAATGCACCGGCGCCCGCAAAGGGATCAACTTTTATCCACAACCCCTGATTTCCACCAAGGAGCATATCCATGCACACCGAGACCAGCACCGCAGCCCCCGCAACCACCGTCGTCCGCGACATCAAGGCGGAAATGGCCGCCCACATGGTCGATCACCCGGGCTGCCCCCGTGAAGACCTGCTTCAGCATTTCACGCCGAAGCACATCGACCAGTACGGCGCAGCGGCCGCCCGCGATGCCAACCGCCGCGCTCAACGCCGCGCCGCCTGATCGCCGGGGAATGCCGATGGACCCGCTCGAAATCTTCCTTCTCATTCTCGGCATGGCCGCGCTCGCCGCCACCATCTGCGCGGCCATCGTCGCCTATCTCTGACCGATCCGCTTCGGCTCGCCGCTCTCCGCCGGGAGCGGCATCCCAAACGGATGCGAGGAAACCGCAATGACAACCGAAATTTTTGAAAGCTGGGCCATCGTCGAGTTGATGGGCCACCGCAAGCGCCCCGGCTATGCCCGCGAGGTCGATCTGGCGGGTGGCAAGATGCTGCGCATCGACATTCCCATTTCCGATGGCGACAGCGTCACTGAATTTTACGGCGCCGCTTCGATCTACGCCATTCGCCCGGCAACCGAAGAGGTTTGCCGCGATACCGCCTATCGCTCCTATGGCGCCGATCCGCGTCCGATCCGTCCCGTCGATTACCGGCCCCGGCCCGCCATCGCGGCAAGCGATGACGATGGCGATCAATTCGATTCGTGAGGTTTTCATGAACCGCTTCACCCCCGCCCGCCCGCTGGCCAGCCGCGACGAACCCGCCGCCACCTTCGCCATCGCCGCCGTGGCGCTTGCCGCTCTCTGCGCCGCGCTGGCGGCGCTGGCCCTGTAACCCCGGAGAAACCCCATGAAACTCATTCGCGATGCGCAGGCGCTGATCGGCATGCTGGAAGGCGGCGAGTTGAACGACGAAGCCTCGAACCAGCTTGCCGACGTGCTGCAAAAGCTGCTCGACCTCTCCAACGATCGCCCGAAAACCACCTTCAAGGGCGAGGTCAGCATCAAGATCAAGCTCGCCGTCAAGGACGGCATGGTCGAGATCGACGCCGAACTGCCGCCGCCCAAATTGCCGAAGCTGCCGCGCAAGACCTCCGTCTACTGGGTTGTCGAAGGCGGCAAGCTCTCCACCGAGCATCCGCAGCAGTCGGACATGTTCGGCGGCCCGCGCGAGATCGACCGCTCGCGCTCCCATCTTTCCCAGTAACCCCTCTCCTGAAGGAGCATCCCCTTGGATCAGCTTTCCGAAACCGCCATCAATGCCGTCGCCGACCTGGCCCGCGCGGCCAATACTGAGGTGAGCTATCTGTTGCGCCCAGCGGGAAGTACCGGGTTGCCGGAAAGTATCCCGATACTCGTAGATCCGAAAACGGGCGGCGCGAAAAGCCTGAAACCCCTGCTGGAAGAATACCGGCAGAAGCCGGAGCGCAAGCGCGGAACCGCTGTCGTCGACACGCTGGAAAGCTTCATCGACCTGGTCGATCGCCACAAGACGGATCATAGCGTCATCTTCGCGTCGATCGACTGGAAGAAACCGGCGCTCACGGCCGTCATTGACTATCACGACAAGGAAAACGGCGGCGCGGCGGATAACGGCCAGCACCGCATTCACTATCCCTTCCCGCTTTCGGAAGAATGGCAGGCATGGGTCAGCGGCAATAAGGAAAAGATGAACCAGCGCGACTTCGCCGAGTTCATCGAGGACCGCATCGCCGAACTGGCGGCCCCGGATGAGGGCGAGGCAACCTACTGGGAAAGCCTGCTTGGCGGACGCGTGGCAGCGCCCAACGACATCATGACCCTGTCGCGTGGATTGAAGGTCAACGCGGAAACCCGCGTCAGCAACAATGTGACCCTCGCCACCGGTGAAGCGCAGATCGCCTTTTCCGAGGAGCATCGCGGCGAAACCGGCGACCGCATCAATGTGCCGAGCATGTTCATCATTCGCTTGCCCACCTTCTTCCGTGGCGAAGCCGTGCGCATTCCGGTGCGGCTGCGCTACCGCATAGCCTCCGGCGCCGTGACTTGGTTCTACCAGCTCTACAATCCGGAAAAATTCGTAACGGAGGAAGTCGAGCGCGCCCTCTCCCGCGCCGCAGGCGCCACCGACCTGCCGAGCTTCGTCGGTGCGCCGGAAATGGGCGGCAGATGATCCCGGTCCCTTTCGGTTCGCCGCCCCTTCGCGGGGCGGCATCCGAAAAGGACGAAGGATCAACCCTATGACCAAGATCGAAAAACGCAACGCCCCGCCCTTTCAACCGGACGAGGCGCTTATCAAGGCGCGCTTTCTCGCAGGCGCATCCGCCACCGAAATCGCCGCGCCCTATCCGATTGCGCAGCGCCAGAGCATTTTCAGCTTCGTGACGGCGAACACCCGCCGCTGGCTGACCGAGGCGCGCTGGAGCCGCCTGAAAACCGATGACCGCAAGACGGTCGTCTACAGGCCGGTGATCACCCGCACCGGCAGCCGCATGATGCAGCCGATCTCGCTGCCCGCCAACAGCCTGCACCGCAAGCAGATGCAGGCGGAGGGCCGTTCCTATGCCTGAGCCTGCCCGCACAGCAACCCCGCCCATACCGAAACAGGGAGAAAACCCCATGACCACGACAACCATCATCCGGGCGGACAACGCCGCCCCGATTCTCTTCGCCACCGGCGCATCCACGATCACGCTGCGCGCCGGAACGACGCTCCACACCGACAAGGGCGCCGCCGACTTCCTTTCAGACGCGGCGATCAATCTCGGCGATCTCATCCTCGGCGAGGACTACGGCGTGCGGCTGGATGACGACGGAAACCCGGTCGCCGTCCAGCTCGATCCGGAGTATCCGATCTCCGCCGATATCTTCGCCGGGTTTCATTTCGCGCCCGGCGGCAACGCAACGGCCCGCAGCGGCGGCGACACCGTTGCGGCAATCAATCCTTGCTCGATCTGGGATACCGGCTTTCGCCCGGTCGCCGACCCTCGCGGCATGACCTGCGTCGAAATCGCCCCCGACCACCGCGTCTGGATCGATATCTATCTGCTCGGCGTCGATCACGCTCGCCACGGCACCAGCCGCCATGGCGTCCGGATCGCCGATGGCCGCTCGCTCGACCGCCTCAACTATCACGACGCCGTTGCGATCGCCGCCCAGCATGGCAAGCGCCTGCCGACCTATGAGGAATTCCGGGCGGCCGCCTATGGCGTCACGGAAAAATCCTCCGCCGATTGCCACCCGAAAACCACCGGCATCGATGCCGCCCGCACCAGCCGCTACGGCTTGATGCAGGCAACGGGCAATCTCTGGCAGTGGGGCACGGATGGCGACCCGGACGATCCCCGTCCCTCCATCTTCGGCGGCTCGTGGCTCAGCGGCTCGTTCGCCGGGTCCCGCTGCGCGTACTTGGACTACTGGGCCGTGCGCTCGAGCGAGCTCATCGGCTGCCGCGCCGCCAGCGACCACCTGATTCCTGCCTAGTTTGCGCGAAAGCGCAAACGGCCTCCCTCCCCTTGAAAGGATAAACCCATGACGGCTCTTGCCGAAACGATGGCGCACGCCATCACCATTGATCGCGTCAATGACGACGCCCCGATCCTTTTCGCTACCGGCCGCGCCGGGATCGGTATTCGCGCCGGAACGACAATCCGGGTCGGAGAGCGCGTGCACGCCTTCGAACGTGATATCTCCATTCCGTGCAATCTCACGTTTGAGCCTGGCCGGGATTACGGCGTCGGCTTCCAAGGCGGCGATACCGCGTTCATCGCGCCGCTGGGGGATACCAATCCGTTGCAAGCCGGTTTCATCGCCGGGTTTCACTTCGCGCCGAGCGCCTGCGCCGAAGGAACCAATGGCGGCGATGGCATTCCTGCGATCAATCCCCACTCGATCTGGGATGTTGGCTTTCGGCCGGTCGCCAATCCATGCAGCATGGCCTGCGTCGATGTCAGCCCCATCCGCCGCGTCTGGATCGATATCTATCTGCTCGGCGTCGACCACATCACGCACGGCACCAGCCGCCACGGCGCCACCATCGCGGACGGACGCGATCTGCCGGTGCGGACGGACGGCAAGGGCAAGTATCGCAAGCTGGACTACGCCACCGCCACGGAAATCTGCGCCCATCACGGCAAGCGCCCGATCGGCGCCGAGGAGTTTTTCGCCGCAGCCTATGGCGTCAAGGAACGATGCGCGCGTGGCGAGGAGCCGGACACGGCCGGATCGATGAGCAATGGCGGCGCCCGCTTTGTCAGCAAATGGGGCATCCACGATGCGACCGGCACAATGTGGCAATGGGGCACGGATGGTCATCCCGACGATCCCCGTCCCTCCCTCTTCGGCGGTTCGTGGCTCGACGGCTCGGACGCCGGGTCCCGCTACGCGTTCTTGGACTACTGGGCCGAGGGCTCGTACGAGCTCCTCGGCTGCCGCGCCGCCAGCGACCACCTGTCGCCTGCCCGCCTGCGCGAAAGCGCAGGCTGAATAGAAACCGGCGCCGCCAGTCATGCAACGCGATGAAACCGTAAACGCCCGTGATCTGGCGATCGTCGAAAAATACGAGGCTACCGTGTCCTATCTCTATCCCATCCTCCAGAGCTTTCCGCGCCGCCACGGCGTCCTGCGCGACAGGATGATGGGGATGCTGATGGATATGGTCAGCCTGCTGTATCAGGCCGCAAAGTCGAAACAGGCTTCGCGGCTCTACGCAGCGGATACGCATCTGGCATCGCTGCGTTTCTGGTTGCGCTTCGCATTCGATCGAAGGCTCCTTTCGCCCCGGCAGCACCATGTGGCCCTGCGCCACATCGCCGAAACGGGCGCGATGCTGGGCGCCTGGATTCGCGATGCGAAGAGCAACGGGAGGCTGGGGCAATGATGGCGCGCCGTCCCTCCATCTTCGGCGGATCGTGGATCAACGGCTCGAACGCCGGGTCCCGCTACGCGAACTTGGACAACTGGGCCGAGAACTCGAACGAGAACATCGGCTGCCGCGCCGCCAGCGACACCCCATACCCGGCTCGGCGGCGGTCACGGCCCCGTCGGCCCCTGTCCACCGGCGCGCTTGCGCCAGGGTGGTCGGCCCGGCCTTCCGGCTTCGGCGAACACACTCCAAGGTCCGGTACAGCGGGGAGTAGCGGCGCGGGCGCCGTCGAAACCCGCGACCGGCATTCCATGAGGACTGCCATGGCCAGGAAATATCGCAACCTGATCGGCCCCATCACCGCAGACGCCAACATGCGCGAAGCCCTGCGGCTGACAGCGCGCGGCAAGCGCCTGACCCCGGGCTATCTCGAGTTCAAGGAATATTCGGCGCTCAATCTGCATCTCCTCGCCGACGCCATGCGCGATGGCTCCTACCAGCCGGGAGAGCCTCGGGAATTCCGTATCTACGACCCGAAAGAGCGGCTGATTTCCGCCCTGCCGTTTGCTGACCGCGTCGCGCAGCAGGCCGTCGCGGCCATCATCGGCCCGATCTTCGACGCCACATTGCTGCCGCGCAGCTTCGCATGTCGCACCGGCAAGGGCACGCACGCCGCCGCCATCGCCTTGCAGGCGGATATGCGCCGTCTTGATCGCGACGGCCCTCTCTATGCCCTGAAAACCGATTTCTCGCGCTATTTCTATAGCGTCGAGCGCGGCGCGCTCTGGCGGCTGATCGAGGCGAAGATTTCCTGCCGCGCCACGCTGGGCTTGCTCGAAGCCATGTTGCCGCGCAGCGGGATCGGCCTGCCGATCGGCAATCTCACCTCGCAGATTTTTGCCAATATCTATGCGGGCGTCGTCGACCGTCATCTGCAACAAGACCTCGGCGAGCGCTGCTGGTATCGCTACATGGACGATATCGTGGTGCTGGGCCGATGCCCGGAGCATCTGCGCGCCGTCAAGGCCTCCATCGAGGCGCTGTCGCGCCAGCAGCTCGGCCTTCGCTTTTCCAAATGGAGCATCCAGCCCGTCCATCGCGGCGTGAATTTCGTCGGCTACCGCATCTGGCCAACGCACAAGCTGCTGCCCCGCGACAGCGTGACCCGCGCCCGCCGCAAGATCAAGGCCTACCGCGCCGCCGGTGATTTCCAGCGCCTGGAACGCTTCCTCGCCGCCTGGACCGGCCACGCCCGCTGGGCCGACAGCCGCAATCTCCTTCACAATCTAGGAGTCACCTCATGAGCAAGAGCGCCATCAACACCAACCCAAGCGTCAATCGCTACCTCAAGGACAAGGCATTTGACCAGATGGACCACGCGCTGGGCCGCCCGGTCGATCCGTTGCGTGAAAGCTTCCGGAATTATTACGCGATCGGCAACAATGCCCCACAGGCTAAAGTCTTCGCTTCATCGCCCTTCTGGGCGCTCGATGGCACCACCGCGTGCGGCATGTCCTACTTCAGCGTTACCAATGCCGGACGCAAGGCGCTGGCAGCGCACCTGAAAACACTGGAAGAGCAGTGGCGCGCCTATCTGGTCACCTATGACGGCTTTTCCGATATCGTGGCCGCGACCTCGCATGCAAAAGCCAAATACCGGAAATATCTCGATGTGAGCGACGCCTTTTGCGACCTCACCTTCAAGGATTTCTCCGCCAGCGCCCGCGTACGCCTGCTGCCGCCGATGACGGGGGTGGCCCATGCCTAAGCTCACCAAACCCTCCCCGCGCCTGCCGTTCCGCGTCCATTTCGAGGATGGGGAATCATCACCGTCACCGCCGAAAGCGCCGACGCCGCGCGCGTCGAAGCGAAGCAGCGCCGCCCCGGCGAGATCATCAAAAAGGTCAAGCTCGACCGGGAGACCCGCCATGCATGACACTGCTACCCTGTCCTATCCCGCCGAGGCAAGCGCGCCGCGCTGGACCGCGCTGGTGACCGATGACGGCCCCTTCGCCGCCTTCGTGCGCGGCCATCAGGATTTGTTCTTGCTGGCTGCGGACGCCTACGAGGCGATCATTGACGCCTTCGACGATCTCTCGCCGGACTACGGCCGGGATATTGCGGAAATCCTCGAAGCCGCCGGTGGCGCGGTGCTGCGCCACGACTGGATGCGCCACACCGAAAGCGATGGCGAGATCGACTATTTCGAATTTTGCAGCCCGGCCGCGAAAGACGCCTTTCCGGTGACCGCTGCGCGGTTTCAGTGAGACCCGCTTTTAAAGGAAGGTGTTGCCATCATGCCAACTCCAATTTGATGAGTGTCGTTTCCTGCGCGCCGCCCGGTGAAGGTACAACCGTCATGGTCATACCTTCAGCCAAAATCGGGCACCGCACCACGCCTTCTCCCATCTACCAACCGAACTCATTTTGACAGGAGACCCAGATGGAACAGCATATCAATCCGCTCATCTTTGAAGGGGAGCATTTGGTAAGGCAGATCGATAAAGGGGACGAACTGTGGTTCGTCGGAGCCGACGTGTGCAAGGTTTTGGCGTTGGCGAATCCTCATTCGTCGCTCGCATTGCTCGATGACGACGAAAAGGGGCTCCATACTGTGGAGACCCTTGGCGGCATTCAGGAGATGATCGTTGTTTCCGAACCCGGCGTTTATCGACTTGTTTTCAGGTCGCGGAAGCCGGTTGCCGAACGTTTCAAACGTTGGCTCGCTCACGAGGTCATTCCTTCCATCCGTAAGACCGGCTCCTATGGTTGTGACGGGGAGGTGATCCCACCAACTCCCGTCGAAGCCCGGCCATTCCCCGACTGGCCGATGGAAGAAATGCGGACGAAGAAGCAGGTCGTTGACATGTATCGCATGTCTTACGGCCCGATGACGGCTCAGTGGATTGCGCCACAACTCGGGTTCCCGTCTCCGCCGCTCGAATTGGTCGAGCATGGCCGCCAGTACGTCATGACGTTGGTGCCACAGAAGACTGGCGGTTAGCATCCATGTTGACACGCGCCGCGAATAAGAGCATGTTTTCCGCGTTAACTCGGGGTGGAAGCCGGGTTGGCGAGATGGAGCGCGTTCGACGCGCCGGGGAACGCCCTTGTGGCGCGTTTTTTGTTTCCCCTATGGTCGAGCGTGGTGGGGGCCTTCGGGCCGCCGAAACCGCTGGGTGCTCCATCCGGCCTAATCGGTCTTCCAACCCGCTATCGCTCGGCCGCCAGGGTGGAAGCTGTTGGTCGAGCTTCATAATTGGAGCAACGACCATGCAACAGCGTGCAGGGGCGGATTCCGCCCATATTCCCCTTTATATACATTTCCTCACCATGACGCCGGAAGGCGAGCCGATTTCCCGCGAGGAAATCGAGGAGGAAATCGACCGCCTCATCGATCTCCTGAATACGCTGGACGGCGACCCCGACCTCGAACCGTGTCTGGCGGGCACCTGCGGCGATGATCGCGAGGGCGATCTTGACGCCCGTTGCGTTCCGGGCCTGTCCGAAGGTGACGACAACCCTGACGACGAAGATGGCGGCGAGCGCGAGCCATCACTCGGCGCCCCGGAAAACCATATCAACAGCTATTGCGGATGGAGCCACTATCGCGGCCGGGACGGCGACCAGACACACTGGGGCGCATGGGATACGCGCGCAGCCATCGATGAGTGCGAATGCGAAAACGAGCATGGCGGCGACATTCTTGACGAGCCGCACGACGAGGAATGTGACGCCGAACCGTTCCTCGGCTGGACTGAGGACGAGTCCAAAAGCGAAAGCGTCATTACCAGCGACGAATTTCCTCGTCACGAAGGATATTTGAATTTTGACGGTTCGGGATATCGCGCAGGCAGCGAAGCGTTGCGCGGTCTTCGCACGCGAAACCCTAACCTTCCGATTTCCCTCCCCCGCATTTCTCCCACGACTTGGTGAAAGGACCTGCCATGACCGATTTCATCGACGCATCCCGCCAGCCTGTTGTGTCTATTCGCGGCGACGAAGTGCTTGCCAATAGTCGCGATGTTGCCGCGTATTTTGGCAAGGAGCACCGCCGCGTTCTTCAAACGATCCGCGAACTGAATTGCTCCGAAGATTTCAGGCGGCACAATTTCGTGCCTTTTAAAAACAAAGACTTAACCGGAGAATACACCGCCTACGTTGAAATGACAAAAGACGGCTTCACGTTTCTCGCGATGGGATTCACCGGCGGTAAGGCGGCGTCTTTCAAGGAGGCCTATATCAAGCAGTTTAACGCCATGGAAACGGAGCTTCGCAAACCACGCTCCGTTACGGTCGAGGACTTGCTTGCGCATCCGATCCAGCTTCTCACTCTTGCTCAAGGATATGCGCTCCAGATCGAAGACATGAAGCGGGAAATCGCCGTCATGCAGAAGGACGTTGATGCTCTCGATCGCATCACAAAAGCCGACGGCCTCTTCGGTATCCGCGAAGCCGCCCAGATCCTCCAGATGCAGGAGCGGAAACTGACAGAATGGCTCCAGCGGAACGGTTGGTGCTTCCGGCACACCGGCAACCGTCACCTAATGGCGTATGCCGACAAACGGAAAGCAGGATACATGACCCACAAGATGGATGTGTATCAAAAACCGGACGGTACCGAGGGCACCCGCGAAACGCTGAAATTCACTCCCTCCGGTCTTACACGCCTTGCCAGCTTTCTCAATGTCACGATCACGGACGGCGACCTGTTTTCGCGTGAAAGCGAGGCGGCATGACCGCCCGTCCCATCGACATCCTGAAATGGGGCACGGTCCCGGTACCCTATGCGGCTCTATGGAGCGCCGAGCAGGGCCATATGCATGTCGCCACCTGTCCGCACATCCGCCATCTGGCATGTTGCGATATCGACGCCCGCGGACAGGGCAAACCAATCTTTGGCAAGCCGCACATGGGCCGCCAGCGCGAAATCGTCGTCAACGATCTGTGCGATCTCTGCGCCCGGCCGCTGAAACTCAGGACGAGGATATCCCTTTCCCATGCCCGTCCGGTCGTTACCGGCGCGCGAGGCGCCTGCGTGATGCAGGTCGAACCGCTCGTACATAAGGCCTGCGCCCGCATCTGCATCGAGCATTGCCCCTCGCTCAAGCGCGATATCGCGGCAGGCACGCTGATCGTGCGCCAGGTCATCCGCCACCGCCACCAGATCGCGCTACTCACCCCTACCGCCGTCGAGGAATTTACCGGCGCTCCGCGAACCGGCGTCGCCGGTCACGCGAAAATCGAATTGCAACGCTGGATCGATCGCGATCTGGCATGGCTGGAGAGAGATCATGGATAAGCTTCCCAAGCTTGCATTGTCCATTCGTCAGCCGTGGGCATGGGCCATCTGCCAGGCGGGGAAGGATATCGAGAACCGCGATTGGTCCACCCGCTTTCGCGGCCCGGTCGCAATCCACGCCGCCAAAGGCATGACGCGCGACGAATACGAGGATTTCATTCATACCGTGCATGCCATCAGCCGCATCCACTCTTTTCCGGAAGGCTTAACGGTCCCCGGCGCGAAGGAATTGCAGCGTGGCGGAATCATCGGCACTGCCGAGATCGTCGATTGCGTTCGCCGCAGCGACAGCCCTTGGTACTTCGGTCGATGGGGTTTTGTTCTTGCCAACGCCCGAGCAATCCCCTTTATCCCGGTCAAGGGCCAACTCGGCTTTTTCGAATGGCGCCGCAATCTGGCAGGCGACACATGAGCCGCCCGACCGCTCCAACGATCCAACGCCTTGCCCTCAACCGCTCTGAGGTGGCGCTTGCCATCGGCGTCAGCCCCAACACCATAGATGCGATGGTGTCGGAAGGGTTTCTGCCGCCGCCCCGGCGCTGGCATAGCCGAAAGGTGTGGCTTGTCTCCGAAATCACCGCCGCTATGCTGGATTGGCCCGAAGAGGGAGAGAGCAATCGGCGACACGGGGACGGCGCGAGCGGCGGCAAAAGCTGGAGAGCGTCGACATGATGAACATGGCGAATATCGATCTGCCTTACGTCGAGAAAAACAGAAGCCGTCACAAGACGATGCGGTATTATCTTCGCATTGGAGGCGAACGTGTTTGCCGTTTGCCTGATGACATCAACAGCGAGGAATTCGCGGTCGCATACTGGAAGGCGCGTAAGGCGGCGGAAAAGGCACTCGGCCGCCATGAACCCGTTAAGCCCCTGGCGCGGATGACCGTGCGGCCGAATACCTTCCGCTGGCTCTGCATGGCGTACATGACATCAGATGCATTTACCTGCCTCGATGAATCGACCCGCACGCGGCGGCGCCTGATCATGGAAGGCATCTGGGAAGAGCGCATCGATCTGCAAGACCCGATGGATACCCGGACGTTTGCGGATATCCCAATCAGCGAAATGGACGCGCACAACATCACCGTGCTGCGCGATCGCAAGAAAGCGGCGCCCTTCGCCGCCGACGAACGCCTGAAGGTGCTGCGGCAGATTTTCGAGACGAAGAAAGACGGCAAGCAGATTGCGCCGAATGTGGCGCGCCTTGTAAAGCCGTTCAAGGTCAAATCGGACGGCCATGCTACCGCGACCTCCTCCGATCTGGAAAAATTCATCGTCCATCACGGCAAGGAATCAAAGGCCGTGCTGGCCATATCGCTGTTGATGTTTACCGGCTTCCGTGTGTCCGACCTCGCCCTTGTCGGCCCGCAACATCGGCAACGCGATATTCTCAAGCTGCGTCTCTTCAAGAATCGCAACCGCACTCCGGTCGATATCGAGATCGCGATCCACCCGATCCTCGAAGGCGTTTTGAACATGCACCCCATCAAGGGACTTACCTACATGCAGACTGAATGGGCGAAGCCTTACAGCGTCAAGGGACTGGGCAATCGCATTGCCGCATGGTTCGAGCAGGCGCACCTGCCGCACCTCACAGCTCATTCCGTGCGGAAGGGGCTTGCCACCGATCAGGCTCACAACGAAGCCACCGATAGCATGCTGGAAGCGATGTTCGGCTGGAAGGATGGCAAGACCTCGAAAATCTACACCCGTAACGCCGAGCGCGCCCGCCTCGCCCGCCAGGCCGTCGCTAAGATAGACTGGGACGGCGTCGGAACAAAACTGCTGTCGGCAGGGGGTGAACAATGAACGAATTGCCACACCTGCGCCTTCGGTGCCCGTCCCGATTGCCACACCGGGAAAAATCTGAAACTAAGACAAGGGGTTAGCGAACCCGATTAAGCGGATGGAGGCCTCGCCCGGAATTGAACCGGGGTACAAGGATTTGCAGTCCTCTGCGTCACCACTCCGCCACGAGGCCATCCGATGCTTAAAAGCGTGTGGTGACGGGCGTTTAGAACGAAACGAAAAAGAGCGCAAGAGGCTTTGCCGGGAACCGCCGCATTTTTTACACATGCGCCTGTGGCAAAGCCCGCCTGCTAGACGAAGAAGCCGGAAAGCCCCTGTCCCGCGCTATAGGCGGCATAGGCAAGGGCCGCGAAATAGACCGTCGTCGCCACGAGAAAAAAATACCCGGCCAGCACCATCAATCCGTCGCGCTGAAGCATTCCGACTGCCAGAAGCAGGATGGCGATGCCCGGCAGGGTGTTCGAAAACGGAATCAGGCCGAGCGGAAACATCAGCAGGATGCCGCCATAGAGAATGCCCGCGCCGTTGACGCGGTTCATGAAGCCCGAATCCGTGAAGGCGCCGAAACGCGGACGCACATAGCGGTCGAGCCGCGACACCATTTCCGCTCCCTTCTTCAAGGTCGGAATCAGTTTCTCGGTTTCAATCTGCCGGTCGCTGACCCGCGCGGGCAGCCAGGGCATGCGGTTCAGCATCACCGCCAGGCTGATCAGGATGATCGCCGCGCCGAAGACGGTGCTGACGCCTGGAATCGATACCGGAATCAGAAAGGGCAAGGTCAGAAGCGCACAGAGCATCAGCAGCCCCTGCTCGCCCATCGCGCCCATCAACTGACGCAGCGTGACGGTCCTGCCGTCGATGGAGGAAATGGTCCGATGAAGCGTATCGCTCATCTTTTCCCGCGTATCCGAAAATTCAATGCTCACGCCGCATGGTCTCCTGTCGGTCGGAGCGCGGAACCTAATGGATAACGGGATAAAAAGGAATCAACAGAAGCCGTCCGGACACGGAATTTCCTCAAAACCCGTGTCCGGACGCGCAAAATCCATGCGAAACGCTCAGCGCCGCGCCATCAGGCCCAGAATGTAAGCGACCCCTGCGGTGGCGGCGAGCATGAAGAGAGGCTCCTCGCGAACTTTTTCGCGGGTCTTTTCCAGCATCATGTTCGCTTCTTCCGTGGCGAACGACTTCGCGCCGCTGCCGAGCGCCGCCACGCTTTCCGTCAGCCGGGCAAGGTCGGCGCGCAAATTGGCGACCTGCGCCGCCAGATCATCGGCGGCAGCCTCGGTTTCGGCTTTCGCCGCGGCGCTTTTCATATCGATCATGGGAACCTCCGTTCGAATAGTCACGCCTTCAACGCGCAAGCCCCCGGAACGGTTCCGTCCGGCCGCCATTTCGATACCAGCCATTTCAATAACGGCCTTTTGTGATCGGGAAAGCTTCATTTCCATGAAACTTTCATTTAAGGAACGGCGATTGCGTTGCCGAACGGGCGGACGTGTTTAGACGAGGTTTGCATCCCCATGCTTGAAATGCTGCGTTTAGCCGCAAAGACCTGGGTGGCCAAAGGGCTGCTCTTGATTCTGGTCCTGTCCTTCGCGATCTGGGGCGTCTCGCATTCCGTCATGCAGGATATGTCGAACAGCGTCATAGAGGTCGGCGACCAGAAGGTTTCGGCCAGCGAATTCCGCCTCGCCTTCCAGCGGCAGGTGGCCAATATCAGCCGCCAGTTCGGCACCCAGCTGACGGTGGAGCAGGCCCGCGCCTTCGGCATCGATCAGCAGATCTACGCCCAGCTCGTCGCGGGCGCGGCGCTCGACCAGCTTTCCGAGGACATGAACCTCGGCCTCTCGGAAGACCGGCTGGCGCAATTGATCGCCGAGGATCCGGCTTTCCACGCCGTCAACGGCCAGTTCGACCGCCAGCTCTTCGCCTCGCGCCTGCGCAATGCCGGTCTGAACGAAAACGATTATATCAAGGAGCGCAGCAAGGTTGCGATCCGCGCCCAGATCGTCGATGCGGTCTCCGATGGCTTCGCGCCGCCCGCCGTTCTCGTGGATGCCCTCAAGCATTACCGCACCGAAAGCCGCGGCATCGATTACCTGCTGCTGTCCTCCGCCAATATCGACCCGATCAAGGCCCCGGCCGACGACGTTCTGGCCGCCTGGTTCGATACGGTGAAAAGCCGCTACCGCGCGCCGGAATACCGCAAGTTCACCTATGTCAAGCTGGAGCCGGCCGACATCGCCAATCCCGCCTCCATCACCGATGACGAGATCAAGGCGGATTTCGAGAAGCGCAAGGACAGCTACACGACGCCGGAAACCCGCACCGTCGAGCAACTGACCTTCGCCGACAAGGAAATGGCCGATGCCGCCGCCAATGCGCTGCGCAGCGGCACCACCTTCGATCAACTGGTGACGGATCAGGGCAAGACCTCCGCAGACGTGCTGCTCGGCGATTTCACCCGGGATGCGATGGTCGACCAGAATGTCGCCGAAGCGGCCTTCGCCGTGAAGACGGCAGGCGGCACGACGCCGGTGGTCGAGGGCGCGTTCGGCCCGGTCATCGTCCGCGTCACCAATATCCGCCCGGAAACCGCCAAGCCGCTGGACGAGGTGAAGGAGGACATCCGCAAGGATCTCGCCATCGCCGCCGCCAGCAGCGAAATTCTCAACGTTCACGACCGCTTCGAGGACGCGCGCGCCAGCGGCGCGACGCTGGCCGACGCCGCGAAGGAATTGAAGCTCGCCGTGGTGACGGTGGATGCAGTCGATGCCAGCGGCAACGATATCAAGGGCAATCCGGTCAAGGATATTCCCGTCGGCACCGCCCTGCTGGGCGATGTGTTCAAGACCGAGCCCGGCGCGGAAAGCACCCCGGTTTCCATCGGCAATGACGGTTATGTCTGGTTCGAGGTTCAGGATGTCGTTCCCGAACGCGAGCGCCCGCTTTCGGAAGTGAAGGACAAGGTGATCGCCGACTGGACCGCCGACCAGCAGAAGCAGGCGCTCGCCGCCCGCGCCGCCGCCCTGAAGGACGAAGCCGCCAAGGGCAAGCCGCTGGAAGAAATCGCCGAAACGCTCGGCCTTGCCGTGGAAAAGAAAAGCGGCCTTCGCCGCAACAGCGACGACGCCGTACTGAGCCGCGCCGCCATTGCCGCCGCCTTCTCCGGCCCGGCCGGGACGGTGGCCAGCGCCGCGACGACCGATGGCGACGGCCAGATTCTGCTGAAGGTGACCGAGGTCAACGAGCAGGCGACGACCGACGCGCTCGACCGCAACGACGAGGAAGTGACGGCTATCGCCAAGACCGCCGGTGACGATATCCTCGACCAGATGGTCAGCGAGTTGCAGACGAAATACGGCGTCACCATCAACCGCGCGCTGGCGGAACAGGCCATGACCGTCCGGTAACGGCCGGATGGCGCAACGCGCCCGCGCGACAAACGAGGAGGCATGCCCGGCATGAGCCAGTTGAAACCCCTGATCGCCAAGTCCGCGGCCGGACAGGCTCTCAGCCGCGCCGAATCGCGGGAAGCCTTCGAGATCCTGATGTCCGGCGAGGCGACGCCCTCGCAGATCGGCGGCCTGCTGATGGCGCTGCGCGTGCGCGGCGAAACCGTGGACGAGATCGTCGGCGCTGTCGAGGTGATGCGTTCGAAGATGCTGCGCGTCGACGCGCCCGCCGATGCGGTGGATATCGTCGGCACCGGCGGCGATGGCATCGGCACCTACAATATCTCGACGCTGGCGGCGCTGATCGTGGCGGGCGCGGGCGTGCCGGTCGCCAAGCATGGCAACAAGGCGCTGAGTTCCAAATCCGGCACCGCCGACGCGCTGACGGCGCTAGGCGTCAATCTGGAAATCGGGCCGGACAAGATCAGCCGCTGCATTTCCGATGCGGGCATCGGCTTCATGTTCGCGCAATTGCATCATTCGGCCATGCGCCATGTCGGCCCCAGCCGCGTCGAGCTTGGAACCCGCACCATCTTCAATCTGCTCGGCCCCCTGTCCAGCCCGGCGGGCGTGCGCCGGCAACTGCTCGGCGTCTTCGCCCTGCAATGGGTGGAGCCGCTTGCCGAAGTGCTGCGCGATCTGGGCTCGGACACCGTCTGGGTCGTGCATGGCGACGGCATGGACGAAATCACCACGACGGGCATCACCAGGGTCGCGGCGCTGGAAGACGGCAAGATCCGCACCTTCGAACTGTCGCCGAAGGATTTCGGCGTCGAACCGGCGAAAATGGAAAACCTCAAGGGCGGCGACGGCCCCGCCAATGCGGCGGCCCTGCGCGCCGTCATGTCCGGCGCGAAGAATGCCTATCGCGATATCGCGCTCTGCAACGCCGCCGCCGCGCTGGTGGTGGCGGGCAAGGCGGAAACGCTTGCCGATGCCATGCGGCTTTCCTCGCAATCGCTCGACAGCGGTTCGGCCGCCGCCGCGCTCGACCGTCTGGTCGCGGTCTCCAACGAGAAGGATTGAAGCCGCCATGACCGATATCCTGCGCAAGATTGAAGCCTACAAGCGCGAGGAAATCGCCGCCGCCAAGGCCAGGGTTTCGCTGGCCGACCTCAAGGCCATGGCGGCGGAGCAATCCTCCCCGCGCGGCTTTTATCGCGCCCTGATGGCGCGGCGCGCGGCGGGGGAATTCGGCCTGATCGCCGAGATCAAGAAGGCAAGCCCGTCCAAGGGGTTGATTCGCCCGGATTTCGATCCGCCCTCCCTCGCGCAAGCCTATGAGGCGGGCGGAGCCGCCTGCCTTTCCGTGCTGACGGATACGCCGAGCTTTCAGGGCGCGCCGGAATTTCTCACCGCCGCCCGCGAAGCCTGCGCGCTTCCGGCGCTGCGCAAGGATTTCATGTTCGACACCTATCAGGTGCGCGAAGCCCGCGCCTGGGGCGCGGATTGCATCCTGCTGATCATGGCGAGCCTCACCGACGACGATGCCAAACGTCTGGAAGATGAAGCCTTCTCGCTCGGCATGGATGTGCTGATCGAGGTGCATGACGCCGAAGAGATGGAGCGGGCGCTGAAACTCGCCTCGCCGCTGGTCGGCATCAACAACCGCAACCTGCGCACCTTCGAAGTCAGCCTCAGCGTTTCCGAGCAACTGGCGGGCATGGTGCCTGCCGAAAAGCTGCTGGTCGGGGAAAGCGGCATCTTCACTCATGCCGATTGCGAGCGGCTGCGGGCCTCCGGCATCACCACCTTCCTCGTCGGCGAAAGCCTGATGCGCAAGGACGACGTGACCGCCGCCACCCGCGCGCTTCTGGCAGCGGCCTGAGCGATGACCGAGACCCGCCTCACCCATATCGACGCCCGGGGCGAAGCGCATATGGTCGATGTCGGCGGCAAGGCTGAAACGGTGCGCGTCGCCACCGCCGAAGGCCGGGTGCGCATGGCCACGGAAACGCTGGCGCTCATCCTCGACGGCAACGCGAAAAAAGGCGATGTGATCGGCACGGCGCGGCTGGCGGGCATCATGGCCGCCAAGCAGACGGCGAACCTCATTCCGCTCTGCCATCCGCTGATGCTGACCAAGGTGAGCGTCGATATCGAGGTGGATCATGCTCTGCCGGGCCTGAAAATCACCGCGATGGCGAAGCTCACCGGGCGCACCGGCGTCGAGATGGAGGCGCTGACGGCGGTTTCGGTCGCCGCGCTGACCATCTACGACATGGCGAAAGCCGCCGACAAGGGCATGGAGATCACCGGCATCCGCCTCATCGAAAAGACCGGCGGCAAATCCGATTACCGCCGCGAGGAAACGGAAACGCCATGAGCCTGCTTCCCGTCGCCACCGCGCTCGAACGCCTGCTCGGCAAGGCCGCGCCCGTGACGGCGGTGGAAGACGTGCCGCTGCATGCCGCCAATGGCCGCGTTCTCGCCAGCGATCTCCCGGCAAAACTCACGCAACCGCCCTTCGACGCCTCCGCCATGGATGGCTATGCGCTGCGCGCCGGGGATGCGACGGAGATGGGCACAGAATTGCGGGTGATCGGCGAATCGGCGGCCGGGCGCGGCTTTTCCGGTTCTGTCGGCCCCGGTGAAACGGTGCGGATCTTCACCGGCGCGCCGGTGCCCGAGGGCGCGGATACGATTCTCATTCAGGAAGACGCCGAACGGCTGGACGGCGATCGCATCAGAACGGCGTTCGTGCCGCTCAAAAACCGTCATATCCGCCCGTGCGGGCAGGATTTTGCCGAAAACGAGGTGGTGCTGAAGGCTGGAACACGGCTGGATTACGCCATGCTGACGGTGGCCGCGGCCATGAATCATGCGGCGGTCAGCGTCTTCCGCAAGCCGCTGGTGGCAATCCTCGCGACCGGCGACGAGCTGGTGGAGCCCGGCGCCGTCCCCGGCCCCAGCCAGATCGTCGCGTCCAACACATTCGGCATCGCGGCGCTGGCCCGCGATTGCGGCGCGGATATTCTCGACCTCGGCATCGTGCCCGACGACCGGGCGGCAATCACCGCCGCCATAGACCGGGCGATTGCGGCCGGAGCCGATGTGCTGGTGACGCTGGGCGGCGCTTCCGTCGGCGATCACGATCTGGTGCAGGCAACGCTGGTGGCCGCGGGCATGCAACTGGATTTCTGGCGCATCGCCATGCGCCCCGGCAAGCCGCTGATGGTGGGCAGCCTCGGCCGCATGCAGGTTCTCGGGCTTCCCGGCAATCCGGTTTCGACGCTGGTTTGCGGGTTGCTGTTCCTGGAGCCGCTGCTCTCCGCGCTTGCCCGCCAGCCCCGCCCGCAGCGGCAGGCGTTTGCGCGCACGGCGGCCGCCCTCAAGGCCAACGATCACCGGCAGGACCATCTGCGCGCCCGGCTTCGCCGCGATGCGGAAGGCCACCTGATCGCCGAAAGCTTCGGCAAGCAGGATTCGTCGATGATGAAGATTTTCGCGCAATCGGATTGCCTGATCCTGCGCCCCGCCAACGACCCCGAACGGCAGGCGGGCGATATCTGCCCCATTCTGCTGCTGCGCCCGTTTCCCGGAGAATGATGCGCCATGCTTGACCGGATGCCGAGACAAAGGGAATTGCATATCGGCTTCAAGATGCTGTGCGAGAAGCTGCTGACCCGCGACGGCTTCATGATCATGGAATCCGGCTGGAAGCAGAAGACCGGCCGCGTGCAGGCGCCCGGCGTCGATTTCGTGGTCAAGCGCCCGAACGAGCCCGACACCATGACGGTGGAGGCGAAATTCTACCGCGCCCGCCGCGTCGATGCGGTGCTGTTCCGCAATGCGCTGGACGAGTTGAAGCGCCAGCGCGACACCAAGAAAAGCAAAGCGGCGCTGCTGATCCTCTCCACCGTGGTTTCCGAGCCGATGCAGGCCGAGGCGGAAAAAGCGGGCGTCACGCTCTGGGGCCTGCCGGAACTGCTGCAACGCACTGCAAAGACGCCTTCGCTCGCCGATACGCTGGCCGACCTGCTGCGCGACGGCGACCCGCTATCGGCGCGCGGCGACCTGTTCGAGACGGAGCTTGCCGCGCTCGACGAGCAATCCAGCCGCCAGCGCCAGAAGGAAGGCGCCAAGCTTTCGGCCGATTTCGATCTGGTCAAGCCCGGCCGCGATGGCGCCAAGCGCTTCGCCCAGCTTGGCGACAAGGCGATGCGCTATCTGTTCGGCGAACAGTTCAACCGCTGGATGGCGCAGGCCAATCCCGATGACGGGCTGTTCCGGCCCGACCTGATCGCCCGCCTCGTGCCGCGCCATGATTTCTGGGCCTCGCTTTCCGCCGATTTCAGCGCCCGCTATGCGCTGTTCAGCTTTCCCAATGGCGCCGAGCCGCTGGGACAGGGAGCCGTGCTTTCGGCCGAACGCTTCCTGTCGCGCCAGGCTTTGCGGCCGCTGTCGATCGTCGTCAGCCGCGCCGGTCTGGATGCGGGCGGCAAACGCGCCGTTCAGGAGGCGCTGCGCCAGCGCGGCCATCTCATCCTACCGCTGACGCTCGCCGAAGTGAAGGACATGCTGACATCGCGGGATATGGGCGACGAATTCCACGATATCGTGATCGAGCGCCTCTCGGAAACGCTGACGGATCTGTCCATCTGATTCAGGCGCCTGAATCGCGAAGGCCGCGGTGGCATAACCATCGCGGCCTTCGATATTCCGTCAGTCCGAAAGCGTTTATTCGTCCCGGTAGACCTTTTCCCGTCTTTCGTGACGCTCCTGCGCCTCGATCGACAGGGTGGCGATGGGGCGTGCATCCAGACGTTTCAAACCGATCGGCTCTCCTGTCTCCTCACAGTAACCGTAGGTTCCGTCGTCGATACGCTGAAGGGCTGCATCGATCTTGGAAATCAGCTTGCGCTGGCGGTCGCGAGCCCGAAGCTCGATGGCGCGGTCGGTTTCAGACGAGGCGCGGTCGGCGAGATCGGGATGGTTTGCACTCTCCTCCGCCAGATGGCCGAGCGTTTCACGCGCTTCACGCAGGATATCGTTCTTCCAAGCGATCAGTTTGGCGCGAAAATAAGCCTTCTGGTTGGCATTCATGAACTCTTCGTTTTCCGAGAGCACATAGTTGTCAAGATCGATCTTCTCACTCAACGCGTTTCTCCTGAAGAACATCTCAATGCCGGGTGTATACCTTAACAGCCAATGGCTATTCAAGTGTTAGCAAGTCCGGCTTTATAATTATAAATTTCCATTTAAATTCAGATAATTAAGATAGTTTTTATCATCTTTGCGCAAAGATGGCGCCCATCCTCGCGCCCGCTTCTCCTCCAGCGGAAGCGCGCTTGCGGCCCGGCAGGCCGGTCAAGAATTCAACTTGCGCGATGCGATGCGGGCAGGCACGATCTGCCCTGCCCGATTCGACGCCGCTCAAGACAGGAGCCTTCGCTCATGCCGCACGACGTGACCCGCCTCTACCTTCTCCGGCATGCGCATGCGGGTTTTGCCGAGGCGGGACAGCGCGATTTCGACCGGAAGCTCGATGCCAAGGGCGAGCGCGAGGCGCGATTCATGGCCGAAACCATGGTGCGGGAAGGCTGGACGCCGGAGGTTCTGGTCAGCTCGTCGGCCGCCCGCTGCCGCCAGACATCCGCCGCCGTGCTGGAAAGGCTGGGCGATGGCACCGCCGCCGAAATCGACGGCACGCTCTATGAGGGCTCGCTGCAAACCTATCTCGGCATTCTTGCCGCCCGCCGGGAAAAATCGGTGATGCTGGTCGGGCATAATCCGGTGATAGAGGAAATGTTCTGGCAACTGGCGGGCGAAGCCGCCGCCCGCAATCATCTGGACAGTTTTTATCCCACGGCCGGTCTTGCCGTGCTGGACAGGGCCGAAACCGGCTGGCAACTGGCGGCGATGCGGAGCCCTCCGGGCGATCTGTAGCAGCAAAAGCCCGGAGTCGACCGGCGATGCAGCCGGCTCGAAGGTCACTGGAAATGCCAATGCGCTCATCCGCCATGCGGCAATGACAGCGAGCGTCCCATATAAGCGCCGAAAAGCCTTTTCGCGGACGCCTGCGGCACCTATATCGGCAAGGATCATCATTTCCCGGAGCCGCCTTGAAGCCGCCTTCCCTGACATCGCTGAAAGACGACGCGCTGATCGCGCTCGACAATCTCACTGATCGCGCCGCCCATATGGTGCATCCAACGCTCCGGCTCGGGGTCACCGGGCTGTCGCGCGCGGGAAAAACCGTGTTCATTTCGTCGCTCGTTCATAACCTGCTGCATGGCGGCCGGTTGCCGCTGTTGGAGCCGGTGCGCTCGGGCCGCGTTTCCTCCATCGAATTGGAGGAGCAGCCGGATGACGCGGTGCCGCGCTTCCAGTACGAGGATCACATCCGCGCTCTGGTGGAGGAGCGCATCTGGCCGGATTCGACGCGGGCGATCTCGGAACTGCGGCTGACCTTCACCTATCGCAGCGCCAGCGGCTGGAACCGGCTGATGTCGCCGGGCAAGCTTTCCATCGATATCGTCGATTACCCCGGCGAATGGCTGCTCGACCTGCCATTGCTGCGGCAGGATTTCCGCGAGTTCAGCGACAACACCGTGGCGCTGGCCAGCGATGGCGTGCGCGCCGAACTCGCCCGCCCCTGGCTGGAGCTTGCCCGCTCCATCGATCTCGACGGTCCGGCCGACGAGATGACGGCGCGGTCGCTGCATCTGGCCTTCGCCGATTACCTGCGCGCCTGCAAGGCCGACGAGCGCTCGCTGTCGACGCTGCCGCCGGGGCGCTTCCTCATGCCCGGCGATCTCGACGGCTCGCCGGCGCTCACCTTCGCGCCGCTGCCCGGCCTGCCGGAAATGAAAGCGCCGAAAGGCTCGTTCCGCGCCATGATGGAGCGGCGCTACGAAGCCTACAAGACCGTGGTGGTCAAACCCTTCTTCCGCGAGCATTTCGCCCGGCTGGACCGGCAGATCGTGCTGGTCGACGCGCTTCAGGCCGTCAATCGCGGGCCTGAGGCGGTGACCGATCTGGAGCGGGCGCTGGCGGAGGTGCTGGCCTGCTTCCGGCCCGGCCATAACAGTTTCCTGTCTTCCTTCGTCACCCGCCGCATCGACAAGGTGCTGGTTGCCGCGACCAAGGCCGATCACCTGCACCATGAAAGCCATGACCGGCTGGAGGCGATCACCGGGCGGCTGGTGAGCGGCGCCATCCGCCGCATCGGCATGAGCGGCGCGGGCATCGAAACGCTGGCGCTCGCCTCCGTGCGCGCCACGCGGGAGGCGACGGTGGAGCGCG
>JBDHTA010000004.1:0-56501 GCA_039808465.1 Rhizobiaceae bacterium | reverse complement strand
CGCCCTCGACATCGCCGACATCGCGCACCCGCACGATCGACATGGCGCTGGACAGAAGCCGCTGGCCGATGCCGCTCTCCGGCCCCGGCTGGTTGACGGCGTCGATCATGGCGAAGGCGACATCGGGGAAGCGCTCGATGAGCGCCGCGCGCGGCAGCACGCCGCCGGAGGCGAGCGGGCGCAACGCCTCGATCGCCGGGTTGGCATCGCTGACGCTTGCCAGCGCATCCAGCTCGACGCCGAAGGAGCCGCCGCGATCGATGGCGGCGCGCAGCGCCGTGGCGGCGATGGTGCGGGCCACCGCCCCGTCGTTCTGCGGCTCCTGCAATTTCTTCTCGATGGCGTCGATGCGATTGGCCAGATCGCCGCTGCCGCTTTGCGCGGACTGGGCAGCCTGCATGGCGGCGGCGAGATCGGCCTCAGTCTTGCCGAGCGCGTCCTGCACCGGCGCCAGCTTTTCCTCCAGCGCCGCGAGCCGCTGCTCAAGGGCCGGATCGGCGGCGGGGGCGGGCGCTTGCGCCGGAAGGGCTGCGACCTGCTGGCGCAGGGCATCGATTTCGGCGCTGAGCGCCGAGGTGTCGGCCACCACGGGCGCGGCCGGGGCGCTGCCCGGCAGGTAACCGGCATATTGCATCGCGCCCGCGCAGGCGAGCGCCACCAGGCCGCCGACGATGCCGGAGGCGATCATCGCGGCGGTGGAGGTCTGCTTCGGCGGCGGCGATGCTTCCGGCTGGCTCCGCGTCCATGTGGGGGCGGGATCGGGGCTGGATGCGCGGGCCGTTTCCTGCGGGGCGGCGGCTTCCGGCGCGCTCTCCGATTTCGCCTCGTCCGCCGCCGTCACGAAGGGTGTGGTGGCGGCATCGTCAAGCGCGGCCGTGGCTTCCGTTTCGGCGGAGAGGTTTTCCGGCGGGATTTCGGCCGTTTCCTGCGGAGTGGCGGCGTCTGCCGCGTATTCCGTTTTCACCTCGTCTTCCGCCGTTACGAGCGGGCCGGTCTCGGCATCGTCGGGTGCCGCGGTTGCTTCCGCATCCGAGGATGGGCTTTCCGGCGCCGTTTCGGCCGGTTCCTGCGGGGCGGGGCTGTTTGCGGCCATTCCTTCCGGCACGGCGTCTTCCGGCACGGCGGGGTTGTCGTCCGGTTCGGGAATGCGCTCTGCGGTTCCCTCGATCGTCACCGGTTCGTCGGGCGATCTGGAATGGCGCGGCGGATCTTCGGTGACCATGGCAACCTCTTCTTTCAACCTGCTGCAAAGAACCTAGACAGCAAAACCGCGCAAGGAAAGGGGCTTGCGTAATTTTGCCGCTTTGCCATCGCTTACAAAAGCTTGAGCAGGGCATCCTCATCGGGCGAGGCGGCGATTTCGGCCCGGTCCATCAGCGGCTGCGGCAGCGTTTCGGCGATATTGCGGCTGAGGCACAGGATGCGCGTGGCCGAAAGCGCGGCCAGCGTTTCGCGGAAAACCGGCAGCGACACGAAACGCCGCGCATTCTCCCGTGAGTAGAGCAGCACCGCATCGGCGGGATTTTCGACCAGCAGGGCGTGAAGCTCCGCCGAATCATGCTCGACCGGCAGCATGCGGTAACATTCGGCAACGCGGAACGGCAGGCCTGCGGCTTGCAACGCCCGTTCCAGATCCGGACTGCGGGGGTAGCCCGCGAGATAGAGCAGCGGATGCTCCGGCATGCCGGAGTCTTCGAAATGGGCGAGGATGCGGCGGGCGAGATCGCCGCCGGTGCCTTCGGCGGTCACGATTCGCGAAAAGCCTGCCGTCCGCGCCGCCCCGGCGGTGGCGCGGCCGACGCAGAACAGCAGCGCATCGCGATGCTGCGGACACTGCAACGCCCGGATCGCTTCGGCGCTGGTCACGGCAAGGGCGCTGTAGGGTTGCGCCAGCGCCTTTTCCGCCGCCAGCGCGTCATGGAGCGGGGCGGCGAGCGGCAGCAGGACGGGCTCATGGCCGCGTTCCCGCAGCTTTTCGGCGGTGCGGCGGCTGGACAGCAGGGGGCGTGTGACGACGATCCGCATCTTTTCGCCCGCCCGCCGTTTCAGCCCCAGCCTTCGAAGAAACCGCTTCCGGCGGCGGCGCGGATTTTTTCACCGGCAGCGCGGCCGAGGGCGCCCGCATCGGCGGATTTGCCTTCGGTTTCGACTTCGTGAACCTGTGTTCCATCCGGCGTCAGGATCATGCCGGAGAAGCGCAGGGCGCCGCCCTCGCTGATTGCAAGACCGGCGATCGGCGTGCGGCAGGAGCCGTCCAGCGCGGCGAGGAAAGCGCGTTCGCAAGCGACCGCTTCATGCGTCGGGCGATGGTCGATGGCGGCGAGCATGGTGTTGATGCGGGCATCCTGCTCACGGCATTCGACGCAGATCGCCCCTTGCGCGGGCGCGGGGGGGAAGTGCGCGGGATCGAGCTTCTCGGTGACGATCTGCTTCTTGCCGAGGCGCTCCAGCCCGGCCATGGCGAGCAGGGTCGCATCGACCTGGCCTTCGGCGAGTTTTCGCAGGCGCGTGTCCACCTGGCCGCGAAAGGTGATGACGGTGATATCCGGGCGCAGGCGGCGGATCAGCGCCTGCCGCCTGAGCGACGAGGAGCCGACGGTGGCGCCATGCGGCAGCGCCATCAGCGTCGGGGCGCTGCGGCCGATCACCGCGTCGCGCACATCGGCGCGCGGCAGGAAGGCGGAAAGATGCAGGCCATCCGGCAGCACGGTCGGCATGTCCTTGGAGGAATGCACGGCGAGATCCAGTTCGCCGGAGAGAAGCTGCTCCTCGATTTCCTGCGTGAACAGGCCCTTGCCGCCGATTTCCGACAGCGCCCGGTCGGTGATGCGGTCGCCGGTGGTGGAGAGCACGACGATCTCGAACATTTCCGGCGGCAGGCCATGGGCGGCCATCAGCCGCTCCCGCGTTTCATGCGCCTGCGCGAGCGCCAGCGGGCTGCCGCGCGTGCCGATGCGAAAAGGTTTTGTTTGCATCCGCCTCATTCCATTGTTACCGGAACTTCCGTAGCCAGCTTTTGGCGCGACCGCAACCGGCGATGATCCTGTCATGACTGAAACGCTCCGTATCCTCGGCATCGAAACAAGCTGCGACGAGACCGCCGCCGCCATCGTGACGCGCCATCCGGATGGGCGCGGCGAGATCCTGTCCGACGTGGTGCTGAGCCAGCTTGACGAGCACAGCGCCTATGGCGGCGTGGTGCCGGAGATCGCCGCCCGCGCCCATGTCGAGGCGCTCGATACGCTGGTCGAGGAGGCCCTGGCGCGGGCCGGTCTGCGGCTTGGGGATGTGGATGCAATCGCCGCCACCTCCGGCCCCGGCCTGATCGGCGGGCTGCTGGTCGGGCTGATGACGGCCAAGGCCATCGCGCGCGCTTCGGGCAAGCCGCTCTATGCGGTCAACCATCTCGAGGGCCATGCGCTGACGGCGCGGCTGACGGATGGGCTGGCTTTTCCCTATCTGATGCTGCTGGTTTCCGGCGGCCATACCCAGCTCATCCTCGTGCGCGGTGTCGGCGATTACGAGCGCTGGGGCACGACCATCGACGATGCGCTCGGCGAAGCCTTCGACAAGACGGCCAAGCTGCTCGGCCTGCCCTATCCCGGCGGCCCGGCGGTGGAGCGCGCCGCGCTGTCCGGCGATGCCGGCCGTTTTTCGCTGCCGCGCCCGCTTGTCGGCGAGGCAAGGCTGGACTTTTCCTTTTCCGGGCTGAAGACGGCGGTGCGGCAGGCCGCGACCGCGATCGCGCCGCTGACGGATGCCGATATCGCCGATATCTGCGCCTCGTTCCAGAAGGCGGTGTCGCGCACGCTGAAGGATCGCATCGGCCGGGGGCTGGCGCGGTTCCGGGATATTTACCCGGCTAATGAGCGCCCTTCGCTGGTGGTGGCGGGCGGCGTTGCCGCCAACAAGGTGCTGCGGCAGACCTTGCAGGAACTATGCGCGGCCCATGGATTCGATTTCATCGCGCCGCCGATGCAACTGTGCACCGACAACGCCGCCATGATCGCCTGGGCGGGGCTGGAGCGCATGGCGCTGGGGCTGCCCGCCGACGCGCTTTCGGTGGCGCCGCGCTCGCGCTGGCCGCTGGATGCGGGCGCGCAGGCGCTGATCGGTTCGGGAAAACGCGGCGCGAAGGCCTGACGCATGGCGCAGGCGCACGAAGCGGTTTTGCGGTCATAAAGGAGTAAAGGGGCATGGATATGGAGCGGATCGTCGTCATCGGCGCGGGGGCTTTCGGCACGGCGCTGGCCGCCGTCATCGCCCAGACCGGGCGGGCGCATGTCACGCTTCTGGGGCGCGATGTGTCGCTGATGGCCGATCTCAAGGCCGAAGGGCTGCATGAGGCGGCGCTGCCCGGCGTGCAATTGCCCGATGCGCTGAATTATTCCGCCGAGCCGGATGTGCTGACGGGCGCCGACATCGTTCTTTTCGTGATGCCGTCGCAGGCGCAGGCCGAGGCGGCCAAGCAATACGGGCCCTATCTTTCGCCGGAAGCGGTGATCGTCACCTGCGCCAAGGGGATCGACCGGGTGTCGACGCGGCTCCTGACCGATGTGCTGGAAAGCGAATTGCCGCATCATCCGATCGCCGTGCTGTCCGGTCCGGGTTTCGCCGCCGATATCGCGCGCGGGCTGCCGACCGCCATGTCGATTGCCGCCGCCGAACTGGACGTGGCCGAGCGGCTGGCGCAGGCGCTTTCCGGCCCGAGTTTCCGCCTCTACCCGTCCGACGACCGCATCGGCGTGCAGCTCGGCGGGGCGTTGAAGAACGTGCTGGCGATTGCCTGCGGCATCGTCGAGGGCGCGGGGCTGGGCGATTCGGCGCGGGCGGCGCTGATCGCGCGCGGGCTTGCGGAAATGTCGCGGCTGGTCGTGGCCGAAGGCGGACGGGCCGATACGGTGCGCGGGCTGTCGGGGCTGGGCGATCTGGTGCTGACGGCCACCAGCCATCAATCACGCAACCTGCGCTTCGGCATCGCGCTGGGGCGGGGCGAACCCATCGACGCCTTTCACGGCGGGCTGGTGGAGGGGGCGTTCGCGGCATCGGTGGCGGCGCGGCTTGCCGAGGGGCAGGGCATCGACATGCCGGTGACCGAGGCGGTGGCGGCGATCATCGACGGCAGGCTCGATGTGGCGAGCGCTACCGAACAATTGATGACACGGCCGATCAAGACGGAATAAACAGGGTTTATCGATCAAGGAGAGATGATCATGCTTTTCGCATTGCTGTGCAAGGACAAGCCCGCTCACCTGAATGTGCGCATGGAAACGCGCCCGGCGCATGTGGAGCATCTCAACCGGCTGAATGCCGGGAAGGTGCTGAAAATGGCTGGTCCCTTTCTCGATGAGGAAGGCAAGCCCTGCGGCAGCCTGGTAATCGTCGAGGCCGACAGTCTCGAAGCCGCGCAGGCGCTGGCCGCTTCCGATCCCTATACGCAGGCGGGCCTGTTCGAATCGGTGGAAATCAAGCCCTTCAACTGGGTGTTCAACAAGCCGGAGGCTTGAGACGGCATGGCCTATTGGCTCTATAAATCCGAACCTTCCGTCTGGTCCTGGGCGCAGCAGAAGGCGAAAGGCGAAGCCGGGGAAGAATGGACCGGCGTGCGCAACTATCAGGCCCGCAACAACATGCGGGCGATGAAGCTGGGCGACAAGGGCTTCTTCTACCATTCCAACGAGGGGCTGGAGATCGTCGGCATCACCGAGGTCTGCGCGCTCAGCCATCCGGATTCCTCCGCCAATGGCGACGCCCGCTGGGATTGCGTCGATATCCGCGCCGTCTGCGATCTGCCGCGCCCGGTGTCGCTGAAGGACATCAAGGCCAATCCGGACTTCGCGCAGATGTCGCTCGTCACCTCCATGCGGCTTTCGGTGCAGCCGGTGACGGAAGAGGAATATCTGGAAATCTGCCGTCTCGGCGGTCTCGACAATCCGCCGAGATCATGAAAACCGATCCCCGCCGCTTCATCCTCGACAATACCAGCCTGATTGCCCCGCCGCATGTGCCGGAAATTCCGCTGCATCTGGCAAGCGAGGTGCATGATCTCTGGCTTAAGACCGAGGAGGAGCTGGAGGAGATCGGCCTGCCGCCGCCCTTCTGGGCCTTCGCCTGGGCGGGCGGGCAGGGATTGGCGCGCTATGTGCTGGATCATCCGGAGATCGTGCGCGGCAAACGGGTGCTGGATTTCGCCAGCGGTTCCGGCCTTGTCGCGATTGCGGCGATGAAGGCGGGCGCGGCTTCCGTCCTTGCGGCGGATATCGATCCGTGGACCGGGAACGCGATCGCGCTGAACGCCGCGGCGAATGGCGTCGACGTCGCCTATACCTCGGCCGATCTCGTCGGCGCGCCGGTCGAGGCGGATGCCGTTCTGGCGGGCGACGTGTTTTACGACGGCGATTTCGCCAGGGCGCTGATCCCCTGGTTCGGGCGGATGGCCGGGGAGGGCCGCGCGGTTCTCGTCGGCGATCCCGGCCGCGCCTATCTGCCGAAGGAACGGCTTGTAGCCTGCGCCACCTATCAGGTGCCGGTGACGCGGGTGCTGGAAGACAGCGAGGTCAAGAAGACGACGGTGTGGCGCTTCGAGCCCTGACGGAAGGTTTCACGGCCTGATCACGCAGACACCCGCCTGATAGCGGCAGGGATCGGGAGCCGAGGACACGTCGATGATCGTCGCCTTCGGGCGCGGCCGCGTCTCTTCCTTTTTCCCCATGCCGGTGACGGAGAAATAAATGCCGTGGCCGCGCACCCGAAGCGCCGACACCGCGCCGCCATAGGTGCCGAGCCCCGGCAGGATCGATGGCAGGCCGGAATGCATCGAGCCCTCGAAACGCGGGAGGCGATGGTGGTGATGATGCGGGCGGTGATGCCCCCAGCCGCGCTCGCCCGCCGTTGCAGGCATGGCGAACAGGGCGGCGAGAGCGGCGGATGCGGCGGCAACCGCCAGCGAGCGACGCGATACCATGGCTCGAACTCCACAAATGTTAACAAATCGTTAAAGCAATGTGGCGCGGTCCGGCCGATTTGTCACCCCGGCGCGGCATATTTCTGAAAAAAGCGTAAATTCGGGCGCAATCGCCGGATTTGCCATGGCAAAACCCAATCGATTAAAATTCGTGCGAGGGTGGAATCCGCTTGTCCGGCAGGCCAAGCGGGATTAAACGTCGCATTTGATGCAGCGCACACGGCATTCGCGACAGCGCTGTTCCCCACCGGCAATGAAGCCCGACATTTCGAAGCGCATACCCGTGAACGCCCGCGAGGTTCTGATGGCGAACGTGACAAACAACCGGCCCCTGTCGCCGCATCTTCAGGTTTACAAGCTGATCCCCACCATGCTCATGTCGATCGTGCACCGCATTACCGGCGGCGCGCTGTATTTCGGCACGCTGCTGGTCGTGTGGTGGCTGGTGGCGGCTGCGACCGGCCAGGCCTATTACGACTGGGTCAACTGGTTCATGGGCACGCTGATCGGCCGCCTCGTGCTGTTCGGCTATACCTGGGCGCTGGTGCATCACATGCTGGGCGGGCTGCGCCATTTCGTCTGGGACATGGGCCACGGCTTCGAAAAGCATTCCACCACCCGGGTCGCCCGGCTGATGCCCGTCGTTTCCGTCATCCTGACCGTGCTGATCTGGGCGATCGGCCTCATCATCCGCTAAGGGGTTTCAACCATGGATATGCGCACACCTCTCGGCAAGGTTCGCGGTCTTGGCTCCGCCAAGGAAGGCACGGACCATTTCTGGCGTCAGCGCGTCACCGCCGTCGCCAACGTGCCGCTGCTCACCTTCTTCGTCGTCTTCGTCATCCTGTATGCGGGCGCGCCTTACGCGGAATTCGTCGCGGCGCTGCATAATCCGCTCGTCGCCGTCGTCATGGCGCTGGTGGTGATTTCCGCGACCATCCACATGAAGCTCGGCATGCAGGTCATCATCGAAGACTATATTCACGCCGAAGGCGCAAAGCTCGCGCTTCTGATGCTGAACACCTTCTTCTGCATCGCGGTCGCCGGGCTCTGTCTGTTCGCCATTCTGAAAATCGCATTCGCAGGGTAATCCGTCATGGCTTCCAATCCGTCTCCCGCCCAGAATGGCAAGGCCTATACCTATGTCGACCACTCCTATGACGTGGTCGTCGTCGGCGCCGGCGGCGCCGGGCTTCGCGCCACGCTCGGCATGGCCGAGCAGGGCTTCCGCACCGCCTGCGTCACCAAGGTCTTCCCTACCCGCTCGCACACCGTCGCCGCGCAGGGCGGCATCGCCGCCTCGCTGCGCAACATGACGCCGGACTGCTGGCAGTGGCACCTCTACGACACCGTCAAGGGCTCCGACTGGCTCGGCGATGTCGACGCCATGCAGTATCTCGCCATGGAAGCGCCGAAGGCCGTCTATGAGCTGGAACATTACGGCGTGCCCTTCTCGCGCAACGAGGAAGGCAAGATCTACCAGCGCCCCTTCGGCGGCCATATGCAGAATTACGGCGAGGGACCGCCGGTGCAGCGCACCTGCGCCGCCGCCGACCGTACCGGCCACGCCATCCTGCACACGCTGTATGGCCAGTCGCTGCGCAACAATGCCGAATTCTTCATCGAATATTTCGCGCTCGACCTGATCATGTCGCCCGACGGGCGCTGCACCGGCGTCGTCGCCTGGAACCTCGATGACGGCACGATCCATCGCTTCGCCGCCAAGATGGTGGTGCTGGCGACCGGCGGCTACGGCCGCGCCTATTTCTCCGCCACCTCGGCGCATACCTGCACCGGCGACGGCGGCGGCATGATCGCCCGCGCCGGGCTGCCGCTTCAGGACATGGAGTTCGTGCAGTTCCATCCGACCGGCATCTACGGCGCTGGCTGTCTGATCACCGAAGGCGCGCGCGGCGAAGGCGGCTACCTCGTCAATTCCGAGGGCGAGCGCTTCATGGAACGCTACGCGCCGTCGGCCAAGGATCTGGCCTCGCGCGACGTCGTCTCGCGCTGCATGACGATGGAAATCCGCGAGGGACGCGGCGTCGGCAAGAACAAGGACCACATCTTCCTGCATCTCGACCACCTCGACCCGGCCGTGCTGCATGAGCGCCTGCCCGGCATTTCCGAATCGGCGAAGATTTTCGCAGGCGTCGACGTGACGCGCGAGCCGATCCCGGTTCTGCCCACCGTTCACTACAACATGGGCGGCGTTCCCACCAATTACTGGGGAGAAGTGCTCAACGCCGACAGCGAAAACCCCGAGCGCGTCGCGCCCGGCCTGATGGCCGTCGGCGAAGCGGGCTGCGCCTCCGTGCACGGGGCGAATCGCCTCGGCTCCAACTCGCTGATCGACCTCGTGGTCTTCGGCCGCGCCGCCGCCATCCGCGCCGGTGAGGTGATCGACCGCGCCGCGCCCGTCCCGGCGCTGGATATCGCCGCCTGCGACAAGATCATGGAACGCTTCGACCGGTTGCGTAATGCCAATGGCAGCACCCCGACCGCCGTGCTGCGCGACAAGATGCAGCGCGCCATGCAGGAAGACGCCGCCGTGTTCCGCACGCAGGAATCGCTGGAAAGCGGCTGCAAGCGCCTCTCGGCGATCTGGAAGGAGCTTCCCGATATCAAGGTCACCGACCGCTCGATGATCTGGAACTCCGATCTGGTGGAAACGCTGGAGCTGGAAAACCTGATGGCCAACGCCATCACCACCGTCTATGGCGCGGAAGCCCGCAAGGAAAGCCGCGGCTCGCATGCCCGCGAGGATTACACCAGCGGGCCGTTCGCGGGCCGTGACGACGAGAACTGGCGCAAGCACACGCTGGCCTGGGTCAATGCGGATGGCGAGGTGAAGCTCGACTACCGCCCCGTTCACACCGAACTGATCGCCGACGGCATCGATCCCAAGAAGATCGCGCCGAAGGCCCGCGTCTACTGAGCCGAGGATTGAGACATGGTAGAACTCGCTCTCCCCAAGAACTCGCAGATGACCGAAGGCAAGGTGTGGCCGAAGCCGCAAGGCGCGAAAAACACCCGTGAATTCCGCATCTATCGCTGGAACCCGGATGACGGCCAGAACCCGCGCATCGACACCTATACCATCGACGCCGACGATTGCGGCCCGATGGTGCTCGACGCCCTGCTCTACATCAAGAACAAGATCGACCCGACGCTGACGCTGCGCCGCTCCTGCCGCGAAGGCATCTGCGGCTCCTGCGCCATGAACATCGACGGCACCAACACGCTCGCCTGCACCAAGGGCATGGACGAGATCAAGGGCACGGTGAAGGTCTATCCGCTGCCGCATATGCCCGTCGTCAAGGATCTGGTGCCGGATCTGACCAATTTCTACGCCCAGCACCGCTCCATCGAGCCCTGGCTGAAAACGGTGTCGCCCGCGCCCGCGAAGGAATGGAAGCAGAGCCATGAGGACCGCCTCAAGCTCGACGGCCTCTACGAGTGCATTCTCTGCGCCTGCTGCTCCACCTCCTGTCCGAGCTACTGGTGGAACGGCGACCGCTATCTCGGTCCCGCCGTTCTGCTGCAAGCCTATCGCTGGCTGATCGACTCCAGAGACGAAGCCACCGGCGAGCGCCTCGACAATCTCGAGGATCCCTTCCGGCTCTATCGTTGCCACACGATCATGAACTGCGCGCAGGCCTGCCCGAAGGGGCTGAACCCGGCCAAGGCGATCGCCGAAATCAAGAAGATGATGGTCGAGCGCCGCGTCTGATCGGCTTTGACGCATTTCCGAACGGAAAATCCACTTTTCCTGGAAATGCTCTATATTTGCGCGCGCCGGTGTCAAAAAAACGCTGGCGCCCGCCGTTCCCCGCCGTAAGCGTCAAGGGTTGTTAACCATTCGCTCTTACGCTATTTCCGCCTTGATTGCGCAATACAGCGGTTCCAGCCTTCGGAATTGCCCGGCGTTTTCGAGGGTGGATGAAGGCGCCAGGTTAGGGAGTGTGATGATGCAGTTCAAACATGCGGTCGCAGGTATTGCTGTCGCGCTGGCGCTGGCCGGTTGCCAGCGGACGTCCTATAGCGATCTCGGCCCGGTCCAGACGCAGCAGCCCGCGCCGCTTGCGGCGCAGCCGGTCGGCGGCGTCCAGTCGAGCGCGCTTCCCGATCCGACGACGGACACGACACAGTTCCCCGACAAGCCCGCCGCGCCCGCGCCTGGCTCCGTGCCCGCGGGCAATCCGCAGATGGCGGCAACCGCGCTCGACGTGAAGAAGGAAGCCATGGTCGGCAACTGGAAGGTTTCCGGCGGCGGCGGCAATTGCGACATGTTCCTGACGCTGACCAATCTCGGCGGCGGCTCGCGCGGCGGCACACGCGGCTGCTCCGGCTCGCTGACGGCCATGGGCTCGTGGGAAGTCGAGGGCAAGCAGGTGTCCATCAAGGACCGCTCCGGCAATGTCATCGGCCGCCTCTACAAGACGGCGGATTCCCGCTTCGACGGGTCGCTGAATTCCGGCGAAACCATCAGCCTCAGCCGCTAATCATGTCAGGCCAGCCTCGCGCTGGCCTTTTTTCCGGAATCCCGCATGACCACTTTCGATCCGTCGCCGGGCCTCGGCGCGAAGCTCAAGGCTCTGACGCAATCCGGTGAATTGCAGACGGACCCGGCGCAGATGGCGGTGGCGGCGCGGCTGGACAGGATCCTCGCCGCCCTCGGTGACAGCCGCGCGGCGTCCAAGAGCAGCGCGCTTGGCTGGCTGTTCGGCAAGCGCAAGCGCGAGAAGCCGCCACGCGGCCTTTACGTGCATGGCAGCGTCGGGCGCGGCAAGACCATGCTGATGGACATGTTCTTCGCCATGGCCCCGGTCGAGCGCAAGCGCCGCGCCCATTTCCACGAATTCATGGCTGATGTGCATGCCCGCATCCACGCCCACCGCCAGAAGCTCAAGGCGGGCGAGACGCGGCAGGCCGATCCGGTGCCGCCGGTGGCCGCCGCCCTCTACGCCGAGGCGGAGTTGCTTTGCTTCGACGAATTCACCGTCACCGATATCGCCGATGCGATGATCCTGGCGCGGCTGTTCGGCGAGCTGTTTTCGCTGGGCTGCGTGCTGGTCGCCACCTCCAATGTCGAGCCGGACAATCTCTATCGCGACGGGCTCAATCGCGGGCTGTTCCTGCCCTTCGTCAAGCTGCTGAAGGAGCATGTGGACGTCGTCAGCCTCGATTCGCCGACCGATTACCGCATGGAAAAGCTGGATGCGTTGCCGGTCTACCTGACGCCGCTGAATGCCGGAACCGACGCGGCGATGGACCGCGCCTGGGCGACGGCGGCGGAAGGGCACAAGGTGGCCTCCACTGAAATCGACCGGATGGGCCGCAGCATCGCCGTCAGGCGCGCTGCGGGCCGGGCGGCGCGCTTCACCTTCGCGGAATTGTGCGAGCAGCCGCTGGGCGCGGCCGATTACCTGGCGCTGGTCGAGCGCTTCGACGTGATCTTCCTCGACCACATTCCGCTCCTGTCTCCGGAAAGGCGCAATGAAACCAAGCGCTTCATCATTCTGGTCGATGCGCTCTACGATGCCCGCGCCCGCCTGATCGCCTCCGCCGCCGCCATGCCCGAGGATCTGCTGACCGAGCGGCGCGGCACCGAGGGCTTCGAATTCGACCGGACGATCTCGCGCCTGTTCGAGATGCGCAGCGGCGAATACCAGCGCCAGCATCTCGAAAGTCTCGCCGAAATGTGACGTTTCCGTGTCGGAAATTTTGACGTTTACGTAAGAGTTTTTCCATATAAACGATTGAAAATCCTGACTGAAAAATAGCGCATTGCTATTTCCGGGCTTTCGGCGTATTGCGGTTTCCCACAATGGCGGCGGCTGAATGCATGCCTGCCTTGGGATTTTGATCGCAAAGGAAGCACTTCAATGGCGCGCAAAAAGATCGCACTTATCGGTTCTGGCATGATTGGCGGCACCCTGGCCCATCTGGCCGGGCTGAAGGAACTGGGCGATATCGTCCTGTTCGACATCGCCGACGGCATTCCGCAGGGCAAGGGCCTCGACATCGCCCAGTCCTCGCCCGTTGAAGGCTTCAACGCCAACCTGACCGGCGCCAGCGATTATTCCGCCATCGAAGGCGCCGATGTCTGCATCGTCACCGCAGGCGTCGCCCGCAAGCCGGGCATGAGCCGCGACGATCTTCTCGGCATCAACCTCAAGGTGATGGAACAGGTTGGCGCGGGCATCAAGAAATATGCCCCGAACGCCTTCGTCATCTGCATCACCAACCCGCTCGACGCGATGGTCTGGGCCCTCCAGAAGTTCTCCGGCCTGCCGAAGAACATGGTCGTCGGCATGGCTGGCGTTCTCGACTCGGCCCGCTTCCGCCTGTTTCTCTCCCAGGAATTCAACGTGTCCGTTCAGGACGTGACGGCCTTCGTTCTCGGCGGCCATGGCGATACCATGGTGCCGCTCGCCCGCTACTCCACCATCGCAGGCATTCCGCTGACCGACCTCGTGAAGATGGGCTGGGTCACCAAGGAGCGCCTCGAGGAAATCATCCAGCGCACCCGTGACGGCGGCGCCGAGATCGTCGGCCTGCTCAAGACCGGCTCGGCCTATTACGCGCCCGCCGCCTCGGCCATCGAGATGGCGGAATCCTTCCTCAAGGACAAGAAGCGCGTTCTGCCCTGCGCCGCCTATCTCTCCGGCCAGTACGGCGTGAAGGACATGTATGTCGGCGTTCCCACCGTCATCGGCGCTGGCGGCGTCGAGCGCGTTATCGAGATCGACCTGAATTCGGCCGAGCAGGAAGCCTTCGGCAAGTCCGTTTCCGCCGTCGCCGGTCTCTGCGAAGCCTGCACGAACATCGCTCCGGCGCTGAAGTAAGGATCATCCCCCATGAACATTCATGAATATCAGGCCAAGGCTCTGCTGAAGGGCTACGGCGCACCGGTCGCCGAAGGTGTGGCGATCTTTTCCGCCGATGAGGCGGAGGCCGCCGCAAAGCAGCTTCCGGGCCCGCTTTATGTGGTCAAGAGCCAGATCCATGCGGGCGGCCGCGGCAAGGGCAAGTTCAAGGAACTCGGCCCCGACGCCAAGGGCGGCGTGCGCCTTGCCAAGTCGATCGACGAGGTTGTCGCCAACGTCAGGGACATGCTCGGCAACACGCTGGTCACCGCCCAGACGGGCGAGGCTGGCAAGCAGGTCAACCGCCTCTACATCGAGGACGGCGCCGATATCGACCGCGAGCTGTACTGCTCGCTGCTGGTCGACCGCTCGGTCGGCCGCGTCGCTTTCGTCGTCTCGACCGAGGGCGGCATGGATATCGAGGCTGTCGCCCATGACACGCCGGAGAAGATCCACACCATCGCCATCGACCCGGAAACCGGCGTGACGGATGCCGACGTGGCGAAGATCGCCAGCGCGCTGGCGCTGGACGGGGCCGCCGCCGAAGAAGCGAAGTCGCTGTTCCCGATTCTCTACAAGGCGTTCAACGAGAAGGACATGGCCCTTCTCGAAATCAACCCGCTGATCGTGATGACCAACGGCCATCTGCGCGTGCTGGACGCCAAGGTGTCCTTCGACGGCAACGCCCTGTTCCGTCATGACGACATCCGGGCGCTGCGCGACGAGACCGAGGAAGACGCCAAGGAAATCGAGGCCTCCAAGTGGGATCTCGCCTATGTGGCGCTCGACGGCAATATCGGCTGCATGGTCAACGGCGCAGGCCTCGCCATGGCGACGATGGACATCATCAAGCTCTACGGCAAGGAGCCCGCGAACTTCTGCGACGTCGGCGGCGGCGCCGGCAAGGAGAAGGTGGCGGCCGCCTTCAAGATCATCACCGCCGACCCGAAGGTCGAGGGCATTCTCGTCAACATCTTCGGCGGCATCATGAAGTGCGATGTCATTGCCGAAGGCGTTGTCGCCGCCGTCAAGGAAGTCGGCCTCAACGTTCCGCTCGTCGTGCGCCTCGAAGGCACCAATGTCGAGCTTGGCAAGAAGATCCTCAACGAATCGGGTCTTGCGATCACGGCGGCTGACGATCTGGACGATGCGGCCAAGAAGATCGTCGCGGCGATCAACGGCTAATTGGAAGGACCGGAAACAATGTCCATTCTCGTCAACAAAGACACCAAGGTTCTGGTTCAGGGCCTGACAGGCAAGACCGGCAGCTTCCACACCGAACAGGCGCTCGCCTATTACGGCACGAAGATGGTCGGCGGCATCCACCCGAAGAAGGGCGGCGAAACCTGGACCGGCTCCAAGGGCGAAACCCTGCCGATCTTCGCCTCCGTCGCCGAAGGCCGCGACAGGACCGGCGCCGACGCGACCGTGATCTACGTTCCCCCGGCGGGCGCGGCGGATGCGATCATCGAGGCGATCGACGCGGAAATCCCGTTCATCACCTGCATCACCGAAGGCATTCCGGTTATGGACATGGTGCGCGTCAAGGCCCGCCTCGACCGTTCGAACTCGCGCCTGCTCGGGCCGAACTGCCCCGGCATCCTGACGCCGGAAGAATGCAAGATCGGCATCATGCCGGGCTCGATCTTCCGCAAGGGCTCGGTCGGCATCGTCTCGCGCTCGGGCACGCTGACCTATGAAGCCGTGTTCCAGACCACCAATGAAGGTCTCGGCCAGACGACGGCCGTCGGCATCGGCGGCGACCCGGTCAAGGGCACCGAGTTCATCGACGTGCTGGAGATGTTCCTCGCCGACGAGGCCACGACCTCGATCATCATGATCGGCGAAATCGGCGGCTCGGCGGAAGAAGACGCCGCGCAGTTCCTCAAGGACGAGGCGAAGAAGGGCCGCAAGAAGCCGATGGCCGGTTTCATCGCGGGCCGCACCGCGCCGAAGGGCCGCACCATGGGTCACGCGGGCGCTGTCGTCTCCGGCGGCAAGGGCGACGCCGAATCGAAGATCGCGGCGATGGAATCGGCTGGCATCAAGGTGTCGCCGTCCCCGGCGCGCCTCGGCAAGACGCTGGTCGAAGTCCTCAAGGGCTGATGCGAACGGGCCGGGCGGAAAGCGGCGCTTTTCCGCCCGCGATAGCATGCGACGGAACGGGGCGGGGGAAGCGGACCGGCAAGGCCGCGACCCGCTTTCCTGCGTTGTACATGCGCCGCGGACAGGCGGTGAACGAAGCAGGCCTTCCGGCAGGCCGCGCGAGCGGCTTACCGGGATGGCCGGACAAAAAGACTATACGGGCGGCCGGTCACGCGGCCGATGGAAACACTCTCAGACGGGAGGCGGGCGAAAACGTCCGCAGGACAAGATGGCACGGCAAGAAGCCAACGAGCAGTTCCTGATCACATCCTTTCTCGACGGTGCGAACGCTGCCTATATCGAGCAGCTTTATGCGCGCTACGAAGACGATCCGGCCTCGGTGCCGGATGAATGGCGCTCCTTCTTCAAGGCGCTGGGCGAAAGCCCCGCCGATGTGAAGAAGGCCGCCGAAGGCGCGTCCTGGCAGCGCAAGAACTGGCCGATCCCGGCAGGCGGCGAGCTGGTCTCGGCGCTGGACGGCAACTGGGGCCTCGTCGAAAAGGCGATCGAGACCAAGGTGAAGGCCAAGGCTGAAGCGTCTGGCAAGCCGGTGAGCGACGCCGACGTGCATCAGGCGACGCGCGATTCGGTGCGCGCCATCATGATGATCCGCGCCTACCGCGCCCGGGGCCACCTGCATGCCAAGCTCGACCCGCTCGGCCTTGCCGATCCGGTGGAGGATTACAACGAGCTGTCGCCGTCGAACTACGGCTTCGAGGACAAGGATCTCGACCGCAAGATCTTCATCGACAACGTGCTCGGCCTCGAATACGCGACCGTGCGCGAAATGGTCGAGATTCTGGAGCGCACCTATTGCTCGACGCTCGGCGTCGAATTCATGCACATGTCCAACCCGGAAGAGAAGTCCTGGATTCAGGCCCGCATCGAGGGGCCGGACAAGGGCGTCGCCTTCACCGTCGAGGGCAAGAAGGCGATCCTCGCCAAGCTGATCGAGGCGGAAGGCTTCGAGCAGTTCATCGACGTGAAGTACAAGGGCACCAAGCGCTTCGGTCTCGATGGCGGCGAATCGCTGATCCCGGCGATGGAGCAGATCATCAAGCGCGGCGGCCAGGAAGGGCTCGAGGAAGTCGTGTTCGGCATGGCCCATCGCGGCCGCCTGAACGTGCTGACCAATGTGATGGGCAAGCCGCACCGCGCCGTGTTCCACGAGTTCAAGGGCGGCTCCTACGCGCCTGACGACGTCGAAGGCTCCGGCGACGTGAAGTATCACCTCGGCGCTTCCTCCGACCGCGATTTCGGCGGCAACCGGGTGCATCTGTCGCTGACGGCCAACCCCTCGCATCTGGAAATCGTCAACCCGGTGGTGATGGGCAAGGCCCGCGCCAAGCAGGATCAGCGCGCCAAGGTGTTCGATGGCGACATCATTCCGCTGAAGGAGCGCGCCAAGGTGCTGCCGCTGCTGCTGCACGGCGATGCCGCCTTCGCCGGTCAGGGCGTGGTGGCCGAAATCCTCGGCCTTTCGGGCCTGCGCGGCCATCGCGTCGCGGGCACGATGCACATCATCATCAACAACCAGATCGGCTTCACCACCAATCCGGCCTTCTCGCGCTCCTCGCCCTATCCGTCGGATGTGGCGAAGATGATCGAGGCGCCGATCTTCCATGTGAACGGCGACGATCCGGAAGCGGTGACCTACGCGGCCAAGGTTGCGACCGAATTCCGCATGAAGTTCCACAAGCCTGTCGTCATCGACATGTTCTGCTATCGCCGCTTCGGCCATAACGAAGGCGACGAGCCGTCCTTCACGCAGCCGAAGATGTACAAGGTCATCCGCAGCCACAAGACGGTCGTGCAGCTCTACAGCGAACGCCTGATCGCCGAGGGCATCCTGACCGAAGGCGAATTCGAGAAGATGAAGGCCGACTGGCGCGCCCATCTGGAGCAGGAATTCGAGGCCGGGCAATCCTACAAGCCGAACAAGGCCGACTGGCTGGATGGCGCATGGACGGGCCTGCGCACGGCAGACAATGCCGACGAGCAGCGCCGCGGCAAGACCGCCGTGCCGATGAAGCAGTTGAAGGAAATCGGCCGCAAGATTTCCGAGATTCCGGCGGATTTCCGCGCCCACCGCACCATCCAGCGCTTCATGGACAACCGCGCCAACATGGTCGAGACCGGGCAGGGCATCGACTGGGCGATGGCGGAAGCGCTGGCGTTCGGCTCGCTGCTGCTCGACGGCGTCAAGATCCGCCTCTCCGGTCAGGATGTCGAGCGCGGCACCTTCTCGCAGCGCCATTCGGTGCTCTACGATCAGGAAACCGAGGAGCGTTACATCCCGCTCGCCAACCTGTCGCCGACGCAGGCGCGCTACGAGGCGATCAACTCCATGCTGTCGGAAGAGGCCGTGCTCGGCTTCGAATACGGCTATTCGCTGGCGCGTCCGAACGCGCTGACGCTGTGGGAAGCGCAGTTCGGCGATTTCGCCAACGGCGCGCAGGTGGTGTTCGACCAGTTCATCTCGTCGGGCGAACGCAAGTGGCTGCGCATGTCGGGCCTCGTCTGCCTGCTGCCGCATGGCTATGAAGGGCAGGGTCCGGAGCATTCCTCGGCGCGTCTGGAGCGTTTCCTCCAGCTGTGCGCCGAAGACAACATGCAGGTCGTCTATTGCTCGACGCCCGCCAACTACTTCCACGTCCTGCGCCGCCAGATGAAGCGCGACTTCCGCAAGCCGCTGATCCTGATGACGCCGAAGTCGCTGCTGCGCCACAAGCGGGCGGTCTCGACGCTGGCGGAACTGGCGGGCGAATCCGCCTTCCACCGCCTGCTGTGGGACGATGCGGAGGTCATCAAGGACGGCCCGATCAAGCTTCAGAAGGACAACAAGATCCGCCGCGTCGTCATGTGCACCGGCAAGGTCTATTACGATCTTCTGGAAGAGCGCGAAAAGCGCGGCATCGACGATATCTACCTGCTGCGTCTGGAGCAGCTCTATCCGTTCCCGGCCAAGGCGCTCATCAACGAGCTGTCGCGCTTCCGCAACGCGGAAATGGTCTGGTGCCAGGAAGAGCCGAAGAACATGGGCGCCTGGTCGTTCATCGACCCCTATCTGGAATGGGTGCTGGCGCATATCGATGCCAAGTATCAGCGCGTCCGCTACACGGGCCGCCCCGCAGCCGCTTCTCCGGCAACGGGCCTGATGTCCAAGCATCTGGCGCAGCTTGCGGCCTTCCTCGAAGATGCGCTCGGCGGCTGACGCCGGGCCTCGGGACTGACCGCTTCACAACGAAATTTCGAACATCAGGATTTGAACAATGGCCACTGAAATCCGCGTTCCCACCCTCGGCGAATCCGTCAGCGAGGCGACCGTCGGCACCTGGTTCAAGAAGGTCGGCGACAGCGTGAAGGCCGACGAGCCGCTGCTGGAGCTGGAAACCGACAAGGTTACCATCGAGGTTCCCGCGCCCGCCGCGGGCACGCTTGCCGAAATCGTCGCGCAGGCGGGTGAAACCGTCGGCCTCGGCGCCCTGCTCGGCCAGATCACCGAAGGGGCCGCTGGCGCCGCTGCGTCCGCCGCACCCGCTCCCGCCGCCGCTCCGGCTCCGGCCAAGGCGGAAGCGCCTGCCGCCGCCCCGGCATCGGCAATGCCCGTTTCGCCCGCCGCCGCCAAGGTTGCCGCCGATGCCAATGTCTCGACCGCCGATGTCGAAGGCTCCGGCAAGCGCGGGCAGATCCTCAAGGGCGACGTGCTCGCCGCCATCGCCAAGGGCCCGGCTGCTCCGGCCGAAGCCCCGAAGGCCGCGCCGCGCGCGCCCTCCACGGTGGAGGATGCGGGCCGCGAGGAGCGCGTGAAGATGACGCGCCTGCGCCAGACCATCGCCAGGCGCCTCAAGGACGCCCAGAACACCGCTGCGATGCTCACCACCTATAACGAGGTGGACATGAAGGCGGTGATGGATCTGCGCAACCGCTACAAGGACATTTTCGAGAAGAAGCACGGCGTCAAGCTCGGCTTCATGGGCTTCTTCACCAAGGCCGTGACGCATGCGCTGAAGGAACTGCCCGCCGTCAACGCCGAAATCGACGGCACCGACATCATCTACAAGAACTACTGCCATGTCGGCGTCGCCGTCGGCACCGACAAGGGGCTGGTGGTTCCGGTGGTGCGCGACGCCGACCAGATGTCGATCGCCGAAATCGAGAAGGAAATCGGCCGTCTCGGCAAGGCGGCGCGTGACGGCGCGCTGTCGATGAGCGACATGCAGGGCGGCACCTTCACCATCTCCAACGGCGGCGTCTACGGTTCGCTGATGTCCTCGCCGATCCTCAACGCGCCGCAGTCCGGCATTCTCGGCATGCACAAGATTCAGGAACGCCCGGTCGTCGTCGGCGGTCAGATCGTCATCCGTCCGATGATGTATCTGGCGCTGTCCTACGATCACCGCATCGTCGACGGCAAGGAAGCCGTGACCTTCCTCGTGCGCGTCAAGGAAAGCCTGGAAGATCCGGAGCGTCTGGTTCTCGATCTCTGATCGCAGTCCAGATCGAAGCCGTCCCGGATCGCGGGGCGGCTTTTTCTCAGGTCGTTTAACGGAATCGCAATCGCCATGGACGTGTCCTCCCTTTCCGCATCGCCTTTCCTGCCGATGGTCGGCTGGAGCGCCGTCCTGCTGGTCGTTCACGTTCTGCTGCAAGCCTTCACCGTCAGCGCCGAGGCATCGAAGACGCTCGGCGCGTCGTGGAATGCCGGGCCGCGTGACGAGGGTTTCGAACCCAGGGGGAAAATCGCCGGGCGCGCCAAGCGGGCCTCGGCCAATTTCCGCGAAACCTATCCGGCCTTCATCGGACTGGCGCTGGCGCTGGTGCTGACGGGCGATGTTTCCGGTTGGGGGATCGGCGGCGCGTGGTTGTGGTTTGCCTGCCGTCTGTTCTACATTCCGCTGTATCTGGCCGGTGTTCCCTATATCCGCTCGCTGGCATGGGCCGGTTCGATGGCGGGCCTTGCCGCGATGTTCGTGGCGCTGGTGTTCTGACGGCGGTAAAACGGAGACGGTGCGATGCATCCCTACCTGATCGAACTCGCCTCGCTGATGGCGATCTTCTTCTTCGCGATCGTCTCGCCCGGCGCCGATCTCGCCATGGTGATCCGGCAATCGCTGGTGCATGGCCGCCGCGCCGCCATCGTCACCTCCTTCGGCATCGGCGCGTCGCTGATGTTCCATGTCAGCTACACCATTCTCGGGCTGGGGCTGATCATTTCCCAGTCGATCTACCTCTTCAACATCGTCAAATGGTGCGGTGTCGCCTATCTCGTCTATATCGGCATCAAGGCGTTGCGCGCGGGCAGGACCGAGCTTGCGATGGAACCGGCGGATGCCGCCGAGACGCGCGAGCGGCAATCGGCGGCGCGGGCCTTCGGGCTCGGCTTCCTTGCCAATGCGCTCAATCCCAAGGCGGTGTTCTTCTTCCTGTCGATCTTCTCGACGGTGGTGCATGCCCACACCCCCGTCACGGTCAAGTTCGGCTACGGGCTGGTAATGGCGACCTGCCTGATCGCCTGGTTCGTCGGCGTGTCGCTGTTCATGACGACGCCGAGGATGCGCGCCGCCTTTTCGCGGATGAGCCAGTGGATCGACCGGGCAAGCGGCGTCGTCTTCATCGCGCTCGGCATCAAGCTCGCCACCGAAAAGGCGGTATGAGCCATGCGCCGCGCCGCCCTCACCCTGCTTGGCCTTCTCGCAGCCGGTTCCGCGCTGGCTGACGAAGCCTGCATGCAGGGCAGGGGCGTCTATACGGATGCGAGCGGCGTCTACACGCTGACCTTCGAGCCGGTCAATCCCGAGACATCGGCGGCGACGCATCGCTTCACGGTGAGGGTGAAGGATACGCCCGTGCTGCTCGACGGCTATGTGATGACGACGGAGCCCGTCGCCCGGCCGCAGGGCATGCTGTTCTATAATTGCCCCGAGGGCGACGCGACCGGTGCGGATATCGCCGCCTGCACCGTCTGGCAGGATATCGTTTACGGCGTAAGCGGCGGCAAGATCGTCACCCTGCCCGATCAGGACAAGCCTGCCGTCGGCGAACTGCTGCTGCCGGGCTTTGCGCCCTCGCTGCAATCCTCGTCCGCCTGGGGCAAGGGCAAGGCCGAGCGGGAGCCATCCGATAGTCTGATATTGAAGGGGTGCGCATCGTGAGCGGGCGTCCGGCTCTCCTCGTCACCGGCGGAAGCCGCGGCATCGGCGCGGCCGTCTGCCTGCTTGCCGCCGAACGCGGCTGGCGCGTCGCCGTCAACTATGCCGCCAATGCCGGTGCGGCTGAGGGTGTCGTCCGGCGGATCGAGGCATCCGGCGGCGAGGCGTTCGCGGTTCAGGGCGATGTCGGCGTGGAGGCGGATATCCTCGCGATGTTCGAAGCTGCCGACAGCCGCTTCGGCAGGCTCGACGGGCTGGTCAACAATGCGGGCGTGATCGATGTTTCCACCCGCCTCGACGCGATGAGCGCGGCGCGGCTGGAGCGGATGATGCGCATCAACATCATCGGCTCGATGCTCTGCGCCCGCGAGGCCGTGCGCCGCATGTCGACCCGCCATGGCGGGCAGGGCGGGGCGATCGTCAACATTTCCTCGATGGCGGCGATCATCGGGGCACCGGCGCAATATGTGGATTATGCCGCCTCGAAAGCGGCCATCGATGCCTTCACGCTGGGGCTGGCGCGCGAAGTCGCGGCCGAAGGCGTGCGCGTCAACGGCGTGCGGCCCGGCATCATCGATACGGAAATCCACGCTTCCGGCGGCGATGCCGATCGCGCCGCCCGGCTGGCTTCGGCCATTCCCATGCAGCGGCCCGGCAGCGCCCGCGAGGTGGCCGACGGCATCCTTTACCTGCTTTCACCCTCGTCCTCTTACACGACGGGCGCGATCCTCAATGTGAGCGGCGGCCGATGATGGAAAACGCCGTCCGCCTATCGACAACATGAAGGAAGAAAACCATGTCCTATGACGTCATCATCATCGGCTCCGGTCCCGGCGGCTATGTATGCGCGATCAAGGCGGCCCAGCTTGGCCTGAAGGTGGCCGTGGTGGAAAAGCGCGCCACCTATGGCGGCACCTGCCTCAATGTCGGCTGCATTCCCTCCAAGGCGCTGCTGCACGCCTCGGAAATGTTCCACCACGCCGCGCATGGCATGGATGCGCTCGGCGTCGAGGTCGCCGCGCCAACCCTCAACCTTTCCAAGATGATGGCGCACAAGGATGCGACGGTGAAGGCCAATGTCGACGGCGTCGCCTTCCTGTTCAAAAAGAACAAGATCGACGCCTATCAGGGCACCGGCAGGATCGTTTCGGCTGGCAAGGTTTCCGTGACCGGCGAGGACGGCAAGGTGGCGGAGCTTGAGACGAAGAACATCGTCATCGCCACCGGCTCCGATGTCGCGGGCATTCCCGGCGTTCCGGTCGAGATCGACGAGACGGTCATCGTCTCCTCCACCGGCGGCATCGCGCTCGGCAAGGTGCCGGGCAGCATGGTGGTGGTCGGCGGCGGCGTCATCGGGCTGGAGCTTGGCTCGGTCTGGTCGCGCCTCGGCGCAAAGGTCACGGTGGTCGAATATCTCGACACGATTCTCGGCGGCATGGATGGCGAGGTGTCCAAGCAGTTCCAGCGCATGCTCGCCAAGCAGGGCATGACCTTCCATCTCGGCGCCAAGGTGACGGCGGTGGAAAAGGCGGGCGAGGGCGCGAAGGTGACCTTCGAGCCGGTGAAGGGCGGCGACGCCGTGGTGCTGGATGCCGACGTGGTGCTGATCGCCACCGGCCGCAAGCCCTATACGGCCGGTCTCGGCCTTGAGGAAGCCGGTGTCGCGCTCGACAATCGCGGCCGCGTCGAGATCGACGGTGGCTTCCGCACCAATGTCGCTGGCATCTATGCCATCGGCGACGTGGTGAAAGGCCCGATGCTGGCCCACAAGGCCGAGGACGAGGGCGTGGCGCTGGCGGAGATCCTCGCCGGTCAGCACGGCCATGTGAATTACGATGTCATTCCGGGCGTCGTCTACACCCAGCCGGAAGTCGCCTCCGTCGGCAAGACCGAGGAGGAGCTGAAGGCGGCGGGCGTGGCGTATCGCGCCGGCAAGTTCCCCTTCACCGCCAATGGCCGCGCGCGCGCCATGCTGGTGACGGACGGCTTCGTCAAGGTGCTGGCCGACAAGGAGACCGACCGGGTTCTCGGCGTGCATATCGTCGGTTTCGGCGCGGGCGAGATGATCCATGAGGCGGCGGTGCTGATGGAATTCGGCGGTTCTTCCGAGGATCTGGCCCGCACCTGCCACGCGCATCCCACCATGTCGGAAGCCGTGAAGGAAGCCGCGCTCGCCACCTTCTTCAAGCCGATCCATATGTGAGAATCGCAAATACCATACCGGCAAGCGATGGGGGCTTGCCGGTATAACTGGCGAGAGGCCGCTTTCTTGTCTGAATTATCAAAAGCTGATAAATTCCAGCCGATGAAAGGGACTGTCATGCCATCGAGTTACAATATCGGTTCCCATTATGAGGGCTTTGTAAAAGCGCTGGTCGATAGTGGCCGCTATGCCAGTGCGAGCGAGGTTGTGCGCGATAGTCTGCGCCTGCTGGAACAGCGCGAGGAAGTTCGCACGCTCGAGATCGAATATCTCCGGCGCGAATATGCCGAAGGCAAGGCCAGCGGGGAGCCGGAAGAGGTTGACCCCTCGGAGTTCCTCAGGAGCCTGAAGGCAGAGCGCCGCGTCGCCCGTGGGTAAATACAGGCTCTCTCCCCGCGCCAAGCGGCAGTTGAGCGTCATCTGGCATGATATTGCCGCTCATAATGAACGGGCGGCCGATAAACTGTTGCTGAGGCTGTTCGGCAAGTTCGAGCTGGTTGCCGCCAATCCCGAAATGGGACCTGCCCGTCCCGATATTGCTCCGGCCGCCCGGCTTGTCATCGAGGGCAATTACCTCGCCATTTACGAGCCGGCTGATTACGGGGCGGAAATCATCGTTGTTGTTCACGGCAGGCGCGACCCTTCGACATGGCTTGATTAAGCGTGCCGAATAAGGCCGGTTGTGGCATGAGCTTACTCCGCGGGCGTCACCGTATAACCGGCTTTGCGCAGCAGCGCGACCACGCCCTCATCGCCCGGCAGATGCAGCGCGCCGACGGCCATGAAGACATTGCCCCTGGCGAAATAGGGCGCGGCGCGTTCGGCCATGATGCGGTTGCGGTCGATGAGGATGCGCTGCTCGAAGGCGGCGTAGCCCTTGCCGGGATCGGCGCCGCCGGGCGTCAGGGTCTTCACCATCGGCATGATCCGGCCGGTGTCGCCGGAGAGGTAAAGCTGGATCATGGTCTCGATCATGCCGTCCATGCGCTCGCCGAGCGCCAGCGTTTCGATCAGCGCGTCGAGGTGGAATTTCAGCGGCAGGCTCGCCATCGCCGAAAGCTGCTCCTCCATGGTTTCCAGCCCGACCAGCGCCTTGCCTTGCGCCGTCGCGTCCTCGGCGATGCGCTTGTCGAGGAAGGAAGCGCCCTGCGCCTTGCGGGTCAGTTCGCAGGCGGGAAGCGATACGAAGCTGGCGATCATCCATGGCTGCATGCGCGCCACCAGCGGCAGGGCAAGCCCACGGCTTTTCAGGCCGTCCTCCAGCTTCCTGCTGTCGGCTTCCGACAGCAGGCTGGTGATGGTGGAGCCGTCCGTCAGCATGGTCAGCTCGGGTTTTGCAAACAGCGAGGCCATGGCCTTGCGCTCGTCGAGGATCTCGTCGGATTCGACGATCACCGTCTGCGCCTGCGGCCAGACCTTGCGCGCCGCCTCCGGCATGGCGAGAACGCGGGCGTCGGTCAGGTGCATGGTGCCCATCAGCCAGGAGGGTGCGGCGCCAGCCTTCTCCACTCTCCAGAAGATGCCCTTGCCGTTGGGAACGGCGGCGCCTTCCGCGACAACGCGGGCATAGGCGTCGGGATCGCTCGCCTGCATCTCGTCGAGAAGGTTGTGGCCGGCGCAGACGATCTCCTGCGCCGCCTGTGCCGGCCGCAGCAGGGCAAGCGTGAGACCGAGCGCCAGCAGCAGCGCCAGCGGAAACAGCGCCGCCAGCCGCAGCAGCCAGCGCGCCAGCCGCTCGAATTTGCCCGTGGTATCCATGAAGGCGGTGGTCATCGCGTGTGTTCCGGTCGTTCAGGCGCGGGGATGGGCGCGGTCATAGGCATCGAGCAGGCGGGCGGCGTCGACGCCGGTATAGACCTGCGTGGTGGAAAGGCTGGCATGGCCGAGCAGTTCCTGAATGGTGCGCAGATCGCCGCCGCCCGCCAAGAGATGCGTGGCGAAGGAATGGCGAAGCGCATGCGGCGTTGCGGTATCCGGCAGGCCGAGCGCGCCGCGCAGGCGCTGCATCTCCTTTTGAATGATCGCCGGTTGCAGCCGCCCGCCGCGCGCGCCGCGAAACAGCACTTCTTCGGCGGGCAGATCGTAGGGGCAGGCGGCGCGATAGGCTTCCACGGCCCTGGCGACGACGGGCAGGAGCGGCACGATGCGCATCTTGTTGCCCTTGCCGAGAATGCGCAGCACATCCGCGCCGGGGGTGAAATCGGCGGGCGTCAGGTCCAGCGCCTCGGAAATGCGCAGGCCGCAGCCGTAGAGCAGCGTCAGCACGGCGGCGTTGCGCGCCGCGATCCACGGCTCCTCGGCCAGTTGCGCCTCGTTGGTGACGACGGTGAGCGCCTGTATGTCCGTCAGCGGTTTCGGCAGGGATTTTCCCTGCTTGGGCGAGCGCACCGCATTGGCGCCCGCCGCATTGGCCAGCCCCTTGCGCTCCAGATAGCGCAGGAAGGAGCGCACGCCCGCGAGATTGCGCCCGAGCGAGCGCGACCCCGCGCCATCCCTGCGGCGCTGGGCGAGGAAGGAGCGCAGGTCGGCGGGGCGCAGCGTCTCGACATCGGCAAGGCTGGCGGGAGCGGCGACGTGGCCGGTGAGGAAGATCAGGAACTGCCGCGTGTCGCGCTCATAGGCGTCCAGCGTGTGCTGCGACAGGCGGCGTTCGCCCGCCAGCGCGTCCAGCCAGCGCGTCCGCTCCGCCATCAGGCGCGAATCGGCGATGATCAGCAATTCGTTCACGGCGGCTCCGGGGTTGTTCGGCGATCGATCCCCATTGTCGGGCTTGCTGGTTAGGGAATTGTTAAGGCGCATCGCCATGCAATTTCCTTGTTGGCGTGGTTGTTTGGCCCGCATGCCTCACCCCGATGTTTTCTTTCGCGGCCGGACGCGGCAATGTCCGGCGCGATGACCAGCGATTCGTCCGATCTTTTCGGCGCCCTCTTTCAAGCCCCGGCGCTGAAGCGCGCCGTGCCCGTGCTCGTGCCCCTGCCGGTGCCCGCGCCCTATTCCTATGCCGTGCCGGAAGGCATGGCGGTGGAGCCGGGCTCGGTGGTGCAGGTGCCGCTCGGCCCCCGCCAGGTGATCGGCGTCGTCTGGGATGGCGAGGATGACGGCAAGCTCGATCCGAAAAAGCTCCGGGCCATCGAGAAGGTGTTCGATTGCCCGCCGCTCGACAGGGACATGCGCGATTTCATCGCCTGGATCGCCGCCTATACGCTGACGCCGCCGGGGCTGGTGGCCCGCATGGCGCTGCGCGCCCCCGCCGCCTTCGATCCGGAGCCGATGGTCGAGGGCCTGCGCTTCCTGGGCGGCGCGCCGGCGCGGATGACGCCCGCCCGCGCCCGCGTGCTGGAGCTTGCGCAGGACGGGCTGTCATGGACGCGCAGCGGCCTTGCGCATGCGGCGGGCGTTTCGCTTTCCGTCGTGGACGGGCTGATGGCGCAGGGGTTGTTCGACACCGTGTTCCTGCCGCCGCCGCCGGTGGTGGCCAAGCCCGATCCCGATTTCATCGCCCCGCGCATCGCCGGACCGCAGAAGGAGGCCGCCGCCGATCTGGTGGAGGCGGTGAAGGCGGGCGATTTTTCCGTGTCGCTGATCGATGGCGTCACCGGCTCCGGCAAGACGGAGGTTTATTTCGAGGCGATCGCTGAAACCCTGCGGCGCGGCAAACAGGTGCTGATCCTGCTGCCGGAAATCGCGCTGACCGCCAGCTTCATGGAGCGGTTTCAGGAGCGATTCGGTTCCAAGCCCGCCGAGTGGCATTCCGAACTCGCCCCGCGCATGCGCGAAAAAGTGTGGCGGCAGGCGGTGACGGGCGAGGTGCGGGTGGTGGCGGGGGCACGCTCGGCACTGTTCCTGCCCTTCGAGGAGCTGGGCCTGATCATCGTCGACGAGGAGCATGATCCCGCCTACAAGCAGGAGGACCGCGTTTTCTACAATGCCCGCGACATGGCGGTGGTGCGCGGGCGCATTTCCGGCTTTCCGGTCGTGCTGGTTTCGGCGACGCCTTCGGTGGAAAGCCAGGTCAACGGCCAGACGGGCCGCTACACCACCATCCACCTGCCGACGCGATTCGGCGATGCGGCCCTGCCCGACCTGCATCTCATCGACATGCGCCGCCATCCGCCGCAGCGCGGCGGCTTCCTGTCGCCGGTGATGCTGCGCGCCGTCGGCAAGACCATCGAAAAGGGCGAGCAGGCGCTGCTGTTCCTCAACCGGCGCGGTTATGCGCCGCTGACGCTCTGCCGCGTCTGCGGCCACCGCTTCCAGTGCCCGAATTGTTCGAGCTGGCTGGTGGAGCATCGGTTTCGCGGCCAGATCCAGTGCCATCAATGCGGCTATGCCGAGCGCACGCCCGAGGCCTGCCCGGAATGCGGCACGCTCGATCATCTGGCCGCCTGCGGTCCCGGCGTCGAGCGCATCGCCGAGGAGGTGGAGAAGCATTTTCCCGATGCCCGCACCATCGTCCTCTCCTCCGACATGGGCGGGGTGAAGCGGCTGCGCCTCGAACTCGACGCCATTGCGCGGGGCGAGGCCGATATCGTCATCGGCACGCAGCTCGTCGCCAAGGGGCATAATTTCCCGATGATGACGCTTGTCGGCATCGTCGATGCCGATCTCGGGCTGGCGAACGGCGATCCGCGGGCTGCCGAGCGCACCTTCCAGCTTCTGCACCAGGTGACCGGCCGCGCCGGGCGCACCGGCTTGAAAAGCCACGGACTTTTGCAGACCTACCAGCCAGGTCACCCGGTGATGCAGGCCATCGTTTCCGGCGATGCGGGAGCCTTTTACGACCGCGAGATCAACGAGCGTGAAAAGGCCATGCTGCCGCCCTTCGGGCGTCTCGCCTCGATCATCGTGTCGGCCGATACGCGCCCGGATGCGGAAGGGCATGCGCGGGGTCTGCGGCAGGCGGCGCCCGAGGTGACGGGCATCATGGTGCTCGGCCCGGCGGAAGCGCCGCTGGCGCTGGTGCGCGGCCGCCACCGCTTCCGCCTGCTGGTGCATGGCCGCCGCAACAGCGACCTGCAAGCCTATCTGCGCGAGCTTCTCTCCCGCGGGCCGAAGGAGCGCGGCAGCGTGCATGTGCAGGTGGATATCGATCCGCAGAGCTTTCTGTAAGCCGCCCGCGCTTCGCAGCCCGAAAAGCCTGTGCCAAAATGCGGCACGGGGATTCTCCCGGCCGCGCCTTCATGCCATAACCCCGGTGAATCGCGGTATCGGATGGTGCGAATGGAACTGTATTTTCCCGCAGAACTCGGCGAGCGGCTCGCCTTCGGCGCGGCCGCCTTCGTGGCCGTCATCGGTTTCGTGACGATGTTCGCGCCGGGCTTCGCCTTGCGCCTTCTCGGCCTGCAAACCCGCGACGGCCGCGCCAGCGCCTATGGCGAGGCGCGCTCGCTGATCGGCGGCTTCTATCTCGGCAGCGGGCTGTCGGCGATCATTCTGGCGCAACCGATGGTCTATTTCGCGCTCGGCGCCTCCTTCGCGCTGTCGGCCTTCGCGCGGGTGATTTCGATGCTGTCGGACCGGGGCGGGGCGGTGCAGAATATGCTACTTCTGATTGTGCAGCTTGCGCTCGCCACCCTGCCGTTGCTTTACGTCTTCGGCTGGGTTTGAAGCGGCGGCCGGACCGGTTCGGGGGCGCTTGCGCACCTTTACGGTATCCACGCCTCAATTTCTCCGCATTATTGGCGCGTGAAACGCTTATTCCTCGCATACCCGTGTTGCGAGTCCCTGTATCCTATGCTAGACGGTCGCCGAATTTCGGAAAAGGCATGGCTTTGCCGTCAGGCCGTTTTCGGGTGAAACCGAAGCATTTTCAGAATCATCGCCATTTCGTTGGGGGCTGGCGGGTTTCTGGAAGCAAATCAGGGAAATTTGCGCCCGTGGCAGACACATCCCAGATCACATCAGGTGTGGCAGAACGGTATGCCTCGTCGCTTTTCGAGCTTGCGCTGGAAAGCAACGCGGTGGATGCCGTCAAGTCCGACCTCGACCGTTTTCAGGCCCTCCTCGACGAGAGCGAAGACCTGAAGCGTCTGATCGCCAGCCCGGTCTTTTCGGCCGAGGATCAAACCAAGGCCATCGAAGCCGTCTGCCAGCGCGCCGGTATCGCCGGTCTCGTCGGAAACTTTCTCAAGGTTGTCGCCGGCAACCGCCGCCTGTTCGCCCTTCCGGGCATGATCAGCGCGTTCCGCGTCATCGCAGCCCGTCATCGTGGTGAAATCACCGCCGACGTGACGTCCGCGCATGCGCTTACACCGGCACAGGAACATGAACTGAAGGCGGCGCTGAAGGACGTGACCGGCAAGGACGTGGCGATTTCCGTCACGGTCGACCCGGCGATCCTCGGCGGCCTGATCGTCAAGGTCGGGTCGCGGCAGATCGATACGTCGCTTCGCACCAAGCTCTCTACCCTTAAGCTCGCATTGAAAGAGGTTGGCTGATGGATATCCGCGCCGCGGAAATTTCCGCAATTCTGAAAGATCAGATCAAAAATTTCGGCAAAGAGGCGGAAGTCTCGGAAGTCGGCCAGGTGCTCTCCGTCGGTGACGGTATCGCGCGCGTTTACGGTCTCGACAACGTCCAGGCGGGCGAAATGGTCGAGTTCCCGAACGGCATCCGCGGGATGGCGCTGAACCTCGAAGCCGACAATGTCGGCGTGGTTATCTTCGGTTCCGACCGTGAAATCCGCGAAGGCGACACCGTCAAGCGGACCGGCGCCATCGTCGACGTTCCGGTCGGTCCGGAACTGCTCGGCCGCGTCGTCGACGCGCTCGGCAACCCGATCGACGGCAAGGGCCCGATCAACGCCACTCGCCGCGCCCGCGTCGACGTCAAGGCGCCCGGCATCATTCCGCGCAAGTCGGTGCATGAGCCGATGTCCACGGGTCTCAAGGCCATCGACGCCCTGATCCCGGTCGGCCGCGGCCAGCGCGAGCTTGTGATCGGCGACCGCCAGACCGGCAAGACCGCCATCATCCTCGACACCATCCTCAACCAGAAGTCCATTCAGGACAACGGCCCCGAGAACGACAAGCTGTATTGCGTCTACGTCGCAATCGGCCAGAAGCGTTCGACCGTCGCCCAGTTCGTGAAGGTTCTGGAAGAGCGCGGCGCCCTGAAGTACTCGATCGTCGTTGCCGCAACGGCCTCCGATCCGGCTCCGATGCAGTACCTCGCGCCGTTCGCCGGTTGCGCCATGGGCGAATACTTCCGCGACAACGGCCAGCACGCCCTGATCGGCTATGACGACCTTTCCAAGCAGGCCGTCGCCTACCGCCAGATGTCGCTGCTGCTGCGCCGCCCGCCGGGCCGCGAAGCCTATCCGGGCGACGTTTTCTACCTGCACTCGCGCCTTCTGGAGCGCGCCGCCAAGCTCTCCGACGAGCGTGGCGCCGGTTCGCTGACGGCTCTGCCGGTCATCGAAACCCAGGGTAACGACGTGTCGGCCTTCATTCCGACCAACGTGATCTCGATCACCGACGGCCAGATCTTCCTCGAAACCGACCTGTTCTACCAGGGTATCCGCCCGGCCGTGAACGTCGGTCTGTCGGTTTCGCGCGTCGGTTCGTCCGCGCAGATCAAGGCCATGAAGCAGGTTGCCGGTTCGATCAAGGGCGAGCTTGCCCAGTATCGCGAAATGGCCGCCTTCGCCCAGTTCGGTTCGGACCTCGACGCCGCCACCCAGCGCCTGCTGAACCGTGGCGCCCGCCTGACCGAACTCCTGAAGCAGCCGCAGTTCTCGCCGCTGAAGACGGAAGAGCAGGTCGCGGTGATCTTCGCCGGTGTGAACGGCTATCTCGACAAGCTGCCGGTCGCGCAGGTCGGCAAGTTCGAGCAGGGTTTCCTTTCCTACCTCCGTTCGGAAGGCAAGGCGATCCTCGACACGATCCGCGCCGAAAAGGCTCTGAGCGACGACACGCGCGCCAAGCTGAAGGCCGCTCTCGACAGCTTCTCCAAGTCTTTCGCCTGATCGACATAAACGAGTAGGACGGATAACGGATGCCTTCACTTAAGGATCTGAAAAACCGGATCGCCTCCGTCAAGGCGACGCAGAAGATCACCAAGGCGATGAAAATGGTCGCCGCGGCGAAGCTTCGGCGCGCCCAGGAAGCGGCCGAGGCCGCCAGGCCTTATTCGCAGCGCATGAGCGCCGTCCTCGCCAACATCGCCCAGGCGGTTGGCGCCGATGACAGCGCCCCGCGCCTGATGACCGGCACCGGCAAGAGCGACGTGCATCTGCTCGTCGTCTGCACCGCCGAGCGCGGTCTCTGCGGCGGTTTCAACTCCCAGATCGCGCGTTTTGCGCGCGATCACGCCCGTCAGCTTCTCTCGCAGGGCAAGACGGTCAAGATCCATTGCGTCGGCAAGAAGGGTTACGACATCCTTCGCCGCGAGTTCGCCTCGCTGATCGTCGGCCGCACGGATCTGCGCGAAGTCAAGAAGATCGGTTTCGAAAACGCCGACCAGATCGCTCGCAATATCATGTCGATGTTCGACAAGGGCGAGTTCGACGTCTGCACGCTGTTCTATTCCGAGTTCAAGTCGGTGATCAGCCAGGTTCCGACCGCGCTCCAGCTCATTCCGGCCGCCGTCGACACGACGGTTGCCGACAAGGCGACCGCCAATGGCGCGACCGCCGTGTACGAATACGAGCCGGATGCCGCCGCGATCCTCTCCGATCTGATCCCGCGCAACATCACCGTTCAGGTCTTCCGCGCGTTGCTTGAAAACGTCGCGGGTGAAATGGGCGCCAAGATGAGCGCGATGGACAATGCAACGCGCAACGCCGGTGAGATGATCAATAAGCTGACGCTCAGCTACAACCGTCAGCGTCAGGCGCAGATCACCAAGGAACTGATTGAAATCATTTCGGGCGCCGAGGCGCTCTGAGACCAAGGAAAGAGGTAGGAACATGGCTGACGCAGCTACTTCCATTGGCAAGGTGACACAGGTCATCGGCGCCGTCGTCGACGTGGCGTTCGAAGGTGAGCTGCCGCCGATCCTGAACGCGCTGGAAACCGACAATGGCGGCAACCGTCTGGTGCTCGAAGTCGCCCAGCATCTCGGCGAGAACGTCGTTCGCACCATCGCGATGGACTCGACGGAAGGTCTGGTTCGCGGCCAGCGGGTCGTCGACACCGGCGCTCCGATTTCGGTTCCGGTCGGCGACGAGACCCTCGGCCGCATCATGAACGTCATCGGCGAGCCCGTCGATGAAGCCGGTCCGCTCGTCACGTCGGCCCGCCGCTCCATTCACCAGGACGCCCCGGCTTACGTCGAGCAGTCCACGGAAGCGCAGATCCTCGTCACCGGCATCAAGGTCGTCGACCTGCTGGCTCCTTACGCCAAGGGCGGCAAGATCGGCCTGTTCGGCGGCGCCGGCGTCGGCAAGACCGTTCTGATCATGGAACTGATCAACAACGTCGCCAAGGCGCATGGTGGTTACTCGGTGTTCGCAGGCGTGGGTGAGCGTACCCGCGAAGGCAACGACCTTTACCACGAAATGATCGAATCCGGCGTGAACAAGCTCGGCGGCGGCGAAGGCTCCAAGGCTGCCCTTGTTTACGGCCAGATGAACGAACCGCCGGGCGCGCGCGCCCGCGTCGCCCTGACGGGTCTGACCATCGCTGAAGACTTCCGCGACAAGGGCCAGGACGTTCTGTTCTTTGTGGACAACATCTTCCGCTTCACGCAGGCTGGCTCGGAAGTGTCGGCTCTGCTCGGCCGTATCCCGTCGGCCGTGGGCTACCAGCCGACGCTGGCGACCGACATGGGCCAGATGCAGGAACGCATCACCACCACGACCAAGGGCTCGATCACCTCGGTTCAGGCCATTTACGTTCCGGCCGACGACTTGACCGACCCGGCTCCGGCCACCTCGTTCGCCCACCTGGACGCCACGACCGTTCTGTCGCGCTCCATCGCCGAAAAGGGTATCTACCCGGCCGTGGACCCGCTCGACTCGACCTCGCGCATGCTCGACCCGATGATCGTCGGTGAAGACCATTACGAAGTCGCCCGTAAGGTTCAGTCGACCTTGCAGCGCTACAAGGCGCTTCAGGACATCATCGCCATCCTTGGCATGGACGAACTGTCGGAAGACGACAAGCTGGCCGTTGCCCGCGCCCGCAAGATCGAGCGCTTCCTGTCGCAGCCGTTCTTCGTCGCCGAAGTCTTCACCGGCTCGCCGGGCAAGCTCGTCGCCCTCGAAGACACGATCAAGGGCTTCAAGGGCCTCGTGAACGGCGAATACGACCACCTGCCGGAAGCGGCGTTCTACATGGTCGGTTCGATCGAGGAAGCCATCGAGAAGGCCAAGAAGCTGGCCGCCGAAGCTGCTTAATCATCATTGACACGGCGCGCCTTCCGGATCGGAAGGCGCGCCGGTCACAGATTGCGACCAGACAAAAAGAGTTGATCCGCCATGGCCGACAATTTCACGTTTGAACTCGTTTCTCCCGAGCGTCTTCTGCTGTCGGAGAAGGTCGTCGAAGTTGTCATTCCGGCAACGGAAGGCGAAATGACGGTGCTTGCCAATCATGCCCCGACGATGACGACGATCAAGCCGGGCGTCATCACGGTCAAGACCGCCGCGGGCAAGACCGAGCGTTACGTCGTGTTCGGCGGCTTCGCCGACATTCTGCCGACGGGCTGCACGGTTCTGGCCGAATCGGCGGTTCCGGCCTCGGAAATGACGCGGGAAACCTTGCAGAAGCGTATCGACGCCGTTCGCAACGATCTCGGCGGCGCCCAGTCGCATGACCAGAAGTTCCACCTGGAACGTCATCTCGCTGAGCTGACGCATCTGAACGGCATCGTCGTTCCGGTGTGACGCCGAAGACATCAAGTTCGAAAAAGGCGGCCTTCAGGGCCGCTTTTTTATTGCCGGTCTTTCCTGGCGCCATGCTTTAGAATTGGGAAAGAAAACGCTGTTAACGTGGCCAGGATAGCCGAATCGTCTTGCGGGCGGACGAGTGGCGGGATTTGCGCAAGACGCGCAACAGAGTGGGAAAATTCAATGGCAGCGATCAATTCGACCAATTTTGGCGGCGAGACCATCGAGATCATCGCCTTTCGTATTCACGATCAGGAATTCTGCGTGAAGACGACGTCGATCCGCGAAATTCGCGGCTGGGCGCCGTCGACGCCGATCCCGCATTCGCCGCCGGATGTGGTTGGCGTGATGAACCTGCGCGGCTCGGTGATCCCGATCATCGATCTCGCCTACAAGCTCGGCATGAACAGCATCACCGCCAACGAGCGCAGCGCCATCGTCGTCGCCGAGGTGCACAACATGGTGATCGGCATGCTGGTCGACCGCGTTTCCGATATCCTGACGATTGCCGCTTCGCAGGTGCAGCCGGTGCCGGAAGTGACCGCCTCCTTCGACAAGTCCTATTCCGAAGGCATCATCGCCAGCGAGAACGGCATGATCTGCTTCCTGAACCTCACCAAGATGTTCAAGGAAAGCGAGCACGACGACCTCGCCGCCTGAGTAGGCGAATTTCATCAAATAAAGAGACCGCTCCGGCCATGCCGAGAGCGGTCTTTTTGTATTCCGGGATATCAGGCCGAGGGATGCTTTTCCATGAGGAAGCGTTGCACTTCCGAGGCGGGCACATCGTCGGCGACGAAGGACTGGCCAATGCCGCGGGTCAGGATGAAGGTCAGCTGGCCGCCCTTCACCTTCTTGTCCTGGGCGATGGCGTCCATCAGGAAATCCACCGGCGGCAGGTCGCCCGGAATGTCGCGCATCGACGTGGGCAGGCCGACATCGGCAAGATGCGCCGAGACGCGGGCGGCATCGTCGGGGCTGGCGAGGTTGAGGCGGGATGAGAACTGGTGCGCCAGCACCATGCCGATGGACACGCCCTCGCCATGCACGAGGCGGGCGCTGTCATAGCCGGTCGCGGCTTCCAGCGCATGACCGAAAGTGTGGCCGAGATTGAGCAGGGCGCGCAGGCCGTTTTCGCGCTCGTCGGCGGCGACCACATCGGATTTCGCCTGGCAACTGATGGCGATCGCTTCGGTGAGCGCGGCGCTGCCCGCGAAGACATCGCGCCAGTTTTTCTCCAGCCATTCGAAGAAATCCGGCTTGTCGATCAGGCCGTATTTGGCGACTTCGGCATAACCGGCGCGAAATTCGCGGGGCGACAGCGTCTTCAGCGCGCCGGTATCGGCCAGCACCAGATCGGGCTGGTAGAAGACGCCGACGAGGTTCTTGCCGTGATGGGTGTTGATGCCGGTCTTGCCGCCGACGGAGGAATCGACCTGCGCCAGAAGCGAGGTCGGCACCTGCACGAAGCGCAACCCGCGCCGGACGATCCCGGCCGCAAAGCCGGTGAGATCGCCGATGACGCCGCCGCCAAGCGCTATCACCGCGTCGTTGCGCTCGATGCGCCCGTCGAGCAGCGTGTCGCAGGCGGTGATGAGATGCTCGAAGCTTTTCGTCTTCTCCCCGGCGGGCAGCGTCAGCGAGACGGCGGTGATGCCCGCATCCGTCAGGCTTTGCATCAGCGCGTCGAGATAGAGCGGGCCGACATTGGCATCGGTGATGACGGCGGCCTTGCGGCCCTTGAGGCGGGCGGCGATTTCCGCGCCCGCGCGGGCGATCAGGTCGTCGCCGATCAGGATATCATAGGCGCGCTCGCCGAGCGGCACGCGCACGGCGCGGGTGGAGGATTGGTCGGTCATTCGGCTTTGCTTCCCTGGGTGCGGCCGAGAATCGCTTCGAGAATCTCCTGCGCCACCACTTCCTTGCGCACGTCGCGCGATTGCACGGTCAGATCCGCTTCCGCATAGATCGGATACCGGGCGGTCATCAGATCGGCGAGCGTCTGTTTCGGATTTTCGGTCTTGAGCAGGGGGCGGTTGTCGCGGCGGCTGACGCGCTCCCACAGCACCTCCAGATCGGCCCGCAGCCAGACCGAGACACCGCCCTTCTTGAGATGGCGGCGGGTGCGCTCGTTGATGAAGGCGCCGCCGCCGGTGGAGACGACGCGGGGGCCGTGGCGCAGCAGCCGCTTGATGACACGCGTTTCCAGCGCCCGGAATTCCTGCTCGCCATAACGGGCGAAAAGCTCGGGAATGGTCATGCGCGAGACGCGCTCGATCTCATGGTCGGTATCGACGAAGGGAATGCCGAGCTGGCTCGCCACGATCTTGCCGACGGCGGATTTACCGGCGCCCATCAGCCCGATCAGGATGAGATTGCGGCTTCCGAGTGCCACGCGCGCGCGGTCTTGAAGAGGGCTGGCCGGAAGGCTATCGGCGATGGCGATGGAACTGTCTGTCATCGGTCTCAAAAATCCCTTTCGTCACCCTATCGACAAATGCGGGGAAAGCGTCAAGCCATGGCGGCGCGATAAGTGGGCGGTAAGGGGTGTTCTTGCATAATTGGCGGCCCCGACCCATATTCCGGGACAATTCCTGCGCCGCCCGGCCGGGCGCAACACGCATGAGGAGTATCGATGCCGACCCTGTTCCGCTTCCTGCTGATCTGCCTCGGCATTGCGGGTTTCATCTATGGCACGCTGTATGGGCTGGCGGTGTTTGTGCAGCCGAAGGAGAGGGACATCACGGTGCGCCTGCCCTCCGAACGGGTCAACCCGCCGCAGCCGCAAGCGGCGCCGTGAGACCCCGATGAGCGCCATCCATATCGAAGCCTTTCTGGAAATGATGAGCGCCGAGCGCGGGGCGGCGGTCAATACGCTGCAATCCTACGAGCGCGACCTGATGGACGCGCAAGGCTTCATGGCCCGGCGCGGCACGGTGCTGACGCGGGCGGCGACCGCCGATCTCACCGCTTATCTCGGCTCTCTGGCGGCGGAAGGCTTCAAGGCTTCGTCGCAGGCGCGGCGGCTTTCGGCGCTCAGGCAGTTCTTCAAGTTCCTCTATGCCGAAGGCCTGCGCGGCGACGATCCGACCGGCGTGCTGGATTCGCCGAAAAAGGGCCGGGCGCTGCCGAAGATCATGAGCGTCGATGAGGTCAGCCGCCTTCTGGAGCAGGCGTCGCGGGAGGCGGGCGAAGCCGGGCCGGAACAGCTTTCGCGGGCGCGCATGCTGGCGCTTCTGGAAATGCTTTATGCCACCGGCATGCGGGTCAGCGAACTGGTGTCGCTGCCCGCCCGTGTGCAGGAGGTGGACGAGCGGTTCCTGACCATCAAGGGCAAGGGCGGCAAGGAGCGGCTGGTGCCGCTGTCGCGCTCGGCGATGGCGGCGCTGAAGAGCTATGCGGGGTTGAAGAGCGCCGCTGCGGCGGTCGGGCAGGGCGAGGAAAGCCCGTGGCTGTTTCCATCCGCCGCAAAACAGGGCTACCTGCCGCGTCAGGTCTTTGCCCGGGATCTCAAGGATCTGGCGATCCGCGCCGGGCTGACGCCGTCGAAAATCTCGCCGCATGTGCTGCGCCACGCCTTTGCCAGCCACCTGTTGCAGAACGGCGCCGATCTGCGCGTGGTGCAGGAATTGCTCGGCCATTCGGACATTTCCACGACACAAATCTATACGCATGTGCTGGATGAGCGCCTGCGGGACCTCGTAGAAACGCATCACCCCCTTGCCAAACAGGCAAAAACACGGGATTAGACCCGCTGAAAGAGCGGTGCGCAGACAATCGGAACGATCGGAAACGGATCTCATGCACAACTATCTCGATTTCGAAAAGCCCATCTCCGACCTTGAGGGCAAGATCCACGAGTTGCGGAAACTCGCGTCGGAAGGTGAGAGCATCGATACGACCGATGAGATCGACCGGCTGGAAGTGCGCGTGCGCGAGGCGATGGCCGACATCTATTCCAAGCTCAACCCCTGGCAGAAGACGCAGGTGGCGCGGCATCCGCAGCGGCCGCATTTCGTCGATTACGCCCGTGAGCTGTTCACCGATTTCACGCCGCTGGCGGGCGACCGCAAGTTTGCCGAGGATGCCGCCATTCAGGCCGGTCTTGCGCGCTTTCGCGGCCAGCCGGTCGCGGTGATCGGGCAGGAAAAGGGCAACGACACCAAGTCGCGCATCCGACATAATTTCGGCAGCGCCCGGCCCGAAGGCTACCGCAAGGCGATCCGCGTCATGGAAATGGCCGACCGCTTCCAGTTGCCGCTGGTGACGCTGATCGACACGGCGGGCGCCTATCCCGGCGTCGGCGCCGAGGAGCGCGGCCAGGCGGAAGCCATCGCCCGCTCGACCGAGATGTGCCTGAACGTCAAGGTGCCGGTGGTTTCGATCATCATCGGCGAGGGCGGCTCGGGCGGGGCGATCGCGATCGCCACCGGCAACCGCGTCTATATGCTGGAGCATTCGATCTACAGCGTGATTTCGCCGGAAGGGGCGGCCTCGATCCTGTGGCGCGATTCGTCTCGCGCCCGGGAGGCGGCAACCGCCATGAAGCTGACGGCGGAAGACCTCAAGGGCCTTGGCGTCGTCGACGGCATCATTCCCGAGCCGGTGGGCGGCGCCCATCGCGACCCCGACCGGGTGATCGCGGCGGCGGGCGACACCATCGCGCAGGCGCTTTCCGATCTCGGCAAGCGCTCGGGCGAGCAGTTGCGCAACGACCGCCGTCAAAAATTCCTCAACATCGGCCGTAATCTGTAATAAACGGCGGGTGTCGAAACCTGATTTGTGCAGGCTGCGCGCGGCGGACGGGTGTGGCGAAGCGGCACAGGACAGGAGAAAGTCAAGATTTCGTTAACCGTCTGCGCGTATGGTGTCTTTACGATTTGTTAAGCGGGCCGCGCTTCGGCCCGCAAACCCCGGTGAGCTTTTCACATGCGCCCCTTTGACATGCGCCTGAGAACCATTGCGTTTTTTTCCCTGATGGCCCTTGCGCTTGCGGGCTGCAATGAATCTCTCGAATCCGTCTCGACCGTGGATCTGTCCAAGGTCAAGAACAAGGTGACCGAGCCGCTTTCGCCGCAGATGCTGGCGAAGATGCGCGCCAAGGGCATGGACCAGAATTCGCCCATCCTGCTGCGCATCTTCAAGGAAGAGGGCGCTCTCGAAGTGTGGAAGGCGCGCCCCGACAACCGCTTCGAGAAGCTGACGGATTACAGGATCTGCGCCTGGTCGGGCAAGCTGGGGCCGAAGGTGAAGGAAGGCGACCGGCAGGCGCCGGAGGGTTTTTACAATCTGACGCCCGCCCATCTCAATCCGAATTCGAAATATTACCTCGCCATCAATACCGGCTTTCCGAATCGCTATGACGCCGCAAACCGGCGCAGCGGCACCAATCTGATGATCCATGGCGCCTGCTCCTCCTCCGGCTGCTATTCGATGACGGACGAGCAGGTGCTGGAGATCTACGCCCTGGCGCGTGACGCCTTCAAGGGCGGGCAGAAGTCGATCCAGTTGCAGGCCTTTCCCTTCCGCATGACGGCGGACAACATGGCCCGCCATCGCCAGAGCGAGCATATTCCCTTCTGGACCATGCTGAAGGCGGGCTACGACAATTTCGAGGTGACCAAGCGGCCGCCCGAGGTGAATGTCTGCGAGAAGAAATATGTCTTCAACCAGCAGGCATCCGGCGGCTTCAACCCGGCTGGCGCCTGTCCGGCGATGAGCACGCCGCCCGCCTTGCAGGCAGCCCTTGCCGCCTATGGCAAGAGCTACGATCTCGCCTATGAAAAGGCGCTGCGCAAATATGACGGCATGGTCTGGGTCGATCCCAGCGAGGCCGAGCGCAAGGCCGTGGTCGCCAAGCTGCGCAAGGGCCGCGAACTCGCCTATGCCCCGACCGGCACCTCGCTGGAAGCGGGCAAGCTGATGAAGGCCCGGGAATACGAGGAAAAGCTGAAGGCGCAGGAAGCGAGAACCGCCGAAGCGGCCATCGACCGCCTGACGGCGGCGACGGTGGCGCAGGCCGCAAGCGGGGCTCCGGCGCAGGTCGCTTCCATTCCCGTTCCCCAGCCGAACCCGATCAAGCCCGTGGTCGCCGAGACGGCCCCGGTCGCGACGGCGGCTGTCGAGGAGACCGGCGAAAAGAAGCCGTTCTGGAAATTCTGGTAAGGCGATGACGGCGGCGCTTTACGATCTCAGGGGGCTGAAATGCCCCCTGCCGGTGCTGAAAACCCGCCGCCGCCTGGCGCAATTGCCCGCAGGCGGCGAAATCCTCGTCGCCACCACCGATCCGCTTGCCGTCATCGATATCACGCATCTCTGCAACGAGGACGGCCACGCCCTGCTCGGCACCGAAAAGACCGGCGACGGCCACCGGTTTCATATCCGCAAGGGCGGATGATTCCCTGACAAAAGGGGTATCACGATTAAAAACCCCCTCTGCCTGCCGGCATCTCTCCAACAAAAGCAGGGCTATCGCATCTGGTGTGAAGCCCCTCATCCCGCTGCCGCGACCTTCTCCCCGCAGGCGGGGAGAAGGAGATATGCCGCTCGGTTTTCCTCAAAATAACAGCTATTCGTGGGGCAAGTCCCCTCTCCCCGCAGGCGGGGAGAGGGTTAGGGTGAGGGGCAAATTCCAGATGCGATAGCCCCGCCCGCAAGTCTCCTGAGAAAAGAGAGATACGAAATCTCAGAATCGCATGCCGGGAATGGCGAGCGGGTTGTCTTCCATGGCCTGCCGGTCCGGGCGGTCGATGCGGGGCTTGCCGGTGAAGGTGTCGAACAGGTCGCGCACGAAGCCTTCATCGAGCCCCTGCGTGATCAGCACCATGCGGGTGCGCCGGTCTTCCGGGTCGGGCCAGGCGGGCAGGCGGGCTGGCGGGTGGAAGACGTTCTGCACGCCATGCAGCACCAGCGGCCGCTCGGGGCGGTCGGTGGTGGCGACGATGGCCTTCATGCGCAGCAGCTTCTCGCCATGGGCGGAGCGCAGCAGGTCGATGAACATGTCCAGCGCCATCGGATCGATGGGCTTGTCATGCACCAGCGCGAAGGAGCGGATATCGGCGCCGTGACGGGTGACGTCGTGGTGGTGGTGGTGATGGTGCGACGGGTCGGCGCAATGCGCATCGCAATCGTGATGATGGTGATGGGCGTGCTCGTCCGCCGCCGCCTCGTCGCGCAGCCAGCGCGAAACGTCGGCGATCTTGGTTGCGGTGTCGTAAAGGCCGTTGGCGAGAAGCGATGCGCGGCCCGCTTCCTCGCTGTCGCCATCCACGAAGGGGGCGCGGGGGTTGAGGCGGCGCAGCGCCTCCTTCAGCGCATCAAGCGCCTGCGGGCTTGCCAGCGTGGTTTTCGACAGCACCAGCCGGTCGGCGACGGCGGCTTGGCGCGCGGCTTCCGGATGGCGCTCCAGCGTCGCCAGGCCGTTGACGGCGTCGACGACGGTGATGACGCCATCCAGCGCGAAATCCTGCGCCAGCACCGGATTGCCGAGCACCGACTGCATGACCGGGGCGGGATCGGCAAGGCCCGTGGTTTCGATGACGATGCGCTTCAGCGGCCGGATGCGGCCGGTCTGCATGCGGTCGAGCAGGGTGGCGAGCGTATCCACCAGCTCGCCGCGCACCGTGCAGCACAGGCAGCCGTTCGAAAGCTCGATGATCGAATCGCCGGAGGTTTCCACCAGCAGGTGATCGATGCCGACCTCGCCGAATTCATTGATGATGACGGCGGCGTCGCTCATGTCCGGGTCGCGCAGGATGCGGTTCAGCAGGGTGGATTTGCCCGCCCCCAGAAAGCCGGTGACCACCGAAACGGCGATGCGCTCGCTCAACTGGCTCATCGGGCGAACCTCAGAACGTTGCCGGGCGCGGAATCGGGATCGGCACGTTGGCAAGCTCGCCGGCGGAGGCGGTGTTGCCGGGCTTGGCTTCGCTGCCCGGCACCAGACCGGCGAAGACGTAATTCGGCTCGCGGGTCATTTCATGGATATAGGCCGAATGCATCTTCATGCGGCCCACCTCGTCGCGGCCTTCGCTGCGCACCTTCTTGCCCTTGGCGGAGCAGATGTCGGCGCTGATATCGGCCACGCTGTCGCGGTCGGCGCCATAGGGCTGGAGCGTGCGCAGGGTGAGGCTGGCGCTGCCGCCGGTGCTCAATGCCTTCTGCAACAGGTCGGCGGACATGTCGGCGCGCGCGCCAAGGCTTTCCGTGCCCAGCACCACCGAAACCACCGTGCGGCCGTCGCGGGTGGCGGAGGAGACCTGGTTGAAGCCGGAAGCGCAGATGAAGCCGGTCTTCATGCCGTCGGCGCCATCGAAGCGGCCGATCAGAAGATTGTAGTTCGGATAGTTCTTCTTGCCGGTGGAAAAGCCCTCATAGGAGAAATAGGCGGCATATTCCGGGAAATCGCGCTTGATGGCGACCGCCAGCACGGCGAGATCGCGGGCCGTGGTATATTGCCCCTTACCGGGCAGGCCGTTGGGATTGATGAAGCGCGAGGAGGACATGCCGAGCGCCAGTGCCTGCCGGTTCATGCGCTCGACGAAGGCTTCCTGCGAGCCGCCGACGGTTTCGGCGATCGCCACGGCGATGTCGTTGGCGGATTTGATCAGCAGCATCTTCAGGGCGCTGTCCAGCGTCATCTGCTGGCCGGGCTTGTAATACATCTTGCTGGCGGGCTGGTCGGCGGCCCGCTTGCTCATCGTCACCAGGCTTTCCATGCTGAGCTGGCCCGAGCGCACGGCGCTGAAGGTGACATAGGCGGTCATCAGCTTGGTCAGCGAGGCCGGATACCAGCGCCGGAACGCATCCTCGTGATCGATGACGCGCAGCGTCTGCACATCGACGACGATGCGCGGATTGGCGAAAACGGGCGTGGCGGCGGCCAGCGTCATGGCCGCGGCGACACCGGTCACGGACAGGCGGCGCAGGGCGGCAAACATGGGGGCGGTCTTCGTTGGCACGGCGATTCCTCGAATTGTCCGGATTGTTCTCGTCAGTTGCGCTTATTTATCCTATATGGCCAAAGCATGTCTCGCAAAAGTGTAAAGCGGTTTTGCGAAAATGCCATGCGACAAGACAGGAAGCGTAGCCCATGCCCATTCTGAACCGCGCCGCCGATCTCCAGGACGAAGTGACAGGCTGGAGGCGTTATCTGCACGAACATCCGGAACTGCTGTTCGATGTCGACAATACCGCCGCCTTCGTGACGGAAAAGCTGAAGGAATTCGGCGTGGACGAAGTGGTGACGGGGCTGGGGCGCACCGGCGTCGTCGGCATCATCAGGGGCAAGGGCGGCGCGGGGCGCACCATCGGCCTGCGCGCCGACATGGACGCGCTGCCGATGACGGAAATCACCGGCAAGCCCTATGCGTCCGCCACACCCGGCAAGATGCATGCCTGCGGCCATGACGGGCACACCGCCATGCTGCTGGGCGCGGCCAAGTATTTTTCGGAAACGCGCAATTTCGCCGGTAACATCGCCGTGATCTTCCAGCCTGCCGAGGAAGGCGGCGGCGGCGGCCGCCTGATGGTCGAGGACGGCATGATGGAGCGATTCGCCATCGAGGAAGTCTATGGTATGCATAATATGCCCGGCCTTCCCGTCGGTCATTTCGCCACCCGCAAGGGGCCGATCATGGCCTCCACCAATGAATTCACCATCACCGTGAAGGGGCGCGGCGGCCATGCCGCCCAGCCGAACCGCACCATCGATCCCATCGCCATCGGCGCGCAGATCGTCACCAACCTCCAGCAGATCGTCTCGCGCACCACCGATCCGCTGCGCTCGGTGGTGGTGACGGTCACCAAATTCCATGCGGGGTCGGCCTATAACGTCATTCCCAACGAGGCGGAGATCTGCGGCACGGTGCGCACGCTGACGGCCGAGGACCGGGACATGGCCGAGGCGCGCATCCGCCAGATCGTCGACGGTCTGTGCGCCGCCCATGGCGCCGAGGGCGTGTCGGTCTACAAGCGCAATTATCCGGTCACCAGCAATCATGCGCGCGAAACGGAGCATGCCATTGCCAGCGCCAGCGCCATTGCGGGCGCGGCCAACGTCAAGGGCGATATCGACCCGATGATGGGCGGCGAGGATTTCTCCTATATGCTGAACGCCCGCCCGGGCGCCTTCATCTTCGTGGGCAATGGCGATTCGGCCGGGCTGCACAACGCCGCCTATGATTTCAACGACGAGGTGATCGCCCACGGCATTTCCTACTGGGTGCATCTGGCCGAGTCGCGCCTTTCCGCCTGAGGCGGTTAGGCCGCGCTCTGGCGGTGGCAGATGCGGACCTTGTGGATATAAAGGCGGCCGCTGAAATCATATTTGCGGTTCAGCTTGACGGTGCAGGCGGGCATGGCTTCGGCCATGCCCTCGCGTATTGCCGGGAAATGCCCGGAGAGCGCGGGCAGGGCGATGGCAAGCGCCGTGGCGGCGAAGATGGCGAGAATGGCGATAGGGCTGCGCATGATCGTGGCTCCTGAACCGGAAGGCCGTGCTTGCCTTCCCGATATGCGCATCCTGCCATGATGCGGGCAGGCCGCCTGTTTCGCGGGGAACAGGACGTATTGCGAAGCGCGTGTTTTTCAGTTTATAGAGAGGCAGCGACAGAATCGCGGTCGCGTCCACGTAGCTCAGCAGGATAGAGCACAGGATTCCTAAAATTGGGCGTCATGGCCGGAAACGCCATGGCGGATCTGCTCAAAGTCGGGGAACGCTTCGCTGGTCTTCCAGCATGCCGATCCCGAGCCAAGCTTCGGAGAAATCCGTTGAAGGTGTAGAGACTGGACGGGCAGCGCCTAAGGGTTCCTCGGAACCTATGGTGAAGGGACAGTCCAGACCACGAACGTCCGGAGGGCGGCGGCAAAAGCCGAAGTGGTATGAATCCTGGGGTCGGAGGTTCGAATCCTCTCGTGGACGCCATTTTTCCTGCAACGAACCGGTTTCATCGAATCCTGCGCCCGCATTTCCGCAGGCGGAAAGCGCGCAAAGAAAAACCCCCGGTTTTCACCGGGGGTTCGAATGCGGTGCGGAATATCCGCTCGAACTCAGGCGCTGGCCTTCGGCGTCAGAACCTGGCGGCCGCGATACATGCCGGTCTTCAGGTCGACATGGTGCGGGCGGCGCAGTTCGCCGGAGTTCTTGTCTTCGATGTAGGTCGGGGCCTTGAGAGCGTCAGCCGAGCGGCGCATACCGCGCTTGGACGGGCTCGTTTTTCTTTTCGGTACAGCCATTTGCTTAACTCCACTTGACGGGATGAAACACGATTTCCAGCCGGATACCCGGCGAAAATCCGCGCTCCAAAATCGGAAATTTGGCGGGCTTATACATGCCAAAGCCCCGGTTGACCAGTCCCCACATGCATTTTTTCATGAATTCCGGTCAAGCCTCGTCCTCGGGCACGACCCAGGGTTCGGCAAGCGCCGCCTTCTCCCATTTCCGCCATGCCGGATGCGCCTTCACCGCCGCCATATAGGCGAGCACGGTTGCATCCTTGGTCAGTTCATAGGTTTCCAGCCGATTGACCACGGGCGCGAACATGGCGTCCGCCGCCGAGAAGCGTCCGAACAGGAAAGGCCCGCCGGACGCGGCAAGGCGCTCGCGCCACAGCGTCCCGATGCGGGCGGCATCCTCCGTCACGCCTTCGGGCAGGGCGATGGCGCGGGGCGGGCGGCGAAGGTTCATCGGGCAGGCGCCGCGCAGCGCCCGGAAGCCGCCCAGCATCTCCATCGACAGCGAGCGGGCGATGGCGCGGTCCCGGCGGTCCCCGGGCCACAGGCCGGCATCCGGATAAAGCTCGGCGGCATATTCGATGATCGCCAGCGATTCCCAGATGCGCAGGCCCTCATGCTCCAGCACCGGCACCTTGCCGCTCGGCGAAATCGCGCGGATGGCCGGATTGCCTGCCGGAAAATCGAAGGGGATCAGTTGCTCGCGAAAGGGAATGCCCGCCGCTTCCAGCGCGATCCACGGGCGCATCGACCAGGAGGAATAGTTCTTGTTGGCGATATAAAGGGTGAGGTCTGCCATTGCGCGCTCCTTCCGTTTTCATCCCCAGCATCGCCCGTCAGGCGCCGATGATCCAGCCTTTGACGCTGATATCAGTCATAAAGACATTTGATGTAATCGCCCGAGGCGCGGGCGCGCCTTTCGATGACGGCGGCGAGGCGGCGCATGCCGCGCCCCGGCTTGCTGGCGACGCGGGTGATGGGATTGGGCAGCGACACCGCCAGAAGCGCTGCCTGCCGGGCCGAGAGTTTCGAGGCGGGCACCTTGAAGTGATAGCGGGCCGCCGCCTCTATGCCGTAGATGCCCGGCCCCCATTCGGCGATGTTGAGATAGATCTCCATCATCCGCCGCTTCGGCCAGATCACGTCGGCCGTCAGCGCCAAGGGCAGCTCCAGCGCCTTGCGCACGAAGGAGCGGCTGTTCCACAGGAACAGGTTCTTCACCGTCTGCATCGGGATGGTGCTGGCGCCGCGGGTCTGCTCGCCCGCCAGCGCATCCTGCACCACGCCGTGCATCTGGTTCCAGTCCACCCCGCCATGGAAACAGAACTGGCCGTCTTCCGACATCATCACGGCGCGCACCAGATTGGGCGAGATATCCTCGAAATCCACCCAGCGCCGGTCATAGCCGCGCGCCAGCGCCAGATCGGCGACCATCAGCGTCGAGACCGGATGCAGGAACGGCAGCAGATACAGGAGCATCAGCGCATAGGGCAGCACGGCAATGCCGATCAGGGCAAGGACGATGCGGCGGCGATAGCGCGAGACCGAGCGGCGAAACCCGGCCCAGCCGCCCGAACGGGGTGCGGGCAAGGGCTCCTCCTCGGCCTTCGTCTCGGGGGTGATCTCCAAGGTCACAATCGTCCGCGTGGGTGGTGTTCGTGGCTTCTTACCTGCTCCCGGCGCCCAAGGAAAGCGCGGGCGGGCATTGTGCGGCAAGTTTCGGCGGATTCGCATTGCCTTGGCCCCGCCCGCATGGCAAACCGGCCTGATGAGCACGAAGACGACCATGACATTCGACATCCTTCTCGAACGCCGCGCCGCAGCCATCGAGGCGCTGTTGCAGGCGCTTCTGGCCGATGCCGGGCAGGCGGACGAGATCGCCCGCCCGCAGCGGCTGATGGCCGCCATGCGGCATGGGGCGCTGAACGGCGGCAAGAGGCTGCGCCCGGCGCTGGTGATCGAAAGCGCCGCCCTTCTCGGCGGTGACGAGGCGGCGGCGCTGCGTGTCGGCGCGGCGCTGGAATGCCTGCATTGCTATTCCCTGGTGCATGACGACCTGCCCGCCATGGACGACGACGACACGCGGCGCGGCCAGCCGACGGTGCATGTGCAATATGACGACGCCACCGCGATCCTGGCGGGTGACGGCCTGCTGACCATGGCCTTCGATATCATCGCGGCCCCCGAAACGCGGCTCGACGACCGCCGCAAGGTGGAACTGGTGCTGGCGCTGTCGCGGGCGGCGGGCGTGGGCGGCATGGCGGGCGGGCAGATGTTCGACCTGCAAGCGGAAACGCAGACGCCGGACGAGGCTGACATCGTCACGCTTCAGGCGATGAAAACCGGCGCGCTGATCCGCTTCGCCTGCGAGGCGGGCGCGATCATTGCCGGAAGCCCGGATGCGGACCGGCGGCGGCTGCGCCGTTTCGGCGAAAGGATCGGCCTTGCCTTCCAGCTTGCCGACGACCTGCTCGACCTCACGGCGGATGCGGCGACGCTCGGCAAGGCGACCGGCAAGGATGCCGCGCGCGGCAAGGGCACGCTGCCCGCCCTGCATGGCATCGGCTGGACCGAGGCGCGGCTGGCGGAGCTGGTGGCGGAAGCCGAAGCCCTGCTGTCGCCCTATGGGGCGCGGGCGGATGTGCTGGCGCAGGCGGCGCGTTTCATCGCCCACCGCAAGCATTGAGGATAGCCGGAATCAGCTTGCGCCGAAGCCTTCGTGAAAGGATACCTTCCCGGCGGGAACGGGGCTTTCGAAGGCAAGCCGCATGAAATATTCCGCAGGCGCGCCCTCATAGACGAGGCTGGCATCGGTGTCGAAGCCGAAGCGCCGGTAATAGCCGGGATCGCCGAGCAGGACGCAGCCCTTCGCCCCCATTGCCTGCAATCGCGACAGGCCCTCGCGCATCAGCCTGCTGCCGATGCCCTGCTTCTGGCGGCCGGGATCGACCGAAATCGGCCCCAGCCCGAACCAGCCGGTGTCCTTTTCATCGATGGTGACGGGGGAAAAGGCGATATGGCCGATCACCTCACCGGCTTCCACGGCGGCCAACGAAATCGTCAGGGCGCCTGCCGCGCGCAGGGCATCGATGATTTCCGCCTCGGTCTGGCTGCTATAGGCCATCGGCGCGAAGGCCGCTTTGGTGACGCGGCGGATCGCCTCGATATCCCTGTTTTCTTCCGGGCGGATGAGAATGCCCGTCATTCGGCCGCCGTCTTCCGGCCGAAACGCTTTTCGATGTAATCGGTCACCAGCGCCTCGAAATCGGCGGCGATATTGGGGCCGCGCAGGGTCATGGCCTTCTGGCCGTCGATGAAGACGGGGGCGGCGGGGGTTTCGCCGGTGCCGGGCAGCGAAATGCCGATATCGGCATGCTTGCTTTCGCCGGGGCCGTTGACGATGCAGCCCATGACGGCGACATTGAGCGCCTCGACGCCCGGATATTTCTCGCGCCAGACCGGCATGTTCTTGCGGATGTCGTTCTGGATGTTCTGCGCCAGCTCCTGAAACACCGTCGAGGTGGTGCGCCCGCAGCCGGGACAGGCGGCGACCACCGGAATGAACTGGCGGAAGCCCATCACCTGCAACAGCTCCTGCGCCACCTGCACCTCGCGGGTGCGGTCGCCGTTCGGCTCCGGCGTCAGCGACACGCGGATGGTGTCGCCGATGCCGTGCTGGAGCACGTAAGCCATGGCGGCGGAGGAGGCGACGATGCCCTTCGAGCCCATGCCCGCTTCCGTCAGGCCGAGATGCAGCGCATGGTCGGAGCGCTCGGCGAGCATGGAATAGACGGCGATCAGATCCTGCACCTGGCTGACCTTGGCCGACAGGATGATGCGGCTGCGCGGCAGGCCGATTTCTTCCGCCAGTTGCGCCGAAATCAGCGCCGATTGCACGATCGCCTCACGCGTCACCTGCCGGGCCGACAGCGGCGAGCCCTCGGCCTGGTTGCGGTCCATCAGCGCGGTCAGCAGTTCCTGATCGAGCGAGCCCCAGTTGACGCCGATGCGCACCGGCTTGTCGTAGCGGATCGCCATTTCGACGATATCGCCGAACTGCTTGTCCTTCTTGTCCTTGAAGCCGACATTGCCGGGATTGATGCGGTATTTCGCGAGCGCCTCGGCGCAGGCCGGGTGATCGGCGAGCAGCTTGTGGCCGATATAGTGGAAATCGCCGACCAGCGGCACATCCATGCCGAGCCTGAGCAGGCGCTCGCGGATTTTCGGAACGGCGGCGGCGCTTTCGTCACGGTCGACGGTGATGCGCACGATCTCCGATCCGGCCTTGAACAAGGCTGCGACCTGCGCCACGGTGGCGTCGATATCGGCGGTATCGGTGTTGGTCATCGATTGCACGACGACGGGCGCGCCGCCGCCGACAATCACGCCGCCGACATCGACGGCAACGGAGGCGCGGCGCGGTTTGGGATCGTAATCGTCGAGGGACATGCGGTTTTCACCCTGAAATATGATCTGCCATTCAGGTGGCGGATGCGCCTTGCCTTGTCAACAGCGCAGCGCATCACTTTTACCGGATGCGGCTTTGTTGCCGCGCAGCGCCGGACGCCGAACCGCTGCGCGCCTTTGCCGGGAATGCTTTATTTGATCCTATCGGCGTGCCTGGCGATATGGGACAGGCAGAGCACCACCAGCAGCAGCACCGGCAGGACGGTGAACACCGCCGAAAAGCCGGTATGCTCCGCCACGAAGCCGATCAGCGAGGGCGCGAACAGCATGCCGGAATAGCCAAGCGTGGTGACCAGCGAAATGCCGACGCCGGGCGGCAGGCCGGTCAGGTTGCCCGCCGCCGAAAAGGCGATCGGCACCAGATTGGCGATGCCGAGCCCGGCAATGGCAAAGCCCAGCATCACCATTTCCGCCGTCGGCGCGCGGCCCGCCGCCAGGATGCCGATGAAGGCGAGGACGGCGCTGACACGCATGGTGCGCACCGCCCCCAGCCGGTCGCGGATCGGATCGCCCGCAAAGCGCATGGCCGCCATGGTCAGCGAAAAGGCGGCGAAGGCAAAGCCGGATTGCGCGACGGAGGCGCCAAGCTCCTGACGCAGATAGAGCGCGCCCCAGTCGAGGATCGCCCCTTCCGGCATCATGGAAAACAGCGCCACGAAACCGATCAGCCAGGGCAGGGCGGTTTTGGGAAGGCGCAGCTTCTGCTTTTCCCCTGTTGCCAGCGGAGCGTCGCGCAGCACGAACGGCCAGGCGATGGCCACCATCGCGCCCGCCACCACGGTCAGCGCGGCGGCATGGGCAAGCGTGCCGTAATCGCCGATCAAAAGCCCGCCGAAGCCTGCGCCGAACAGGCCGCCCAGGCTCCAGAAGGCATGACAGGAGGACATGATGGCGCGGCGCATGGATTTTTCCACCTCCACCGCATTGGCGTTCATGGCCACATCCATCGCGCCCGAAAAGCCGCCGAGCAGGAAGACGGCCACCGCGCCGAACCATACGTCGTTTGCCAGTGTGACGAAGAGCAGCGTCGGCGTCAGCCCGATGGCGAGCGCTTTCGTCACCGGCGCGGAGCCGAAGCGGGCGATCTGCGCGCCCGTCAACGGCATCATTACCAGCGATCCCACCCCGAAGACGAGAATCATCAGGCCGAGCTGGCTTTCGTTCAGGCCGAGCCCTGCCGCGAAATCCGGGATTTTCGGCGCCCAGGAGCCGATGATGAAGCCGTTCATCAGGAACAGCAGCGAGATCGCGACCCTGCTTTTCGGAAACAGGCCAGCCGAAGGGGCGGCGAGAGGCTCGCGAATCGAATTTGCCATGTGATCACGTCTCCTGAAACGCGGCGCAGCGTGGTTTTTTGTTTTCGGTTGTCTTTTCGGGAAAACAAACTCTATTTAAATCGATTGAATCTGCAATACCGCCAGCGTCACGTTTTGTTTCGCGCCGTGAACGGGGCAGGTGGCTTCCTAAGGCCGCACGCCATGCGTGTCAAATCATGCCGGTCTGCTAAATCTTGCCATTGACAGATGCAGCGGCGCGTGGCCACTCTGGCGCTCTTCGCCGTTTCTGCCGGGCGGCGTGTGCGCGGGCGTTTTCGCGCCAATGTTTCTGACACTTCGATTTGCCGCATGCCCGGACGGAAAACCGGTATCCGCCTTTCCGGGACATGCCTTATGGTGCAGCCGTGAACAGCACGACAGGAACCGGCATTCTGCTGGTCAGTATCGCCTATTTTCTCTTCACGGCGCATGATGGCGTCATCAAGCTGCTGGTGGATACGCTGCCGGTCTGGCAGATCCTGTTTTTCCGCTCGCTGACGATCCTGGTGATCAGCTTCGCCATCGGGCGGCGCGATCTGGCGCACCGGCTCATCCATTCGCCCATCGTGCGGCCGATGGCGGTGCGCAGCCTGTTCCTGCTCTCCGCATGGCTGTCCTTCTATACGGCGGCGGCGTCGCTGCCGCTGGCGGAGCTGACGACGCTTTATTTCGCCGCGCCGGTGGTGGCGACGGTGCTGGCGGTCATCGTGCTCAAGGAAGCGGTGTCCGTGGCGCGCTGGGCGGCGGTCGCCGTCGGTTTCGCGGGCGTCGTCATCGCGTCCGATCCGTCCGGGCTGACGCTGTCGGTGCCGGTCTATCTGGCGCTGCTGGCCGCCTGCCTCTGGGCGGCGGGCACGATCCTGCTGCGCAAGACGGCGATGGCGGAAAAGAGCATCGTGCAGATGGCGATGACCAATTTGTTCTTTCTGGGCATGACCGGGGTGGCGCTGTTCTTCGTCTGGCGCACGCCGAGCCTCTACGAGCTGCTGCTGATCGTGGCCATGGGGATGCTGGGCGGGGCCGGACAGTTCTCCTTCTTCGAGGCCATGCGGCGCGCGCCGGTCTCGGTGCTGGCGCCGTTCGAATATACCTCGCTGGTCTGGGCCTTCCTGCTCGGCTATCTCGTCTGGGGCGATATTCCCAAGCTCAATGTCAGCTTCGGCGCGGCGCTGATCGTGCTGGCGGGCGTCATCATCCTGTTCAGCGAGCGGCTGGGGCGCCGGGCGCGGGCATGAAAAAAGCCGGTCGCGAGACCGGCTTTTCCTGTGGGGCGCGGGCTTGGCTCAGGCGCCGTAGACGATCAGCAGATCCTTGGCGTCGATCTGGTCTCCGGCCTTGACCAGCACTTCCGAGATCATGCCGTCCTTTTCGGCGTGCAGCGCCGTTTCCATCTTCATCGCCTCGATGGAAAGCAGCACGTCGCCCGCCTTGACGGGCTGGCCGGCGGAGACGGCGACCGTCGAGACCACGCCCGGCATCGGCGCGCCGAGATGGGCGGCATTGCCGGTCTCGGCCTTGCGGCGGGCGAGCGACGTGGCGGCGCGGTTGCGGTCCGGCACCTTCACCAGACGCGGCTGGCCGTTGAACTCGAAGAACACCTTGACCATGCCCTGCGCGTCCGGGTCGCTTCTGGCCTGAAGCTGGATCACCAGCGTCTTGCCCTTCTCGATTTCCGGCAGCACCTCGCCGCCGGTCGGCAACCCGTAGAAATAGGCAGGCGTCGGCAGCACGCTGACGGGGCCGTACATGTCGGCGGCCAGCGCATAATCGGTGAAGACCTTCGGATACATCAGATACGAGGCGAATTCGAAGTCGGAGACCTCGCGTCCGAGCTTCTCCTCGATATCCCGGCGCTCCTGATCGAGATCGGCGTCGGGCAGCAGCGAGCCGGGGCGGGCGGTATAGGGCGCCTCGCCCTTCAGCGCCTTCTTCTGCAACCCTTCCGGCCATCCGCCCGGAGGCTGGCCGAGATCGCCGCGCAGCATCGAGACAACCGAGTCCGGGAAGGCGATGTCGCGGGCGGGGTTCTCGACATCGGCGACGGACAGCTCCTGGCTCACCATCATCAGCGCCATGTCGCCGACCACCTTGGAGGACGGCGTCACCTTGACGATATCGCCGAACATGCGGTTGGCGTCGGCATAGGCCTGCGCCACCTGATGCCAGCGGGTTTCGAGACCGAGCGAGCGGGCCTGTTCCTTGAGGTTGGTGAACTGGCCGCCCGGCATTTCATGCAGGTAGACTTCCGAGGCCGGGCCCTTGAGGTCGCTTTCGAAGGCGGCATACTGGTTGCGCACCGCTTCCCAGTAGAAGGAGATGCGGCGGATCCATTCGGGGTCGAGGCCCGGATCGCGCTCGGAACCGGAGAGCGCCTCGACGATGGAGCCGAGGCAGGGCTGCGAGGTGTTGCCGGAGAAGGCGTCCATGGCCGCGTCCACCACATCGACGCCCGCATCGACGGCCGCCAGAACCGTGGCGGCGGAAATGCCCGACGTGTCGTGGGTGTGGAAATGGATCGGCAGGTCGGTCGCCTCGCGCAGCGCCTTGAACAGCAGCTTTGCCGCGCCGGGCTTAAGCAGGCCCGCCATGTCCTTGACGGCGATCATGTGCGCGCCCGCCTTTTCCAGCTCGGCGGCAAGGGCGGTGTAATATTTCAGGTCGTATTTCGGGCGGGCGGAGTTGAGGAGATCGCCGGTGTAGCAGATCGCCGCCTCGCAGATGCGGTTCTCTTCGGCGACCGCATCCATGGAGACGCGCATGTTCTCCACCCAGTTGAGGCAGTCGAAGACGCGGAAGACGTCGATGCCGCCCTTTGCCGCCTGCCGGACGAAGTATTTGACGACATTGTCGGGATAGTTCTTGTAGCCGACGCCGTTTGCGCCGCGCAGCAGCATCTGCAACAGGATGTTGGGCGCCGCCTCGCGGATCTGCGCCAGCCGCTCCCACGGGTCTTCGGTGAGGAAGCGCATGGAGACGTCGAAGGTGGCGCCGCCCCAGCATTCCAGCGAGAACAGGTTCGGCAGCGCCCGCGCATAGGTTCCGGCGATGCGGGCGATGTCATGGGTGCGCACGCGCGTCGCCAGCAGCGACTGGTGGCCGTCGCGCATGGTGGTGTCGGTCAGAAGCACCGGCTTTTCGGCGCGCACCCATTCGGCGAATTTCTTCGGGCCGAGCGCGTTGAGCTTCTGTTTGGTCCCGTCGGGAATGCCGCCGCCGACGAAGGGGACGGCGGGCTTGGCCGCATCCGGGTTCGGCATCGGGCGGCCCTTGGCTTCCGGATGGCCGTTGACGGTGACATCGGCGAGATAGGTGAGCAGCTTCGAGGCGCGGTCCTGCCGCCTGACCTGCTGGAACAGCTCCGGCGTCGTGTCGATGAAGCGGGTGGTGTAGCTGTTGTCGCGAAAACTCTGGTGGCCGATGATGGCTTCGAGGAAGGTGAGGTTGGTGGCGACGCCGCGGATGCGGAATTCGCGCAAGGCGCGGTCCATGCGGCTGATCGCCTCCTCGGGCGCGCTGCCCCAGGCGGTGACCTTCACCAGCAGCGGATCGTAATAACGGGTGATATAGGCCCCGGTATAGGCCGTGCCGCCATCGAGACGGATGCCGAAGCCTGCGGCCGAGCGATAGGCGGTGATGCGGCCGTAATCCGGGATGAAGTTCTGCTCCGGATCTTCGGTGGTGATGCGGCATTGGAGGGCATGGCCGTGCAGGCGGATATCCTCCTGCTTCGGCACGCCCGATTCCGGCGCACCGATGGCAAAGCCTTCGAGAATATGAATCTGCGCCTTGACGATATCGATGCCGGTCACGACCTCGGTGACGGTATGCTCCACCTGAATGCGCGGATTGACCTCGATGAAGTAGAATTTACCGGTGTCGGCATCCATCAGATATTCGACGGTGCCCGCGCCGATGTAATTGGTGGCGTGGGCGATCTTCAACGAATAGGCGGCCAGTTCCTGCCGCTGCGCCTCGGTGAGATAGGGGGCGGGGGCGCGCTCGACGACCTTCTGGTTGCGGCGCTGGATGGAGCAGTCGCGCTCGAACAGATGCACGGCATTGCCGTGGGTGTCGCCGAGAATCTGGCTTTCGACATGGCGGGCGCGCTCGACCAGCTTTTCCAGATAGACCTCGTCCTTGCCGAAGGCGGCCTTCGCCTCGCGCTTGCCTTCGGTGACCTCGCGGATCAGATCCTTGGGATCGCGGATGGCGCGCATGCCGCGCCCGCCGCCGCCCCACGACGCTTTCAGCATGACGGGATAGCCGATCTCAGTGGCAAGCCGGTGGATTTCCGCCTCGTCATCCGGCAGCGGATCGGT
>JBDHTA010000003.1:0-60601 GCA_039808465.1 Rhizobiaceae bacterium | reverse complement strand
TGGCGGCCTCGGCGAAGACCTCGCGGGTTCTGGCGAGCTTCCTGCGCCCGCCGGTGTACCAGACGTCCTACGGGCGCGGCTACGGCACGCTGTACACGGCGCTCTACCGTCCCCGCGACGCTTCGGTGGAGCTGGTGTGGCCGGGTGCGGTGTGGCGGCAGTCCTGCGCCGAATTCCAGGACGAGGTCCGCTATATCCGATTCAATGACGGCGATTCCGGAGGGTTTGCGCCGACCTTCAAACAGGGCACCGTAAGCTGAGCGGGCGCCGCGCCGCCGCTCCCGGAGTTCCATAGAGCAAGAACGAATATGGCCGATCCGCAAGTCTTCATCGATCTCGCCCGCATCGAGCACAATGCCCGCACGGTGGTCGAGAAATGCCGCCGTTCCGGCATCACGCCTTTCGGGGTGACCAAGGGGGCCTGCGGCATGCCGCAGGTGGCGCGCGCCATGCTGCGCGGCGGCGTGGCGGGGCTGGCCGAATCCCGCTTCGAGAACATCCGCCGCCTGCGCGACGCGGGGCTGGATTGCCCGATCATGCTGCTGCGCAGCCCGCCGCTGAACCGCATCGAGGAGCTGGTGCGCACGGTCGACATCTCCCTGCAATCGGAACTGCATGTGATGCGCGAGATTTCGCGCGTCGCCGAGCGGCTGGGCCGCGTCCACGACGTCATCCTGATGATCGATCTCGGCGATCTGCGCGAGGGCGTGTGGCCGAGCGACGTCATCCCGACCGTGGAGGCGATGCTGGACCTGCCCGGCCTGCGGATCGCCGGTGTCGGCACCAATCTCACCTGCTTCGGGGCGATCATCCCGACGCGGGAAAACCTGACGCAGCTCGTCACCCATGCCCGCGCCGTGGAAAGCCTGACCGGCCGCCCGCTCGACTGGGTGTCGGGCGGCAACACCTCGTCGCTGCCGCTGCTTCTGGCGGGCGGCATGCCGGAGGGCATCAACAACCTGCGCATCGGCGAGGCGATCCTGCAAGGCGGGCGCGAGGGCCTGCCGAACGGCGAATGGCCGGAACTCGACCCCGACACCTTCGAGCTGACCGGCGAATTGCTGGAGGTGAAGGTGAAGCCGTCGCTGCCGATCGGCGAATCCGGGCTCGACGCCTTCGGCAACGCGCCGGTTTTCGTGGACGAGGGCGAGCGGCTGCGCGGCATCGCCAATATCGGCCGCGAGGACGTGATCGCCGAGGGCCTGATCCCGACGCGGCCGGGCGTGCGGGTGCTGGGCGCTTCCAGCGACCATCTGGTGCTGGACCTGACCGATGCCGAGCCGCCGCTCAGCGTCGGCGAGAGCGTCGGCTTCCGCCTGAAATACGGGGCGATGCTGACGGTGATGACCTCGGAATATGTGGAGAAGGTTCCGATGCTGGACAGGGCGGACGAGGAAACGGCAAGAACCTATTCGATCGAGACGGACGCGGCGGGCGGACGCCTGCTGACGGCCGAGGGCGTTGCCGCGCGCATCGAGCGGCTCGGCATCGAACCGGCCTCGGACGAGACCGGGCTGGTGCTGTCCACGGGGGCGGGACGCCGCGACACCATGCGCTTCGTGGAGCAGGCGGCGCGCAGGCACGAGGCGCTCGGCCTGATCTGGATCGATTCCGCCGCCGCGATGATGCCGGACGGCGATCCCGCCGCGCCCCCGCCGGAAAACGCGGTGCTGCGCCGCCTGCTGGACGTGCTGCCGCCGCGCATCGCGCCGGAGAATATCGTGCTGCTTGGCCTGCGCGAAGCCGCGCCCGAGGAGGTGACGGCGCTGAAGACCTCGCGCATGCGCATCTTCACCATGGCGGAAATCGATGCGGTCGGTCTGCGCCAGGCGATGCGCGACGCGATTTCCATCGCCTGCGCGGGCACGCGCGGCTTCCACATCTGCTATTCGCCGACGGCCACCGACATGTCCGGCTGGAGCGGCGGCATCGGCGGCGTCACCGTGCGCGAAACCCATTCGGCGATGGAAATGGCGGCGCTCAGCGGCAAGCTGCGCTCGCTCAGCGTTTCCGGCATCGATGCGGAACTGCCCGCGCCGGTGGGGGCGGAATGCGCCAATTTCATTCTCTCGGCATTCGGCAAGACGATTTTGTGACGCGGCCGCCGCCGGTATCATCGCAGGAAGGAATCTTACATGCTGCTGACCTATCACGGGGTCGTCTATCCGGTGCAATGCGATGTGATGGGGCATATGAACGTGCAGCATTATATCGCCGCCTTCGACCAGTCGCTCTGGCATCTCATCGCCGAAATCGGCTATTCGCCCGCCTGGCTCACCGAGCGGCGGCAGGGCTGGGCCGACCGGCGCTACGAGCTGGATTTCCGGCAGGAGCTGCCCGCGGGCAGCCTGTTCGAGATCCGCTCCTCGATCGTCAGGACCGGGCGCACCTCGCTGACCACGCGCCAGCGCATGACCAACCGGACCACCGGCGCGCTATGCGCGGAATTGCTGGCGGTGTCGGTTTATTTCGATCTGGAGGCGCGCCGCGCCATCGAGCTTCCAGCGGAGCTTGTCGCCAACGCGCCGCGCTTCATGGAGGAGGCGTGAAGACCCGTCGCCTCTGCCTGCCGGCATCTCCCCCACAAGGGGGGAGAAAGCAGGAGGCTTGCTTTTCCCTTGATTTTTGAATGCCAGGGTGCCGCAGGTTAAATCCCTCCCCTTGTGGGGAGGGATTTGAGGCGAGGGGTCTTTATCGGATCAGGCAGCAGCGCCGATCAGGTCGGGCTGGTAGACGCGGCCGAAGCGGTTGGCGAGGAAATCGCCGAGCGAAATCTCTTCCTGGCGCACGAAGCCCTGCTGCGGCAGGCGGCCATTGGCGAGCAGGTCGAGAACCGTGCAGATGCCCGCCGCCGTGGTGATCTGGATGGCGCTCATCCGCTGCCCGGCGACGATGCCCGCATAGACCTTGTTGGCATAGGTTTCCTGCATGTAGCGGCCATCCTTCCAGCCGCAGACGGTGACGAAGATCACCACCACATCCTGCTTGGTGGCGGGCAGGGCGTTTTCGAAGAGATCCTTGAGGATATCGCGGCGGTTCTTCAGGTTGAGGTCGTTGAGCAGCGCCTTGACGATGGCCTGATGGCCGGGATAGCGGATGGTGCGGTAATTCATCGTCCGCACCTTGCCTTCCAGCGATTTCGCCAGCGTGCCGAGGCCGCCGGAGGTGTTGAAGGCCTCGTAGGTGACGCCGTCGAGCGAAAATTCCTCGCGCTCTTCCATGGCCGGAACCGTGATCAGCCTGCCCTCGACGATGGCTTCGCAGGGCTCGATATATTCGTTGATCAGGCCGTCGGTGCTCCAGGTGAGGTTATAGTTGAGCGCGTTGGACGGATATTGCGGCAGGGCGCCGACGCGCATGCGCACGCTGTCCAGCGCGTCGAAGCGGTCGGCCAGATCCTTGGCGACGATGGAGATGAAGCCGGGCGCCAGGCCGCACTGGGGAATGAGCGCGCCCTTCGATTTTTCCGCGAGCGCCTCGACCTTGCGGGTGGTGGCGACATCCTCGGTCAGATCGAGATAATGGATGCCCGCCTCGACGGCGGCTTCCGCCACCAGGCCGGTGAGGTGGAAGGGGGCGGCCGAGAGAACCGCGAACCTGCCCTTCAGCAGCGCCAGCAGGGCGGCCTTGTCGGAAATATCCACTTCCGCCGTGGAAACGGCCTTGTGCTCGGCAACGCCCGCCAGCGCCGCCTGGGCGCGGTCCGCCACCGTGACGGCGTAATCGCCGGTGACGGCGAGCATTTGCGCGATCGACGCGCCGATCTTGCCCGAACCGATAATGACGATCTGTTTCATGACGTTCTTCTCCGTGCTTGGTGGCGCATGCTTGCCGCGCATCTCCTCATCGTGACCTCAGTTTCCGCCGATGCGCCGTCGATTCATAGCGACGGAATGATGAAATCGTTGTATGCTTTTGAGCGTTTCGACGAAAGAATTGAGCAGAATGCAGATTACCGGCAAGGATCGCGAGCTTCTGGCGCTGCTGGGTGAAAACGCCCGCATGCCGGTGGCGACGCTGGCGCGCAGGCTGAACCTGTCGCGCACCACCGTTCAGGCGCGGCTGGAGCGGCTGGAGCGCGAGGGCGTGATCGCCGGGTATACGGTGCGGCTGTCGGATTCCTATCTCGCCGGGCTGATCCGCGCGCATGTGCTGATCACCATCGCCCCCAAGGCCTTGCAGAAGGTGACGGCCGAACTGGCCGGAATCGGCGACATCACCGCGCTCTATTCCGTCAACGGCCCCTATGACCTGATCGCCATGATCGCCTCGCCCTCCATCGGCGATCTCGACCGGCTGATCGACCGCATCGGCGCGCTGCCGGGCGTGGAGCGCACCGTCTCCTCCATCATTCTTTCCGACCGCATCATGCGCTGATTTTGCGGCGCAGCATGGATTGTGACGGCAGCATGACAGAGCCATGCGGTTCCAGCATGGGTGACGTGAGAGCTTGGCGCTCCTCAAAACGGCGGGGAGCCTCTATATAAGGGTCATCGAAGCAAAACGAAGCGCCGCGCAGGCGGCGCACAGCACCATAAGGACGCTGGAAACAGACTTGCTTCGATAGCCCAGTGAAAGGGGGCCATCATGAATATCGTACGTTCGTTCAATACCTGGCTGAAATACCGCGACACCGTTGCCAAGCTCGACCGCATGTCCGCTCGCGAGCTGAGCGACGTCGGCATCGAACGCAGCCAGATCCGTCAGGTTGCCCGGTCTGCCGCCGCCAACTTCTGATCGTCGGGCCATTCTCCCGATCTTTTGCAAGCGCCTGTGCAATCGCCAGGCGCTTTTGCTTTTTATTTAGGCAGAAATTGCGCGAGAAACAGGCAAGATATTCGTTTAACGCATAGCTGCGTTGCAGCAAAATCTCTGGCGGCGCATCGAAAGCCGGGCTATATATCTAGTCATCGAAGCACGGTTCCTCCTCCCCCGTTCTTCGAGATTGCAGGGTGCTTCCTCCTCCTCCCAAAAGCGCCCTGCGGAACAGCAGCACTCCTCCTCCCTTGGCTGCTGTTCGGTTCTTTTCAGAAAGCCTGCCGCACCTCCTCCCGCGGCAGGCTTTTTGTCTTTCAGGGCCATGCGAAAAAGCGCCGTCAGAATTCCGCCATCGGCGACAGCCGGAAGGGCTCCTGCGGCCAGAGCCCGGGGGCGGCGCGCATCATGAAGACGAGATCGCCCTGCGGGGCCATCGCCTCGCCCGGCCAGTCCAGCCGGTCCGGCGGAAAATGCGCGATGGCGCGGGGCGCGGTGACGCCGAGGCTGGCGGCGATATCGGCCAGCGGCGGGATTTCGGCGGCGGCGATATCGAGCAGCTCGAAATCCCCGGCCTCGCCGATGCGCCATGCGATGACGGCCCGCGCTTCCTCCAGCCATGTCAGCGTCACATCGTCCACCAGCCAGGCGTTGAGCAGGAACATCAGCGCCTGATCGCAGACGGCGACGCGCCGTGAGACCGGGCTTCGCGCCGAAAGCGCCGCGCGCAGCAGGGCGAGATCCTCAGGGCTTTCCACCGACAGGCGGCGCGTGGCCGAAGCCCTGCCGCCGGAAGCGGGCACCGGCCCGGCGAAGGATTGCTCGCGAAAAGTCCGGAAGCCATAGGGTTCGTAAAGGCCGGGCTTGTCGGTGTAGAGGATGATCGCCTCGAACCCGGCCGCCTCGCAGCGTTCCAGCGTGATGCGGATCAATTCGCGGAACAGCCCGCGTCCGCGAAACTCCTCCCGCACCGCGCCGGATTGCCAGGCGGCGGCATTCACCTTCCGCCCGCCGATGATGACGGGCATGGCGAAGGCGGAGAAATTCGCCACGCAGCGCCCCCCGGCATCGAAGAAGGCGGAGGGCATGTTGCTGCGGTCATGGCCGCCGAGGCGGTCGAGCGGGCTGATATCGACGCCGAACACATCCAGCAGCAGATCGGAAATCGCCCGCCATCCGGCGGGATCGTCGAAATAATCCTGCCGGAAGCGGAGCCCGGCGGTGTCGGCCCTGCCGCTCATACCCCGGTCGAGCCGAAGCCGCCCGCTCCCCGCCGCGTTTCGCTGGCCGTTTGCGCCTCGCGGATGCGGGCCTGCACGACGGGGGTGACCAGCATCTGCGCGATGCGCATCTCGCGTGTCACGGTGAAGGCTTCCTCGCCGTGATTGACGAGCAGCACCTTCACCTCGCCGCGATAATCGCTGTCGATGGTGCCGGGCGAATTGAGGCAGGTGATGCCGTGTTTCAGCGCCAGCCCCGAGCGCGGCCGCACCTGCCCCTCGAAGCCCGCCGGAATTTCGAAGACGAAGCCGGTCGGCACCAGAGCGCGGCGGCCCGGCGCGATGGTCAGCGGTTCGTTCGCGGCGATGGCGGCGCGCAGATCCATGCCCGCGGCGCCCGCGCTCTCATAGGCGGGCAGGGGAAGCCCTTCGCCGTTCGGCAGGCGGATCAGCGTTACGATGGGGCCGAGAATCTCTTGCATGGTCGTCTCCCTCTGTTCGGGGCAGGGGTGTTGCCTCGTGAAGACCCCTCCCCAACCCCTCCCCACAAGGGGGAGGGGCAGGAGTTTGCGGCCCGCTTTGCGCTTGACGGAAAGCGGAAAAGCACGCGGCGGCCAGCTTTCTCCCCCCTTGTGGGGGAGATGCCGGCAGGCAGAGGGGGTCTCACGGGCAATCGCCCTGCGGTTCCGGTGAGGTCAATTGCATATCGGGCCTCGAGACGCTAGATAGGCGCCAACGAACAAGGAATTTTCAGGCCATGGCTGAAACACTCGCCGAGGCGGTTTCCCGCCGCCGCACCTTTGCCATTATCGCCCACCCGGATGCGGGCAAGACGACGCTGACCGAAAAGCTGCTGCTGTTCGGCGGCGCTATCCAGCTTGCCGGGGAAGTGAAGGCGAAGAAGGACCGCATGCAGACCCGCTCCGACTGGATGAAGATCGAGCGCGAGCGCGGCATTTCGGTGGTCACCTCGGTCATGACCTTCGAATATGACGGCCATGTCTTCAACATCCTCGATACGCCCGGCCACGAGGATTTCGCCGACGACACCTACCGCACGCTGACCGCCGTCGACGCCGCCGTGATGGTGATCGACGCCGCCAAGGGCATCGAACCGCGCACGCTGAAACTGTTCGAAGTGTGCCGGATGCGCGATATCCCGATCATCACCTTCATCAACAAGATGGACCGCGAAAGCCGCGACCCCTTCGAGATCCTCGATGAAGTCGAGGAGAAGCTGGCGCTGGACACCGCGCCGGTCACCTGGCCGGTCGGCCGCTCGAAGACCTTCTGCGGCTCCTATCACCTCGCCAGCAATTCGGTGCGCGGCTCCGACACCGAGGAAAAGCGCACGCCCGTCAACGGCCCGGAAAGCGCCGCCAGCCGCCTGCCGGAAAACGAGCGCGCCGCCTTCATCGAGGAGACGTCGCTCGCCATCGAGGCCTGCCGCCCGTTCAACCGCAAGGCCTTCCTCGAAGGGCATCTGACGCCGGTGTTCTTCGGCTCGGCGCTGCGCAATTTCGGGGTGCGCGATCTCATCAACGCGCTCGGCGATTTCGCCCCGCCGCCGCGCGATCAGGTGGCCGACACCCGCACCGTGCATGCGGCGGAAGATAAAATGACCGCCTTCGTCTTCAAGATCCAGGCGAACATGGACCCCAACCACCGCGACCGCATCGCCTTTGCCCGCGTCTGCTCCGGCAAGCTGGAGCGCGGCATGAAGGCGCGGCTGGCCCGCACCGGCAAGCAGATGGGGCTGACGGCGCCGCAATTCTTCTTCGCCTCGCAGCGCCAGCTTGCCGATACGGCCTATGCGGGCGATGTCGTCGGCATTCCCAACCACGGCACGCTGCGCATCGGCGACACGCTGACCGAGGGCGAGGCGCTGGTGTTCCAGGGCGTGCCGAACTTCTCGCCGGAAATCCTGCGCCGCGTGCGGCTGGAGGATGCCATGAAGGCGAAGAAGCTGAAGGAAGCCCTGCAACAGATGGCGGAAGAGGGCGTGGTGCAGCTTTTCTCGCCGGAAGACGGTTCGCCCGCCATTGTCGGCGTCGTCGGCGCGCTTCAGCTCGACGTGCTGAAGGAGCGGCTGATGGCCGAATACGGCCTGCCGGTCTCCTTCGAAATGTCGCGCTTTTCCGTCTGCCGCTGGATTTTCGCCGATCATTCCGCCGATCTGGAGAAATTCATCACCCAGCGGCGCGGCGATATCGCCCGCGATCTCGACGGCGATCCGGTGTTTCTGGCGCAGGACGCCTTTTCGCTGCGCTACGAGGCCGAGCGCTATCCGACGATCCGCATGGAAGCGCTGAAGGAGTATCATGCCGTCAAGGCGGCGTGAGCCAGTTTTGGACTGCCCCTCACCCTGACCCTCTCCCCGCTAGCGGGGAGAGGGGACTTGCCCTGCAAACGGACATGGGTTGAGGAAAACCCGGCGGCTGTTCCCTTCGCCCCGTTTACGGGGAGAAGGTGCCCGGCAGGGCGGATGAGGGGCGCTGGTCGACGCGCTTCCTTTTCAATGCGCCTCGCCCGAACGCACCGGCGCGATCACCACCTCGATGCCTTCGCCGGTCAGCATGTCGTGATCGGCCTCGGAAATTCCGTCGTCGGTGATCAGCGTGCCGATGCGCGCCAGGGGCAGCACCGCGTGGCGGGCGCGGATGCTGAATTTCGAACTGTCGGCGAGAACCACGATCTCATCGGCGCGGCGCGACAGCTCGCCGATGATGCGCGCCATCAGCGGATGCGATTCCATGATGCCGTCGCTGCCGAGACCCTGCGCGCCGAGAAAGAATTTCGAGGCGAAGACATCCGGCTCCGGCAGGTGCGGCGAAAAGACGACGCCCGGCTCGCGATGCAGCTCGCCGCCCGCGATGGTTACGTGACAGACGCCGTTTTCCCATAGCCAGGCGGCCAGCGGCATGGAATTGGTGAAGATTTTCAGGCTGCGCCGCGCCAGAAGCTGCGCGAAGATGAAGCAGGTGGTGCCGCCATTGACGATCAGCGAGTCGCCGTCGCGGCATTGTTTGGCCGCCTCGACGGCGATCGCCGTCTTGGCGTCGACGTTGACGACCCGGTTTTCCGAGAAGGGCCGGGCATGCATGCGCTGCACATGCGCGTTTTCCGGCAGCGCAATGCCGCCAAACACCTTGCGAATGACGCCAGCCTGATGCAACTTGGCGATGTCGCGCCGGATGGTGGCCGGCGAAACGCCGAGAATGTCGAGAAGATCCTTCACCGTCGCAAAGGGGCGCTGCTTTAGCGCCTCCTGAATGAGACGATGGCGCTCCGCTTCCGCGCCGTCGATGCGCATGATTAAAATTCCTCGCTCTCCATGATCAATTTGATGATCCATCCGCATGATTTTGGCAAGAAGGATTATTTTAACCGATCATATTGACTGAGGATGATCGTTCATGCTTGTATTTGATCAGATGGTGAGGGAAGGGAGTCCCGATCCATATCAGCGCTGGGGAGGAGACGCCGGTGCCCGCAACGACAGAACCGCCATCGACGGCAAAGCCATTTGTCCGGCTGACGGGCGCGAGCAAATCCTTCAACGGCATCACCGTGCTCAAGGGCGTCGATTTCGACGTGCGCCCCGGCGAGGTGCATGCGCTGCTTGGGGAAAACGGCGCGGGAAAATCCACGCTGATCAAGATCATTTCCGGATTGTACGCGCCCGATGGCGGCACGATCGAGGTGCGGGGCGAGACCGTCAGCTTCTCCTCCACCCGTGACGCCTCCCGGCGCGGCATCGCCACCGTCTATCAGGAATTGCTGCTGTTTCCCGAGCTGACGGTCGCCGAGAACATCTTCCTCGGCAATTATCCGAAAACCGGCTGGGGCGGCATCGACTGGGATACGGTCAGGGCGCGCTCGCGCGAGCTGCTCGACAGCCTCGACAGCGCCGAGATGGATATCGACGCCAAGGTCGCCAGCCTTTCGGTGGCCCAGCGCCAGCGCGTCGAGATCGCCAAGGCGCTCAGCCGCAACGCCAAGGTGCTGATCATGGACGAGCCGACGGCCTCGCTTGCCGAAGCCGATGTGCAGCGCCTGATGGACGTGGTGCGGGCGCTGAGGGCCCGCGGCGTCGCCATCATCTATGTCAGCCACCGCATGCCGGAGATTTTCGCGCTGTCCGACCGGGTGACCGTGCTGCGCGACGGCGCGCTGATCGGCACGCGCGAGATCGGCGAGGTGACGGAGGCGAGCCTCGTCGCCATGATGGTCGGCCGCTCCATCGACCAGCTTTTCCCGAAGCCCGAGCCGATCATCGGCGACGTGCTGCTGGAGGTGGAGAACCTTCGCTGCGGCAAGCTGGTGCGCGGGCTGACCTTTTCGGTGCGGCGCGGCGAAATTCTCGGCATTGCCGGGCTGGTCGGCTCCGGCCGCACCGAAACGGCGCTGACGCTCTTCGGCATCACCCCCGCCGAGGCGGGCACGATCCGCATCGACGGCAAGACCGTCACCATCCGCTCGCCCAAGGAAGCGCGTGACCTCGGCATCGCCTATGTGCCGGAAGATCGCGGCTCGCAGGGGCTGGTGAAGGCGATGTCGATCCGCCAGAACGTGTCGATGGCGACCATCGACAAGCTGTCGAACGGGCTGTTCATCCGCTTCGCCGACGAGGCGGCCCGCGCCCTGGAGGCGGTGAAGCGCTTCGGCATAAGGGCGCGCGGCGGCATCGAGCAGCCGGTCGGCCAGCTTTCGGGCGGCAACCAGCAGAAGGTGGTCATCGCCAAATGGCTGGAGACCGTGCCGCGCATTCTCATTCTCGACGAGCCGACACGCGGCGTCGATGTCGGCGCCAAATCGGAAATCCATGCGATCATGGGTGAACTCGCCCGCACCGGCGTCGCCATCATCATGATATCAAGCGAATTGCCCGAGGTGCTCGGCATGAGCGACCGGGTGCTGGTGATGAACAATGGTCAGCTCGTGACCATTCTCGATCGCGAAGACGCCAATGCCGAAAGCGTGGGCGCCGCCATGACCGTCTCCAAAACCAGGAAGGATGCCGCCTGATGGCCGTTGCCGATCATCCGACACCCCGCAGCGAACGCAGCGTCCTTCACCGGCTTTATTCGGCCTATGGGCAGGAAATCGTCATCGTTCTGGCGCTGGTGGTGCTGTTCTTCGTCGTCGGGCTCATCAACCCGCGCTTCCTCAGCCCCTCCAACCTCAACACCATCTTTTCCGGCAACGCCTATATCGCGGTGGCCGCCATCGGCATGGCGATGATCATCATCACCGGCCATATCGACGTGTCCGTCGGCGCGCTGATCGGCGTCCTCGCGACGATCTCCGGCACGCTGGCCGTGGCGGGCTATCCGGTCTGGGTGGCGTGGACGGTGCCGGTTCTGGTCGGCATGGGCGTCAACGCCCTGATCGGCGTCATGGTCGCCTATGCGCGCATACCTTCCATCGTCGTGACACTGGGCATGCTGTCGATTTTGCGCGGCGGGCTGATCAGCGTCACCGGCGGGGCGTGGATCTCCGGCCTGCCGCCGGAATTCCTGATCGCGCAGGCAAAGCCCTTCGGCGTGCCCGCGCCGATCTATTTCATGGTGATCCTGACGCTCGCCGCCGCCTTCTGGATGCGCTATTCGGAGTTCGGCCGCTCGCTTTACGCCATCGGCGGCAATGCCGAGGCGGCCCGCGCTTCCGGCATTCCCATCGAGCGCCGCACGGTGATGGTGTTCATGATCCACGGCGCCTTCGCCGGGCTCGCCACGCTGCTGTTTGCCACGCAATTGCAGATCATCCAGTCCACGGTTCCGCCGAACCTCGAACTGACCGTCATCACCGCGGCCGTGATCGGCGGCGTGTCGATCCTCGGCGGCACCGGCACGGTGGTCGGCTCGACGCTGGCAGCCATCCTGTTCGCGGCCATCGGCTCGGCGCTGATCTTCACCAATGTCTCGGCCTACTGGCTGCGGGCGGTGATCGGCGTGCTGATCCTCGTCACGGTTCTCGCGGATATGATCCGGCGGCGCCGTCAGGGCAGGGCGTAAGGGAGAGCGGTCATGAAAAAATTCCTGCGCCACGAGACCATTCTCGCCGTCCTCGCCATCGCCGTGCTGTGCGTGCTGGCCTACCAGTCGGATCGCTTCTTCACCGTCGACAACCTGCTCAACCAGGGCCGGTTGATGACCGAGGTGGGGCTGGTGGCGATCCTGATGACCTTCGTCATTGCTACCGGCGGCATCGATCTCTCGGTCGGCTCGATCATCGGGCTGACGGCGATCCTGACCGGCGTGTTCTGGCAATCGGTCGGCCTGCCGCTGCCGCTTGCGGCGCTGGCGGCGATTGCCTGCGGCACGCTCGGCGGCTTTGCCAACGGCATCATCATCACCCGCTTCGGCGTGCCGCCGCTGATTGCGACGCTGGCGACGCTGGCGCTCTATCGCGGCCTTGCCGAAGGCATCAGCCAGGCGCGCTCGGTGCGCGGCTATCCCGAATGGTTCTACGTGCTGGGACAGGGCAATGTGCTGGGCGTGCCGACGCAGCTCTGGCTGCTGATCCTGACCGCGATTGCCGCCGCCATCGTGCTGGGGCTGACGCGCTGGGGCCGCACCGTCTATGCCATCGGCAACAACGAGGTGGCGGCGCGCTTTTCCGGCCTGCCGGTCGACCGCGCCAAGGTGGCGATCTACACCATGTCGGGCTTCGCGGCGGCGGTGGCGGGGGTCATTCTGGTGTCGCGCGTTTCCACCACCCGCTCCGACATGGGCACCGGGCTGGAACTCGACGCGATCACCGCCGTCGTGCTCGGCGGCACCTCGATCTTTGGCGGGCGCGGCACCATTGCCGGAACCGTGCTCGGCCTCATCATCATTCAGGCGTTGAAAAACGGCCTGTCGCTGGCGGGCGTCAAGGGTGACGGCACCATCGTCCTGATCGGCGTCGTGCTGGTCGCGACGCTGCTCATCAGCAATATCGTACACCGGAATGGCAACCGGTAGGAAAGCTTCGTGTCCGCTTTGCCGAGGAGAATGGCGGACTGTGTGACAATCATAATGTGGAGGAAGACAGCATGAAGAAGATCATTCTCGCCAGCCTGATGAGCCTGTCGCTCACGGCGAGCTTCGCCCATGTGGCGCAGGCGCAATCGCCCTGGACCGGCGGCGACGACCTGCCGACCAACCCGCTCGCCTGCGACGCCACGCCCGCGACCGTCGAGGCCAAGCCCTATGACGGCGGCGAGCCCACGAACGCGCCGGACCGCAAGGGCAAGACCATCAAGGTGGTGGACGTGCCGAAGCTGGTCGGCATCGGCTATTTCAACGCCACCTCCAAGGGCATCGCCGACGCCGCCGCCGAAATGGGCAGCATGGACGCCAAGACCGACGGCCCGACCAAGGCGAATATCGACGATCAGATCACGCTGATCGACAACTACATCACCAGCGGCGTCGACGGCATCCTGTTTGCCGCCAACGACCCGGTCGCCATCGCCCCGGTTCTCAAGAAGGCGCTGGCCGCGGGCATCAACGTCGTCGGCTACGACGCCAACTCGACGCCGGACGCCCGCCAGTGGTTCGTCAACCAGGCCGAGTTCAACGGCATCGCCAAGGCCACCATCGACAGTCTTGCCAAGGAAGTGGGCGAGGACGGCGCCTTTGCCATCGTCACCTCCACCTTCACCACGCCGAACCAGGCGCGCTGGATCGCCGAAATGGCCGCCTATCAGGCGAAATGCCATCCGAACATGAAGTGGCTGGAAACCGTGGAAGCGCAGGAAGACAACATCCTGTCCTTCAACCAGGCCAACACGCTGATCAACAAATATGGCGACGAGCTGAAGGGCATCGTCGGCATGACCAGCGTCGCGACCCCGGCCGCCGCCGATGCGGTGACGCAGGCGAACAAATGCGGCAGCGTCGCCGTCGTCGGCCTTGCCACCCCGAACGCTATGCGCCCCTATGTCGAGTCCGATTGCGTCAAGTCGGTGGTGCTGTGGAACCCGGTCGATCTCGGCTATGCCGCAGCCTATGTGCTGCGCGCCGCCGCCGATGGCGACCTGAAGCCGGGCGCGACCTCCGTCAAGGCGGGCAAGCTCGGTGACCTCAGCGTCATCAACGGTTCGGAAGTGCTGCTCGGCGCGCCCTTCGTCTTCACCAAGGAAAACATCGGCCAGTTCGATTTCTGATCGTCTGGCCGCCTGCTTCAATCGTTTGAAGTAAAAAGCATTTCAGGCGGGGGCCTTGCGAAAGGCTCCCGCTTTATTTATCTTTTGTCTGTTCTCAGGGCGGGGTGAAACTCCCCACCGGCGGTATCGGGCGCAAGCCCGGAGCCCGCGAGCGCTCTCTTCCGCTTTGGGGGAGGGGTCAGCAGATCCGGTGCGATGCCGGAGCCGACGGTCACAGTCCGGATGAAAGAGGGCATGCGATGGGCGCCTTTCGTAATGAAAGGCGGCTGACGCCTGTTCGCCCAAGGGAATTTTGACCGCCCGTCACCGGGCTGCTGAAACCCTTGAAAGGCCATGCATATGACCACTGCCAGAATTGAAGATGCCATCGCCGCCATCGCGCGCGGCGAAATGATCGTCGTCGTCGACGACGAAAGCCGGGAAAACGAGGGCGACATCGTTGCCGCCGCCGAAACGGTGACGCCGCAGACCGTCGCCTTCATGATGAACCATGCGCGCGGCCTGATCTGTATGCCGATGACCGGCGAGCGGCTGGATGAACTCGATATCCCGCTGATGGTGACCCGCAACACCGATTCCATGAAAACCGCCTTCACCGTGTCCGTGGATTACATTCCCGGCACCACCACCGGCATTTCGGCGGGCGACCGGGCGCTGACGATCCGGGCGCTGACCGATGTCGCTGCGAAGCCCGACGATTTTGCCCGTCCCGGCCATATCTTCCCGCTGCGCGCCAATCCCGGCGGCGTGCTGGCCCGCCCCGGCCACACGGAAGCCGCTGTCGATCTCGCCCGCCTTGCCGGTCTCAAGCCCGCGGGCGTGATCTGCGAGATCGCCAATGACGACGGCAGCATGTCGCGCCTGCCGGAGCTTCGGGTGTTCGCTGAAAAGCACGGGCTGCTGATCGTCACCATCGAGGATCTGATCGCCTGGCTGCGCCGGGAAACGCCGGTGAAATCGGTGGCGTGAAGCCCCTCCGGCCCCTCATCCCGCTGCCGCGACCTTCTCCCCGCTTGCGGGGAGAAGGATTTTGCCGAGCCGTCTTCCTCAATCGATAGGCATTTGCAGCGCGAATTTGCGATAGGAAACCAGTGCGGCATAGTCCCTTCTCCCCGCAGGCGGGGAGAAGGTGCCCGGCAGGGCGGTTGAGGGGCGAGGCATCCTGCATGCGGGAAGCCGGTTAACCTTTTATCGTTTTGCCACGCCGTTTGCGGCGTTCTGCGAACGATCAAATTTTTCCTATATATTTCAATAGATTGAATTGACGTTCGCGATCAATCCTCAGCCCTTTCCCAAGCTTGCGCGAGGATTGCGGACCCATGCGCAAGGCCCGCGAAAGCCCCGGCGGCTAGGTTGGAATTAACCATTTGTTAACCATTCCAGCCGTACAAATCCTAAACGATTTGTTAACGAAGATGACCGCCGTGCTAACAGACTCTCGCTCGATCAGGATCAAGGGCCGCTCATTTCTGGCGGTCGTGCTGTCGCCGGACCTGCCGTTCGACCACTGGCTGGCGCGGCTGGACGATCTGGCGGCCCGCTCCGCCGGTTTCTTCCTCGGCCGCCCCGTGGTGCTCGATGTCGCCGATCTGCCGATCAGCCGCGCCGAATTGCAGGGGCTGATCGAGGAGCTTGGCAAGCGCAACGTTTCCATCATGGGCGTCGAGGGCGCGCGTCCCTCGCTGCTGGGGCCGGGCATGCCGCCGGGGCTGAAGGGCGGGCGTCCCGCCTCCGATGTCGAGGTGACGGCGAAGGAGCCGATGTTCGAGACGCCTGCCGCCGCGCCGGAAGAAGGCGCCGAGGCGGAAAAGCCAGCGGTCGTCGTCACGGTGCCGGAAGTGCGCCCCGTGCTGCAAAGCACGATCATTCATGAGCCGGTGCGTTCCGGCCAGTCGATCCTGTTTCCCGAGGGCGACGTCACCATCGTCGGCTCGGTCGCCTCCGGCGCGGAAGTGATCGCGGGCGGCTCGGTGCATATTTATGGCGCCGCGCGCGGGCGCATTCTCGCCGGATCGCTCGGCAACCGCCAGGCGCGCATCTTCTGCCGCAAGCTGGAAGCGGAAATGCTGGCGATCGACGGCATCTACATCATGGCGGAAGACATGGATCCCGGTTTTCGCGGGCAGTCCGTCCAGCTCTGGCTGGAAGGCGACGTGATCATGGCCGAGATACTTTCATGACTAAGTTCACAGGCGAAGAGGGCAAGATGGCAAAAGTAATCGTTGTGACATCGGGAAAGGGGGGCGTGGGCAAAACCACCTCCACAGCCGCTCTCGGCGCGGCCCTGGCCCAGAAGAACCAGAAGACCGTCGTCGTGGATTTCGATGTCGGGCTGCGCAATCTCGATCTCGTCATGGGCGCCGAGCGCCGCGTGGTCTATGACATCGTCAATGTCATTCAGGGCGACGCCAAGCTGCCGCAGGCGCTGATCCGCGACAAGCGGCTGGAAACGCTGTTCCTGCTGCCCGCCTCGCAGACCCGCGACAAGGACGCGCTGACGCAGGACGGCGTCGATCAGGTCATCAACGAGCTGAAGCGCTATTTCGACTGGATCATCTGCGACAGCCCGGCCGGTATCGAACGCGGCGCGACGCTTGCCATGCGCCATGCCGATATCGCCGTCGTCGTCACCAATCCGGAAGTCTCCTCGGTGCGTGACAGCGACCGCATCATCGGCATGCTGGACGCCAAGACGCTGAAGGCCGAAAACGGCGAGCGCGTCGAAAAGCACCTGCTGCTCACCCGCTACGACGCGCTGCGCGCCGAGCGCGGCGACATGCTGAAGGTCGACGACGTTCTGGAAATCCTGTCGATCCCGCTGCTCGGCATCATTCCCGAGAGCACGGATGTCTTGAGAGCATCGAATATCGGCGCGCCGGTTACGCTCGCCGATACCCGCTCGGCCCCGTCCATGGCCTATTTCGATGCCGCCCGCCGCCTGGAAGGCGAGGTGGTGCCGATTTCCATTCCGGGCCAGAAGCAGGGGCTGTTCGGCAAAATCTTCGGACGGAGGGCCGCGTGAGCATATTCCGCTTTTTCGCAAAACGGCAATCGGCGCCCCTGGCGCGCGAGCGCCTGCAAGTGTTGCTTGCCCATGAGCGCCTGTCGCTCAGCTCCGATCTTGTCGGCATTCTGCGCGAGGAGATCCTCGCCGTCATCGCCAAGCATGTCCAGCTCGACAATGACTGCGTGAAGGTGAAGATCGAACGCGACGAACGGGTGTCGTTGCTGGAGATCGACGTCGAAATTCCGCTGGATGCCGCCCGCAAGGCGGCCTGATCCGGCCCGAACCCCGCGAAAAGCCAGCCTTCGGGCTGGCTTTTCCGTTTTATGATGCATTTTCGCGACATTAAAATTCATTTAAACAGAAAAGAAGTGGTGCGAATTTTTTAAACCGATTGAGTAACTTGCGTTATCAGCCGCGATGCCGCTATCTCTTATCCCACGGAGTGAATTTGCTTTTTTACGGTTCCAAGGGAGGTTTCATTGGCACGCATCACACTCAGGCAGCTTCTCGATCACGCTGCGGAATACAGCTATGGCGTTCCGGCCTTCAACATCAACAATATGGAACAGGGCCTGGCGATCATGGAAGCGGCGGCCACCACCCGGTCGCCGGTCATCCTGCAAGCCAGCCGTGGCGCGCGCGCCTATGCCAATGACGTGGTGCTCGCCAAGCTGATCGACGCGCTGGTGGAATTGCATCCCGATATTCCCGTCTGCATGCATCTCGACCACGGCAACAACGAAGCCACCTGTATGACCGCCATCCAGCATGGCTTCACCTCGGTCATGATGGACGGTTCGCTGAAGGAAGACGGCAAGACGCCCGCCGATTACGATTACAATGCCGGGATCACGCGGCGCGTCGTCGACATGGCCCATTGGGGCGGCGTGTCGGTGGAAGGCGAGATCGGCGTTCTCGGCTCGCTGGAATCGGGCGAGGGCGAGCAGGAGGACGGCCACGGCGCCGAAGGCGTTCTCAGCCACGACCAGCTTCTGACCGATCCGGATCAGGCCGCGCAATTCGTGCGCGACACGCAGGTGGATGCGCTGGCGATCGCCATGGGCACCAGCCATGGCGCCTACAAGTTCACCCGCCGCCCGGATGGCGAGGTTCTCGCCATGCATGTGATCGAGGAAATCCACCGCCGCCTGCCGGATACGCATCTGGTCATGCACGGCTCCTCCTCGGTGCCGGAAGATCTTCAGGAGATCATCAACAAGTATGGCGGCCAGATGAAGCCGACCTGGGGCGTGCCGGTGGAGGAAATCCAGCGCGGCATCCGCCACGGCGTGCGCAAGATCAATATCGACACCGACAACCGCATGGCGATGACCGGCGCGATCCGCAAGGTGCTGACCGAAAACCCCTCGGAATTCGACCCGCGCAAATATCTGGCTCCCGCCATGGCGGCGATGCGCAAGCTCTGCGTCGAACGCTTCGAGGCCTTCGGAACGGCGGGCCATGCCGACAAGCTGAAGCCGATCCCGACGTCGGACATGGCCAAGCGCTACCGCGACGGCAGCCTTGCGCCGAAGATCTCCTGATTTTTAGAGCGCCTGAAACGAAACGCCCGGCTTCACCGCCGGGCGTTTTGCGTTACCGCCCTGTCAGTTGCGATAGGGATCGGCGAGTGCTGCGTCCGGGCGGCTGACGGGGTATTTGATGGCCGAGGTGGAGGCCGCCATCCGCTTCGGCCCCTGCTGTTTCAGCAGGGCGCGGAAACTCGGATGCATGCCGCCGTCCATATAGGCCGAAACCGGGGAACTGGTGGAGGCGGTCGTCAGCGCCGTATCCACCTGCCTGCGCTCGGCCTCGATCTTCGCCATCAGATTGGCGTCCGGCGCGCTCATCGCGGGCGGGCAGGCGGCGGTGGGGTCGGTGGGCTCGCCGCCCTGGAATTCGGTGTTGAAGACGTAGCGGCCGCCGCAGACGGAGACTTTCGGCTGCTTGCGCGAGAAGGCGAAGGCGTCATAGCCTTCCTTCAGCGTGCGCCAGAAGGGCATGTTGGGGTCGCCGCGATGCTTCGCCATGTTTTCCGCCGTCATGCGGAAGGGATAGGCCTGCACCTGAAAGCTCTGCTGGCCGCCCGCAAGCGCCTTCTGCACCACGGCGTAGATTTCGCCGACGCCCTGATCGGTCATGGCGTAGCAGCCGGAGGAGGAGCAGGCGCCATGCACCATCAGCGCCTCGCCGGTATAGCCCAGCGCCTTTTCCAGCCGGTTCGGATAGCCGAGGTTGAACGACACGTAATATTGCGAGTTCGGGTTCAGCATGCCCGCCGAGACGTGGTAGAAACCTTCCGGGGCCTGCCGGTCGCCGCTCTTCGTCTTCGGGCCGAGCTTGCCGGACCAGCGGCACATCGGATAGGTCTTGAGCAGCGCGTACTGGCCGCTCTTGTTGACCTTCCAGACTTCCAGCTCGCTTTCCTGCTTGAAGATGCGCACCAGCACCGGGCTTTCCGGCGACATCGCCTTCTGGCGCATCTGGGCGATCATCTTGCTGGAAAGAACGGGCGGGGCCTTGCTGATATCCTCCAGCCCCATCATGCAGCCCGACAGCAGCGAGGCGGCGATGACGGCGGCGGACAGGCGCGCGCCAACACGGGCAGCAAGAAGCGTCCTTGCGGGTTTCGTGAAAAATCCGGTTGCGGTCATCGGGTCGTCTCTAAGCTGTCTTCGGCCATCGGCAAGGGCGAACCTGCCGATGACAAGGATTCACGGCGTTTTGTTGACGCTTCGTTACCTCTAGCGATTTTCTTCGCCGTTTCGCAAGATTGTGATCGGCCCGAGCAGCCTCAGCGCATTCAGCGTCACCAGCACGGTGGCACCCGTATCGGCGAGAATCGCGGGCCAGAGGCCGGTGATGCCGATGATGGTGGTGACGAGGAACACCGCCTTCAGCCCCAGCGCCAGCGCGATGTTTTCGGTGATATTGCGCATGGTGCGCTTCGACAGCGCGATCATCTCCGCCACATCGCCGACGCGCCCGTGCAGCACGGCGGCATCGGCCGTTTCCAGCGCCACATCGGTTCCGCCGCCCATGGCGATGCCGATATCGGCGGCGGCCAGCGCCGGCGCATCGTTGATGCCGTCGCCGACCTTGCCGACGGTGAGGCCTTCAGCCTTCATCTCGCCGATAATGCGCTGCTTGTCCTCAGGCAGCAATTCAGCGCGCACCTCGATGCCGAGCGAGCGGCCGACCGCCTGCGCCGTGCGGCTGTTGTCGCCGGTCAGCATGACGGTGCGCAACCCCGCATCGCGCAGCCGCTTCAGCCCGGCGGCGGCATCGGCGCGGGGTTCGTCGCGCATGGCGAGCGCGCCCGCAAGCGCGTTATCCACGATCAGCAGCGACACCGTCTTGCCCGCGTCGTTCAGGCTGGCGATGGCGGTTTCCTGCGTGGCATCGAGCGAAACCATATCGCGGGCCGCCCTCGGCGAGCAGAGATAGACCTCGCGTCCCTCGACGCGGGCGAAAACGCCCTTGCCGCCCAGCGCCCGGTTTTCCGAGGCGGCGGGAATGGCGATGCCGTCCGCCTTCGCCCTGTCGAGAATGGCGAGCGCCAGCGGGTGACTGGATCCGGTTTCGAGGGCGGCGGCGAGGCGCAGCACCTCGCCTTCCGCCATGCCGAGGCTGAGGATATCGGTGACAACAGGTTTGCCTTCGGTCAGCGTGCCGGTCTTGTCGAAGGCGATGGCGGTGAGCTTGCCCATGCCTTCCAGCACCGCGCCGCCCTTCATCAGCAGCCCGCGCCGCGCCCCCGCCGAAAGCGAGGCGGCGATGGCGGCGGGGGTGGAAATCACCAGCGCGCAGGGGCAGCCGATCAGCAGGATCGCCAGTCCCTTGTAGACCCATTCGCTCCACGCGGCCCCTGCCAGCAGCGGTGGCAGGACGGCGACGAGGGCTGCGACCAGCACGACGCCCGGCGTGTAATAGCGCGAGAAGCGGTCGATGAAGCGTTCGGTCGGCGCCTTGGATTCCTGCGCCTCCTCCACCAGCCGGATGACGCGGGCGATGGTGTTGTCGGCGGCGGCGGCGGTCACTTCGAGGCGCAGCACGCCGTCGCCATTGACGGTTCCGGCAAAGACCGGCTCGCCCGCGCCCTTGCGGACCGGCGTGCTTTCGCCGGTCACCGGCGCTTCGTCGATGGTGCTATCGCCGGAGAGGATCGTGCCATCGGCGGGGATGCGGTCGCCGGGGCGCACGAGAATGACGGCGCCAACCGCCAGCGTTTCGGCCTGAACCTCGCGGGTCTGGCCATCGTCCTCCAGCAGCGCGGTTTTCGGCACCAATGCGCCGAGCGAACGGATGCTGGCCCGCGCCCGGCCCGCCGCCACCCCTTCCAGCAATTCGCCGACGAGGAAGAGGAAGACGACCATCGCCGCCTCCTCCGTGGCATCGATGACGACAGCGCCGATGGCGGCGATGGTCATCAGCATTTCGATGGAAAACGGCGTTCCCGAAAGAGCCGCCATGACGGCGCGCCGCGCAATCGGCACCAGGCCGACGGCCATGGCGATCAGGAAAGCATAGGTGGAAATCGCGGGAACGAGATGGCCGACGGCATAGGCGATGGCCAGCGCCGCGCCCGCCGCGATGGTCAACCGGCCCTTGCCGCTCGCATACCACGGGCCCTCCATCGGGCCGTGATCGTGGCCGTGCAAGGCGGGGCCGGAATGGTCCGCGTGGTCGTGATGCGCGTGCGTGGCCCCAGCCGTCTCAACGGCTATCGCATGCGGGATGTGGAGCCCCTCATCCCGCTGCCGCGACCTTCTCCCCGCCTGCGGGGAGAAGGAGATATGCCGCACCGTTTTCCTCAAAATAGCAGCCATTCGTGGGGCAAGTCCCCTCTCCCCGCCTGCGGGGAGAGGGTTAGGGTGAGGGGCGTTTTCCGGATGCGCTCGTCCTGTGGCCGTCTCGCTCACCGAATAGCCGAGACCCCGGACCTTGCGGGCGATCGCCTCGCCGTCGCCGCTGCCGTCATGGCGAACGGCGAGCGTGCCAGCGGTGACGGAGACCGAGACATCCTCTACCCCCGGCAGCCGCCGCACGGCGGTCTCGATCTTGGCGGCGCAGGAGGCGCAATCCATGCCGCCCACCCGGAAACGCATCTGACCGGCTTCGCTCATCGCTTCATCCTTCTTTTCACCCTGTGAATCGAAGTCTAGGATCTCTAGTGGCTAGAGCTGCAAGCCTGATTGTTAAAAAAATGAAGCCGCCCGTTCCGGCGAACCCTCAAGCGCATGCGCCATGAAATCCAGCGCGTGCCGCAGCGCATCGCGGCCGACCGGGCCGCCGAGGCAGACGCGCACGGCTTCGGGCGCTGCCCCTTCCACCGTGAAGGCATCGCTGGCGACGATGCCAAGGCCGCAGGCGCGCATATGGCTGGCGAAGGTGGAGCGCGTCCAGCCGCCCGCCAGCGGCAGCCAGATGTTGAAGCTGAGCGGATCGGCGCGGAAGCTTTGCGGAGGCAGGGCGGCGGCGGCCAGCGCCTGCCGCGCCGCCGTTTCCTGCCGGATAGCGGCGAGGATCGCATCGGCCGTGCCGTCGCCGATCCAGCGGGTTGCGAGCGCTGCGGTCAGCGGCGAGGCCATCACCGCCGTTGCGCGCAAGGCGCTGACGAAGGGCCATGCCGAGCGCGCATCCGGGGCCGCGACATAGGCGAGGCGCAGCCCCGCGCCGAGGCATTTCGACAATCCGCCGATATGCCATGTCAGCTCCGGCAGCAGCGCCGCGAAGGGAGGCGGCGCATCCGGCGGCACGAAGCCATAGGCGTCGTCCTCGATGATGGGCACGCCGTGGCGGGCGGCAATGGCGGCGATCGCGCGGCGGCGGCTTTCCGGCACCGTCAGCGTCAGCGGGTTTTGTAGGGTGGGGTTGAGGTAGAGCACCTTTGGCTGCCGCTCCCGGCAGGCCGCGTCGAAGGCATCCGGCAGGATGCCCTCGCCATCCATCGGCAGGCCGTGAAGATGCAGGGCGCCCTGCGTGGCAAGCGAGCGGATGCCGGGATAGGTGATGCATTCGCACAGGATCGTATCGCCCGGCCGGGCAAGGCTGGAGAGGATCGCCAGCAGGCCCGCATGCGCGCCGGGGGCCACGAAAATCCGCTCCGGGGCGGGGGTGATGCCGCGCCGCGCCAGCCAGAGTGCCGCCGCCTGCCGGTCCAGCGCCGAACCGCCGAAGGCCTGATAGCGCAGCAGCGCGGGCAAATCCGCCGCGAGCACGCCAAGCCCCTCGCGCATGCGCGAAAGCAAGGCCGGATCCTCGGGCTCCGGCGGCATGTTCATGGAAAAATCGGCGGGCGCGGCCCGTTCGGGATTGGAGGGAACCGTTCCGGCGGCCATCCTCTCGCGGGGATCGGTGACGAAGGTGCCGCGCCCGACATGGGATTGCACCAGCCCGCGCTTTTGCGCCTCCGCATAGCCGCGCGCGACGGTGGTGAAATCCAGCCCCAGCCGTTCGGCCAGTTGCCGCTGCGGCGGCAGCCGGTCGCCCGGCGCCAGCCTGCCTTCCGCGAGATCGATCCCGATCAGATCGGCAATCGCCATGTAGCGCGGGCTGGCCGAGCGGGAGAGATCGGGATGCCAGCCGGTCATTTGCCCGCAAGCCGGGTGAATTCCGCATAGAGACCGGCGATGCGGCCGCGCACGAAATCGTCGAAGCCGGGGGCGGCCTTGCGGTCGAAGATCAGCGAGGCCTGCCCGCCGCTCGCCTTGAAGCGCACCGGCACGCCTTCGGCGACGGGGCCGGAGGGGTCGCTTGCGGGTTCCTGTTTCGCATTGGCGGCTTCGAGGGCGGCCTGAAAGCGCTGGTCGCTGGAAAGCCTGCGGCCCGCCTCGCTGCCCAGCCAGCCGATGAGTTTCGCCAGATCGAGACCGGGCAGCTTTTCGGCCAGCTCCATCCAGCGGCGGCGGCCGGTCTCGGGGGCGGAGCCGATGGCCTCGATCAGCCCGACCGGCAGCGAGCGCACCACGCCGATCATCTTCGACACCGCCGCCTTGTCCACCGCGAGCGCCGACATGATGACGTCGCGGGAAAACTTCCGGTCCTCCAGCCGCGCCGCAAACAGCGCCCGCTCTATATAGGACAGGTTGCGGCGGGCGTTATTTTCCTGCCCCTGACTGATGACGAGGCTTTCGTCGGTGAGATCGCGCACCACGGCGCGCAACCTGCCGCCAAGCTGCTTCACGGCCGCGAGACGGCGATGGCCGTAAGCCACCTGATAGCGGCCGGGCATTTCCGGATGCGGGCGCAGCAGCACCGGCACCTGCTGGCCATGCTCGCCGATCTGCGCCACCAGTTCGGCCAGGCCCTCCGGGTCGATGGCGATGCGGTCGCGCACGAAGGAGGCGTCGACCATGTCGGGGTCGATCTCGATCACCGTCCGGCCCTCGGTCAACTGCCGCTCCAGCGCCTCGGCGCGCTCCATCTTTTCGGTGATGGAACCGAGCGTGCGGGTGATGCCGCCGACGGGAACGGCGGCGCGGGCGGGCGGCGTCAGTCCGGCGATGGGGCGGGCGGGCGCGGGCGGGGCGGCGGGGGTTGCGGCAGGGGTTTCGGTCTGCGTCGAAATGCCGATCAGGTTCTTGCGCGCCATGATTATTTCCTTCCCCAGACGGAGCGCAGCAGCGCTTCGATTTCCGTGTTCACCGCCGTCAGCGAATCCATGGCGCGGTCATAGGTGCCGCGCGTGAACTGGCTGCGCTCGACTTCGTACAGGGTCTGCTTGGTCACGCCCGCATCCGAAACGGCGGTGGATTTCAGCATCGGGTTTTGCAGCATGCGGTTGCCGAAGATGGCGCGCATGAAGCCGGTCATCTGGCTTTGCGGCCCGTCATTCGGCTCGAAGCGGGTGACGAGATAGCGCATCCAGTCATAGCTGGTGCGCCCGCCCGCCCGCTCCACCACCGCCATCAATTCGCTGGTCATCGACAGGAATTGCGACATCGACATGACGTCGAGCATCTGCGGATGGATGGTGATCAGCGTCGAGGTGGCGGCGCTGAGCGCCGACATGGTGAGGAAGCCGAGCTGCGGCGGGCAATCGATCACCACCACGTCGTAGAAGGATTCGATATCGCCGAGCACCTCGCCGATGCGGGCGAAGAACATCGTCTCCGCCTTGCCGGTCATCATCGCCTTCGGCGTTTCATGCTCGAATTCCATCAGTTCGAGATTGCCGGGCACCAGATGCAGGTTCGGCGTGTAGGTGGCGCGCACGATATCGGCGAGCGGGCGCGGCTGCTCGTAACGGATCGCGCCGTAAATGGTTTCGGCCTCGCCGACATCCAGCTCCGGCTGGTGGCCGAACATCGCCGACAGCGACGCCTGCGGATCGAGATCGATGGCGAGCGTGCGATAGCCGCGCAGCGCCAGATATTGCGCGAGATGCGCCGAGGTCGTGGTCTTGCCGGAGCCGCCCTTGAAATTCATCACCGCCACCACCTGCAACTTTTCGCCGGGGCGGCGGGCAGGCGCATATTTGGCGCTGCCGTTCTTCTCGTCCAGAACCTTGCGGATGCGGTCCATATCCTCGGGGGAGTAGAGGCGGCGGCCGTTCGCCAGCGGCTCCGGCCCATGGCCCTCGGCGGCGATCTGGCGCAGATAGCCTTCGCCGATGCCGATGAAGGCGGCGGCTTCCGAGGGCTGGAAGGAGCGGATGGTCTTCTGCGCCGTCGGCGCGAAAATCCGCGCCTGATGCATCTGCAACTGCCGCGCCAGCTCGTTGGCGTCGGCGGCGAGAACCGAGGGCAGATGCTCCTGCGTCTCTTCGGGCAGGGAACTCGGCTGCAACATCCCGTTTACTCCCAACTGCGCAAATTTGCGGAAATCGATTTGAACTGCGCAGTTGCATCTATGGCCTATTCGCGGCCTTTTGACAAACGGATTTGCGTGGCCCGGGGTCAAGTTGTCCGCGGACATCACCTGCGGGCAAAGCCTTGCGGGTCAGGGGTCATTGCCCCCGGAGTGTATATTTAAAGAAGCTGATATGGCCCTGCTTTCAATATTCTGATGGTTGCGCCCGGCAGGCGGCGGCCCGGCGGGCATCTGTGCGAAGCCGGGACAGCCGTCGCCGTCACAAGGGTTTCTTAACCTTCTTTTTTTATAGATGAGGACCGAAGCCAATCGGCATATCTCATCTGCTTGTAGGTCTCATGCGTATTTCCAGACAGAACTTCATTCCCGCGGATCGCACCGAGGGAGACGACTTCGCTCGCCATGACACGCACCACACCCAGCTCGAAACCGGGCATTACGAGGAGTGGTACACGGTCGATGGCGGCATTTCGCGGCGCCCCGTTGCCGAGGAGGCGGCGGAGAACCCGCTGGTGCGCCATCTCCTCGAATCGCACCTGCATGCGAGCCATGAGCCGGCCGCGCCCGAACAGGATAACCGCGAGCTTGCCGGTCCAGAAATGGCCGATTCCGAAATGGCGGATTCCGGCATGACGCAGTCCGGTATGACCCAGTGCGAAATCGCGAGCCGCGAATTGCAGGCGCCCGCGCCGGGAAGCTGGGAAAGCCATTTCTTCCTGGCCCCGAATGTGCGCTTCACCCGCACGCCGGACCGGCACGGGCCGGACCGCCAGCAGCAGATCATCGACGCGCGCGCCGCCCATGCCTCGCCCGCCGGTCACCCCATGACCGAGGTGGAAGCCGAAATCGGCGCGCTGATCGAGAGCGCCGAGGCGCCGCAGCTTGTCGAGGTGGCCGCCTTCGCGCCGGAGCAGACGCTGACGCTTTCGCCCGCCGGAACCGACATGACGGAGATCGCCATGGTGCCGGAAAGCGTGGTGGCGGCGGCGCCCGAACCTTTCCCGGTCGCGCTTCAGCCCGCCGCCACCGATGACGCCGCCATCTGGCGGCCCTATCGCGAGCAGTTCGATTCCACCATCGCGCTGACCATGGGCAGCCTGACCGTGGAAGCCGTGGTGCGCACCGCCCCGCCCGAGCATATCGCCGCGACGCCCGTGCCCGAAAAGGCGCAGCCGGAGATCCTTGCCCTGCCGCCGATGGCGCATCTGTCCGACTTCGCCTTCTGGGAAACCGTGGCGCTGGACGTGGATGCGACGGCGCAGGCCGCGCCGGTCATCGCCGCCCCCGCCGTGGTGGCCGAAGCCCAGCCGGAAACGCCGCCCGCCGCGCCGGTGGTAAGCGCCGCCGCGCCCGAGGAGGCGAAGCCGGAGAGCGTTGCCGGTCTCTACCGCATCATCGAATGGAGCCGCGCCCCGCAGGCGGAAATCGCGCCGGAACCGGTAGCGGCCGCCGCCCCGGAACCCGCGCCCGCCATCGAAGCGCCTGCCGCCGCCGAGCCTGCCGAAGCGGTTGCGGAAGCCGCCGAAGCCCCGGCTGAGCCGGACGCCGTTGCCGCCGAAGCGGTGGCGGAAGCGGCCCCTGCCGTGGAAGCCGAACCCGCGCCCGTGGCCGAAGCCGCCCCCGCCCGCGAGCCCTTCTCGCTGTCGCGCGCAAAGCCCTTCGAGGTCGACCAGCGCGCCAATTCGCTGCTGTTCGATTCCGAATACGAGTTTCCGCCGCGCACCCTGTTGCAGCAGCCGCCGGTTTCCAACGGCTATGTGATGGCGCAGGAAACGCTGGAGCAGAATGCCGGTCTCCTCGAAAGCGTGCTGGAAGATTTTGGCGTGCGCGGCGAGATCATCCATGTCCGGCCCGGCCCGGTGGTGACGCTTTACGAATTCGAGCCCGCGCCGGGGGTGAAGTCCTCGCGCGTCATCGGCCTCGCCGACGATATCGCCCGCTCGATGTCGGCGCTGTCGGCCCGCGTCGCCGTGGTGCCCGGCCGCAATGTCATCGGCATCGAACTGCCGAACGCCACCCGCGAGACTGTCTATTTCCGCGAAATGATCGACTCGCAGGATTTCGCCCGCACCAGCTTCAAGCTGCCGCTGTGCCTGGGCAAGACCATCGGCGGCGAGCCCGTCGTCGCCGAGCTTGCCAAGATGCCGCATCTGCTCGTCGCCGGCACCACCGGTTCGGGCAAGTCGGTTGCCATCAACACCATGATTCTCTCGCTGCTCTACCGGTTCCGGCCGGAAGAATGCCGCCTGATCATGGTCGATCCGAAGATGCTGGAACTGTCGATCTATGACGGCATTCCGCACCTGCTCACCCCCGTCGTCACCGATCCCAAGAAGGCCGTGATGGCGCTGAAATGGGCGGTGCGCGAGATGGAGGACCGCTACAAGAAGATGTCGCGGCTCGGCGTGCGCAATATCGACGGCTACAATGCCCGCGCAGCCAGCGCCCGCGAGCGTGGCGAAGTCGTCAACGTCACCGTCCAGACCGGCTTCGACAAGAACACGGGCGAACTCCTGCACGAAACGCAGGAGATGGAACTCGACCCGATGCCCTATATCGTCGTCATCGTCGACGAAATGGCCGACCTGATGATGGTGGCGGGCAAGGAAATCGAAGGCGCCATCCAGCGTCTCGCCCAGATGGCCCGCGCCGCCGGTATCCACCTGATCATGGCGACGCAGCGCCCCTCCGTCGATGTCATCACCGGCACGATCAAGGCGAACTTCCCGACCCGCATCTCCTTCCAGGTGACCTCGAAGATCGACAGCCGCACCATTCTCGGCGAACAGGGCGCGGAGCAGCTTCTCGGCCAGGGCGACATGCTGCACATGGCGGGCGGCGGGCGCATCATGCGCGTCCACGGTCCCTTCGTCTCCGACGAGGAGGTAGAGAAGGTGGTGCTGCACCTGAAGGCGCAGGGGCGTCCGGACTATCTGGAAACCGTCACCGCCGACGAGGGTGAGGAGGAAGAGGCCGAGGAAGCCCCCGCCGTCTTCGACAAGACGGACATGGCCGCCGAGGACGGCAACGACCTCTACGACAAGGCCGTCAAGATCGTCTTCCGCGACAAGAAGTGCTCGACCTCCTACATCCAGCGCCGCCTCGCCATCGGCTACAACCGCGCCGCCTCGCTGGTGGAGCGGATGGAAAAGGAAGGCCTGGTCGGCCCCGCCAACCATGTCGGCAAGCGCGAGCTGCTGTCGCAGACGGGAAGCGCGCCTGCGGAAGCGGAATAAGCGCAGCGCGAAGATGCGCCTGAACGATCCGGCCTCTCGTTCCGCTTGCGGGCATGGCTTGCGGAAACCGGTGCGGCATATCTCCTTCTCCCCGCCTGCGGGGAGAAGGTCGCGGCAGCGGGATGAGGGGCGGGGCGGAATATACAGTAACCCTGCGCTTGCGGGCGGGGCAATCGCATATGAAGGAAGCCCCCCTCTGCCTGCCGGCATCTCCCCCACAAGGGGGGAGAAAGTCAAAGGCTTGCTTTTCCATCAGTTTTTGAATGCCGAAGGCGCGGCAAGCTCAAGTCGCTCCCCCTTGTGGGGAGGGATTTAGGGAGCGGTCTTTACCTCATATGCGATTGCTTCGCCCGCAAACGGAAGCGGGCCTTTCACGGAAATGCCTTATCGCGTATGCAGCCGCAGCCGTCCGTCGGCGCGCACGGTGATGCCGACCCCGGCGTAATCGCCGATGGCGAGATGGGTGGTTTCCATCGGCGTGTGATGCGTGGCGGTGATGACCACGACATCGCCGCCCGCCGCTTCCGCCGCGCGGATACCGGCCGGAGCATCCTCGAAGATCAGGCAATCGGCGGCTTCCGTCCCAAGCCGCTGCGCGCCGAGCAGGAAGCAATCGGGATGCGGCTTGCCGTTGACGATATCCTCGCCGGTGACCACCGTTTCCGGGGCGACGATGCCTGCCGCCGCCATTCTGCGCCGCGCAAGCTCTGCGGTGGCGGAGGTGACGATCGCCCAGCGGTCGCCCGGAATCGAATTGAGGAAATCCACGACGCCCTCGATCTGCACGATGCCCGCGACGTCCTGCTGCTCGGCCTGTTCGATCCACGCCGCTTCCGTGGCGATGTCGATGCCGGGCAGGTTCAGCCGGGTGATGGTGTCGACCGGGCGCACGCCGTGGATGGTGGGCAGGAAGGCCTCGGCATCGAGGCCGTGGCGGCGCGCCCACGCGCCCCAGACGCGCTCGGCGGCGATGATGGAGTTGAGCAGCGTGCCGTCCATGTCGAACAGGAAGGCGGCATAGGATTTTTCAAGCGTGGGGTGAATCGTCGTCACGGGTTCGCTTTCTCGATCAGGAAATCTGCATGATAGCGGTCAGTTCCCGATACACGGTCTCGTTGCCCGCGACCAGCCAGTTGCCTTTCGTCAAGCCGTCATTGGCGAGAAAATCATTGGTCTTCAACCCGGCGGCGCGGATGACGGCGATGGCGCCGAGGCAATCCCAGGAATTGATATGGGCTTCGGCATAGCCCAGCAGCTTGCCCGCCGCCACATAGCACAGGCTGAGCGCGCCGGAGCCGTCGCGATAGAACATGCCGCCCGCATCGAGGAAGCGCGAGAAGGCGGGCAGGAAGCGATCCGGCGGCAGGCGGGTGGAATAGCCGAAGCAGACGATGCCCTCGCGGATCGAGCGGCCGGGATGGGTGTCGACCGGCCTGCCGTTCAGCGTCGCCGGAAAATCGGCGCCGCCCGCGAACAGCTCCTCGCGCTCCGGCGCGTAGACCATGCCGAATTTCACATCCCCGCCCTGCACGAAGGCGATGGAGACGCACCAGCTCGACAGGCCCGACACGAAAGGCTGGGTGCCGTCGATGGGATCGACCACCCAGATGCCCTGACCCTCGGAGAAATCGGTCAGGCCGGTTTCCTCGCCGAGAAAGGCGTCGTCCGGAAAAGTCTTTTCCAGCCGCTCGCGGATCAGCAGCTCGGTGTTGAGATCGGCTTCGCTCACCACGTCCTGCAAGCCCTTGCTCTTGATCGTCAGGGCGTCGCGGCCGCGAAAATAGCCGCGCGCCAGCTCGCCCGCGTCGCGGATCAGCGTCAGGGCGAAGTCGTAACGGGTGGTGAGATCGGTTTTATCGGACATGCGGGAAACTCCGGTGAAGATGAAAGGGGTCAGGCCCACAGGCGGGCGGCGCCGCGCACGCCGCTGGAATCGCCATGCAGGGCGCGGCGGACCGGCGTGTGGAAGACGGTGGAAAAGGTGCGCTTGGCCAGCGCGCGCGGCAGATCTTCGTAGAGTTCATCGACATTCGACATGCCGCCGCCCATCACCAGCACATCGGGATCGAGCGTGTTGACGACGGTTGCCAGCCCCCGCGCCACGCGGTCGACATAGCGGTCCCACAGCATGCCCGCCAGCCGGTCGCCGCCGCGCATCCTGCCGACGATCTCGCGGGCTTTCAGCTCCTCGCCGGTGTGACGGGCATATTCGGCCTCGAAGGCGCGGCCGGAAATCCAGCTTTCCATGCAGCCGTGGCGGCCGCAATAGCAGGGGCGGCCGGGAATTTCGGTGATATCGGGAAAGGGCAGGGGATTGTGGCCCCATTCGCCGCCGCTATTGTTCGGCCCGTGATGCGCCCGCCCGCCGATGGCGATGCCCGCGCCCGCGCCGGAGCCGAGAATGACGGCGAAGACGACGTTGAAGCCCTGGCCCGCGCCATCGGCGGCTTCGGAGGCGGCGAAACAGTCGGCATCGTTTTCGACGCGGATCTCGCGGCCGATGGCGTCGCGCAGATCCTGTTCAACCGGCTGGCCGAGCAGCCATGTCGAGCTTGCGCCCTTGCCGAGACGGCTGACCGGCTCCAGGCTGCCGGGAATGCCGATGCCGATCGAGCCGCTGCGGCCGGTTCCCGCTTCCAGCCCGGCGATCAGATCGGTGATCATGCGGATGCAGCCGTGGTAATCGTGGCGGGGCGTGTCGCGGCGCAGGCGCAGCAATTCGCGCCCGTCCCGCTCCATGGCGATGGCCTCGATCTTGGTGCCGCCCCAGTCGATCCCGATCAGCATTTCCCGTCTCCCCTGCCCGGCGTCAGAAGCGGCCGAGCGCATGCATCGCGTCGCTGAGGCCCGTATTCGCCGAAAGCTGCCGGAAGATTCTGTAAAGCCTATCGTAATCCTGCGCCAGAGCGGGGCGCGGCTCATAACGGGTAAATTGCGTCGCGCCGAAGCGCGCCGCGCCCGCATGGAAATCCGCAACCACGCCCGCCGCCACCGCGCCGTGAATGGCCGCGCCCGCGCAGGCGGCGTTGCGGATATCCGGCACAAGGATATCGCGGCCAAACACATCGGCCATCATCTGCACGAGGAAGGGGTTGCGCTCGGCCAGCCCGCTGGTCATCAGCACGCGCTCCACGGCAATCCCGCCCGCCTCGATCAGATCGAGCACATGCCGCGCCCCGAAGCACAGGCTTTCCAGCAGGGCGCGGTAGATTTCGGCCTGCGTCGTCTTGCGCGTCAGCCCGATCAGCAGGCCGGTAAGCGCCGCGTCGCCATGGGGAACGCGGTTGCCGTTCCACCAGTCGAGCGCCATCACCCGGCCCGCGCCGGGCGCGAGCGCCTCCGCTTCCGCATTCAGCCGCGCAAACCCCGCCGCCATATCGTCCGCGCCGGAAAAGCGGCGCACGAACCAGCCGAGGCAATCGCCGAAGGCGGGCTGGCCCGCCTCGTAGCACCACAGGCCGGGCAGCGAACTGTCACGCGCCACGCCTTCGATGCCCGGCGGCAGCGGCTGGAATTCCTCGCTCAGCATCAGATAGGCGGCCGAGGTGCCGAGCGCGCCGACGAAGGTGCCGCCCCCGACGGCACCGACGGCCGGAAGCACCACATGCGAATCGATGACGGCGACCGCCACCGCGCAGGGGCCGAGAATGCCGGTCCGCGCCAGCCATGCATCGGAAAGCGGGCCCGCGCTCCGGCCGACCGGCAGCGGTTCGGAAAGCCGTTCCTCCAGCCCCTCGACCAGACCGCCCGGATAGCCGCGCCCGGGAGAATATTGCGCCTTGTAGGTGGCGAAGCCGTAGCTGCGCGCCTCATGGCCGGTCAGTTGCCAGACCATCCAGTCGCCGCCTTCGATGAAGCGGGCTGTCGCGGCCCAGAGGGCGGGGGCTTCCTCGCGCATCTGCGCCGCCTTGGCGATCAGCCATTCGCCGGAAATGCGCCCGCCGAAATCGGCAAACAGCGCCGCGTGCCTTGCGCTGATCGCATCGGCCTGCGGCTGCGCCGCCTGATGCTTGTAGAGCTTGACATAGGCATGCGGCTCCCGTGGGTGGAGGGCGGAGAGCGGCGTGCCGTCCGCCGCGACCGGCAGGGGAGAGCTTGCGGTGAAATCGAGGCCGATGGAGAGGATGCGGCGGTCCTTGCCCAGCGCCGTCAGGATGGCGCGGGCGGCCTGCGCGTAATCGCCCGCGTCCTGAAGCGACCATCCGGGGGGAAGCGGCGTGCCATCCGGCAGGTGGCCGTCGATGATGCCGTGGGCGTAGGGGTGGATATGGAGACCCGCCTGCTCGCCGGTTTCGGCGTCGATCAGCACGCCGCGGGCCGATTCCGAGCCGAAATCCAGCCCGATGATGAAGCCGTTCGCCATGGCTTTTTCCCCAAGTGCCGTCACATCCGGGTCTTGCCCCTCACCCTAACCCTCTCCCCGCCTGCGGGGAGAGGGGACTTGCCCAACCGGACGAATATTGATTGAGGAAAACGGTGAGGCATATCCCCTTCTCCCCGCAGGCGGGGAGAAGGTCGCGGCAGCGGGATGAGGGGCGAACCGCATATGCAACCACATCCTACCAGCAGGTATAGCCGCCATCGACCGGCAGCACCGCGCCGGTGATCAGGCTTGCGCCCTCGGTCGCCAGGAACAGCACGGCGGCGGCCACTTCGTCGGGCTGGCCCATGCGGCCCATCGGCGTGTCGCGCAGCCAGCCTTCGATGCGCTCGCGGTTGGCCGGGTTGGCGTGCACCATCGGCGTTTCGATATAGGTGGGGGCGACGGCGTTGACGCGCACCTTGTGCTGCGCCCATTCCGCCGCCATCGAATGCGTCATGTGATGCACCGCCGCCTTGGTGACGTTGTAGGGCGTCTGCGGCTGCGGCCGGTTGGCAATGGTGCCGGACATGGAGCCGAGATTGACGATCGAGCCGCGCCCGGCCTTGATCATGTGGCCGCCGAAGGCCCGCGAGCACCAGAAGACGCCGTTGATGTTGACGTTCATCATTCTCAGCCACTGGTCGTCGGTCACGGCTTCGGAGGGAACGCCGCTTTCGCCGATCCCGGCATTGTTGACGAGAATGGTGGCGGGGGTGCCGCGCGCGGCGAGATCATCGGCGATCGCCGTCATGCGGGCGGAATCGGTGACGTCGCCGACGGCGAGTTCCGCCTTGTAGCCCTTCGCCGCCAGCGCCTGAACGCCCTCGCGGCCGATCTCTTCCTTCATTTCGATGATGACGACATGCGCGCCCGCTTCCGCCAGCGCCTCGCAGATCGAAAGCCCGATGCCGCGCCCGCCGCCGGTGACGACCGCGACCTCGCCCCCGGCGCGGAACCGCTCCTGAAAACCCATGTATTCTCTCCCTGAATCGATAAGGCCGCCCCGCCCGGACAGGCGGCGCGGCATGGACGGACTTGCCTTCTCAGACGTCCTGACTTGCGGGCAGGATGACGATATCGCGGATATTGACGCCGCGCGGGCGTGTCAACATGAACATCAGCGCCTCGGCCACTTCCGAGGGCTCGATCAGGCTGCCGTTCGCCTTGGCCTTTTCGAGATTTTCCTTCGGCCAGTCCTTCAGCAGCGCGGTGACGACGGGGCCGGGCGCGATGGAGCCGACGCGGATGCCATGCTTGATCATCTGGCGGCGCAGCGTATAGACCAGCGTCAGCACCGCATGTTTGGAGGCGGAATAGACCGGCTCCCACGGAATATGCTCGTGACCGGCGACCGAGGTGGTGACGACGATATCGCCGGTCTTGCGCTCGATCATGTGCGGCAGCACCGAATGCACGGTGCGATAGACGGCGTTGATGTTGAGATGCAGCATGCGGTCGAAGGCATCGGGATTGCCATCGACGAGATCGCCGCCGATATAGCTGCCCGCATTGGCGTGGAAGATGTCGAGGCGGCCGGTGCGCGCCAGGATCGACGGCATCATCGAATCCGTGCTCTTGTTGTCGAGCAGGTCGATGACGAGCGGGATCGCCCTGTCGCCGAGGCGTCCGCAGATGTCGTTCAGCTCGCCGGCGGCCCGGTCCACCAGAACCACGGTCGCGCCCGCCGCGACGCCGGCTTCGGCGCAGGCGAGCCCGATGCCCGCCGCCGCCCCCGTGATCGCGACCACCTTGCCTTCAATCGATTCCGCCATGGCTTTCTCCTCCGGGAAACTGAAATGCGGTCTGGGTTTTCGTTTGTCGTTCCGGGAAAACCGGCTCCCGTTTCTCCCTGACAAACTCTGGAAAATCAGCGCGTCACATAACCGCCATCGGCGACCAGAACCGTGCCGGTGCAATAGCCCGAGGCCGGGGAGCAGAGGAACAGGATGGCGTTGGCCATTTCCTCCGGCTTGCCGTAGCGGCCCATCGGCGTGCCCGCCGTCCACACCCGGTTCCATTCCTCGTTGGTCAGGCGCACATCGGTCATGTCGGTTTCGATATAGCCGGGGGCGAGCGCGTTGACGCGGATGCCGAACGGGGCGAACTCGCTCGCCATGCTCTTGGTCATCATGTGCACGCCCGCCTTGGAGGCGTTGTAGGCCGCCTGCTCCTGCGGAATATTGCTGATCAGGCCGGAAATCGAGCCGACATTGAGAATGACGCCGCCGCCCTGCGCCCTCATATGCCCCACCACCTCCCGCGAGAAGCGGAAGACCTGAACGAGATTGGTGGACAGGATGCGCTCCAGGCGCTCGTCGCTGAAATCCGGCGTCGCGCCGTGATCGGCGATCCCGGCATTGTTGACGAGAATATCGATCCGCCCGTAGCGCTCCAGCGTCTCCCCGGCGATGCGCGCCGGTGTCGCCGGATCGGTGGCGTCGGCGGGAATGAAGACGTAATCCGCGCCCGCCGCCGCCAGCAGCCGGTCCGCCTCGGGATTGCCGCGCCGCGCCGTCAGCACCAGCTTCGCGCCCGCTTCCGCAAACAGCAGCGCCGTCGCAAGGCCGATGCCGCGATTGCCGCCGGTGATGATGGCGACCTTTCCGTCCAGTCTGAAATCGCCAAGCGCCATGCCCGCTCCTTCCGATCCTGCCTGATTTTCCCTTATAGGCCGGGATGGTAGCGGCAATTGTAATTTCACACAACATATTATCCGGTCCGGAAACGGTTTCGGCCGGATTTTTCGATTCCGCAGCGCAAAAATGCCAACGGCGATGCAGCATGCTTTGCTGCATCGCACAGACGCGCAACAAATTGCGGCGGCGGGAAAATCTGTCTCAGTCGTCGTCGAGGAAGCGGTGGCTTTCCAGCGACAGGTAGCGCTGGTGCATCAGGCAGGCGGCGCCGAAGGCGGGGCCGAAATTGGTTTCGGCGTTGAGCTGGATGGCGGGCAGGGGAAAGCTGCTGCTTTGCGCCGCCAGCATATGCGCGGACAGGCGCGCGGCCACCAGCGGATAGAGCCGCGCCACCGAGCCGCCGAGTACGATGCGCCCGGCATCGATGATGCGACAGGTCTGCACCAGCGCGAAGGCGAGCGTGCGCGCCCATTCCTCGGCGATGGTCACGGCCTGCGGCGCGCGGTCGTGCACGTCGCTGAGAAATTCCTCGAAGGTGGCGGCGGCGCGGCCGGTCACGCGGCGGTATTCGGCGAGAATGCTGGCAAGGCCGACGATCTGTTCGAGGCTGCGGCCCTTGCCGGGCTCGCCATCGACATGCAGATGGCCGATTTCCCCGGCAAGGCCATGGCCGCCGCGAAACAGCTTGCCATCCACCAGAATGCCGCTGCCGACGCCGCTTTCCATGACGACGAACAGGGTGACGCCGGAATGGATGGCCGTATCGTTATAGGCGGCGCCGATCGCAAACGCGTTGGCGTCGTTTTCCACCCGCACCGGCACGCTGCGCGGCAGGTGCCGCTCGGCGATTTCGGTGAGGTTGACGTCCTTCCAGCCGAGCAGCGGCGCGAAATGCACCGTGCCGTCCAGCGTCAGTTGCGCGGGAATGGAAATGCCGAGCCCCTCGCACAGCGCCATTCTCGCGGGGGGAATATCCGAGCAGGCAAGCGCGATGGCATGGCGCAGCGCGTCATCGACGCTGTGCGCGGGGCCATCGAACGCGACGGTGCGGGTGCGGATGCTGGATGCGCCGAGATCGATTTCCGTGGCGGTAATATGCTCGACGCCGATCTCGATGCCGAGGAAGAACATGGCGTCCGGCACCAGCTCCAGCATGACGCCGGGGCGCCCGGCCCGCGAATAGTTCGGCCGGGCGGCGCGCTCCTCGCGCACTTCCCGCACCAGCCCCGCCGCCGTCAGCTCCGCGATGATATGGCCGGAGGAGGAGCGGTTGAGGTTGAGGACGCGGGCGAGATCGGCCCGGCTGAGGCGGCGGGCGCGGTGCAGCGCCTGCAAGGCGGCGATCTCGTTCGACTGGCGTATCTTGCGCGGCGAGCTGACGAGCAGGTTCAGGTCTTTCACGGTCGGCGTCCCGCCTTCGGCTGATGGTTTTCCCGCAAGGCCCGGAGGGGTTTGCGGGGGTCGTCGCACTGCATGTACCGCGTTTCCGGCAGCGCGTCAGCCTTCAGAGTGTATCAGGCGGGCATGGACACAGGTTTTCCGTGCGGAAACGCCGCGGAGATCAGGGGCGCGCGTTGGTGGACCGGCGCCGCTTCGCCTCCGTCATCTTCAACTCGATATATTGCCGGGCATGCGCGGCCAGCGGGTCGTTGTCGGTCCAGGTGTCGCGCCAGATGGCGCAGGCGAGCGACAGGCCCTCGTCCACCACCGCCGTCGAGAAACTCTCGAACACGATGTCGCGCTGGTAATCGATATCCAGCAGCGCGTCGAAGATCAGGTCGAAATTGATGGTGCCGTCGCCGAGATAGCCGCGATTGCTCTCGCCGATATGGAAATAGCCGATCCTGTCGCCCGCCAGCCGGATGGCGGCGGCGGGATTGGCCTCCTCGATGTTCATGTGGAAGGTGTCGAGATGCAGGCGCACATGGTCCGAGCCGGTCTCGGCGATGAATTTCAGCCCCTGCGCGGTGGTGTTCAGCAGGTTGGTCTCGAAGCGGTTGACGATCTCCAGCACCAGGTCGACGCCCGCCGCCTTCGCCACATCGGCGGTTTCGGCGATCGCCGCCACGCTGTTGTCCCAGCCGCGCTGCGTCGGCTGGCGGGCATATTTCGTATGCGCGGAATAGAGAATGCCGCCGAGCTTGTTGCCACCGATATCGCGCACGGCCTTCACGGCGTCGGCGAGCATCGCCTTGCCGCCCGCCACGGCGGCGGCGTCCTCGCTCGACACGTCCCGGTCCGGCGGCAGGCCCATGGTGACGCCGATCTCGACATCCAGTGACTGCGCCAGACGCGCCAGCCGGTCGAGATCGAATTTCTCCGGACGCAGATAGGCGAATTCGATCGTGCGGTAGCCATGCTCCGCCGATTTCGTCAGCGCCATTTCCAGCCCCTCCTGGGTCTGGCCGCCTGTCCACACGAATGAATGGATGCCAAGCCGTCCCATGATGTCCTCCCGGCCACTCAATTTGGTGCTGAATGCAACAAAATACCTTTCCTGCGTCTTGTCAAGCCGCATCCTTGTCGATTCATGCCGCAAGGGCGCGGCAGTGCGGGAGAGGGCGTTCATGCCGCAATGCAGCATTTAAATGCATTAGATCGGCTTTCTCGCATCAGTTGTGAGTGCGGGCGCTCTGAAATCGGCCGGAAGGAGGCGCGCCGCGCCGCGCGGGAAAAGCCATTGGCGGGAATATTTGAAAGTTTGCACAACAAATATTGCGCATGGCGGCGATATGGGCTACACCCGAAAACAGGGCGCCTGCCGGGAGGAGGCGGGCAGCCTGGCGGCCCGGCGTCTTGGAAGAGGCGCGGGCGCAAGCCGCAATCATCGATCGTTCTGGGAGGAAGCTGATGAATGTGAGATTGAAACTCGGCATGGCCGCGCTCGTTGCCGGCCTGATGGCAGGCACCGCACCGGCTTTTGCCGACTTCTGGTCGGATGCCGGGGCCAAGTTCAAGGGCGTGACCCTGCATGGCGTCACGGAAAGCACGCCGCCGTCCAACTATATCAAGGACGTGCTCGCGCCGGAATTCGAGCAGAAGACCGGCATCAAGGTCGAGATCGAAACCACCTCGTGGGATCAGATGTACGACAAGGCGATCAAGGACATGGAGGCCAAGACCGGCATCTATGACATGATCTATATCGAGCAGGACATCGTCTACGCCTATCTGGCGCGCAACTTCCTGGTCGACATCACGCAGACCCTGAAGGACGACCCGTCGCTGAAGGCGCCGGAATTCGACGAGGGCAATTTCACCACCTTCGCCAATTACTTCAAGGGCGCCAACGGCGATCTGTTCGGCGTGCCGATGGAAGCTTTCATCAAGATCTACCTGTACCGCAAGGATCTGTTCGAGGATCCGAAGATCAAGGAAGCCTTCAAGGCCAAGACCGGCAAGGATCTGGCGCCTGCCAAGACCCATGAGGACTACACCCAGATCGCCGAATTCTTCACCGAATACGGCAAGGAGAACGGCCTGGAACTGTGGGGCACCACCTCGCAGGCCCATACCGGCCATCCGGCCTCGTGGTACGAGTTCTTCGAATCCATCGCGCCGACCTTCGGCGTCTACAACTGGGGCATCGACGCCAACAACAATTATGCCGCATCGGTCGCCAATGGCGGCACGATGAACAGCGACAAGGCCAAGACGGCGCTGAAATACCTGCTGCACCTGCGCGACATCGCTCCGCCGGAATCGGCGGCCAGCACCTGGACGGAAGTCGCCAGCACCTTCGCCGCGGGCCGCGCCGCTCAAGGCCTGGTCTATGGCGAAAACGCCGCCTGGATCGCCTCCGACGCCGAAAAGTCCAAGGTGGTCGACAAGGTGGGTGTCGCCCTGCCGCCGATGGAAGAGGGCGTCATGGCCGACGCCGAAGCGGGCAAGGGCTATGTCGGCTATTACGACGGCGGCGCCTTCGGCCTGCCGGTAACCTCCAAGAACCGCGATGCGGCGCTGCTGTTCCTGCAATATATCGGGCAGGATTCGGTACAGAGCGGCTGGGCGGTCGCCGCCCCGCGCATCACCAACACCTCGACCTACGAGGACGAGGGCGTGAAGGCGATGGACGCCAAGCTCGGCGGTTACTACACCATGCTGAAGGACGAGGGCAGGCTGTTTGCGGGCGCCCCGCCCTATCCGTTCCATGCCCAGGTGCGTGAAGCCACCGCGCCGATCTTCTACAGGATCCTGACCGGCGAAGTCGGCCCCGACGAAGGCCTCGACCAGATGGCCGAAACGGCCGAACAGGAGCTGAAGAACCTCGGCTACCGCAAGTAAGGCCCGGCCTTGCGGACCGCCGCCGCCCCGTGAAGGGGAGGGCGGCGGTCCCGTCCCAACCGGGGCGGCGCGCCTTGCGCCCGCGCAGCCGCCGCCCCGCTTTTCTCAGGGGGGAATCATCATGGGATCGAACAGGACCGGCTGGCTGCTGCTGGCGCCGACGCTTTTCATTCTCGGCCTTTTCGGCATTCTGCCTTTCATCTACGTGCTTTATGTGGCGTTCCACCAGTGGAACCCGTTCGGCGCCAATCCGAACATGATCTATAACGGCGCGGACAATTTCCGCCGCCTGGTCTTCGACAAGGAATTCCTGCAATCGGTCTGGTTCACGCTGCAATTCGGCTTCTTCGCCGTGGTCAGCGAAATCATCATCGGCTATTTCCTGGCGCAGCTTCTGATGCGCGATTTTCCGGGAAAATCGGTCTTCCGCACCATTCACACGCTGCCGCTGATCGTGGCTCCCATCGTCGTCGGCTCGGTCTGGCGGCTGATGACGACGCCGAGCATCGGCATCATCCCCTATTACATGAACCTGCTGTTCGGCTATCAGCTCAACATCGGCTCCAACGCCACGGCGGCCTTCATCGTCACCGTGATCATGGACATCTGGCACTGGACGCCGCTCGTCACGCTGACGCTGCTGGCCGCCATCGTCGGGCTGCCGAAGGATCCGTTCGAGCAGGCGCAGATCGACGGCGCAAACCGCTGGCAGATCTTCTGGCACATCACGCTGCCGATGATCCGCCCGGCGATCCTCGCCACCGTCTTCATCCGCCTGATGGACGCGCTGCGCACCGTCGATGAAATCTGGATGCTGACCGGCGGCGGGCCGGGGGCCGCCACCCGCTATATCGGCCTGCATATCTGGAAGGTCGTCTTCCCCAAGACCGATTACGGCTACGGCTCGGCGATTTCCGTCATCGTTCTCTATCTCACCCTGGTCATGTGCTGGCTTCTTTATGTCGGCCTTGTCGCGCCGCGCGCCAGGAGGAAGAAATAATGCAGAAGAACCATCCTGTTCTGATGACGCTGTTCTGGCTGCTGCTCAGCCTGACCACGCTGTTTCCGATCTACTGGCTGTTCGTGATCTCGGTGAAGCCCGCCGTCGACCTGTTCTCGACGCCGAGCCTCATCCTCGACTCGCCCTACTGGGCCAATTACGCCAAGGTTCTGACCGATCCGACGCTGCACCGCTACATGATCAACTCGCTGATCATCTCCAGCGGCAACGCGGTGCTGGTGACGGTGCTGGCCTTCATGGCCTGCTACGCCCTGTCGCGCTACGATCTCGGCGGCAAGGAAAACATCTTCTTCTGGACGATCACCAACCGCATGGCGCCCGCCGCCGTGTTCCTGCTGCCATTCTTCCTGCTGTTCACGCAGGTCTTCACCATCGGCGATTTCAAGCTCTACGACACGCGCATCGGCATGATCCTGCTTTATTGCACCTTCAACCTGCCCTTCGCGATCTGGACGCTGCGCCCGACCATCGACGGCATTCCGAAGGAGCTGGACGAGGCGGCGCGCGTCGACGGCGCCAGCACCTGGACCGTCATCAGCGAGGTGGTGTTTCCGCTGGCCAAGCCCGGCATGGCGGTGACGCTGATCCTCACCTGGGTCTTCGCCTGGAACGAATTCCTGCTGGCGGCGACGCTGACGAGCTTCAACGCCCGCACCATCACCACCGGGCTTTCGGAATACGTCACCACCACCGGCACCGAATGGGGCACGATGGCGTCCATCGCCATCATCACCCTCATTCCGGCGCTGATCGTTTTCACGGTCGTTCAGCGGCACATCGTCGCCGGTCTGACTTTTGGCGCGGTGAAGGAGTAGGCCATGAGCGCGGAACCCGAAAACAAACCCGCCGTCAGCCCGCCGCGGCACGGCTTCCTGCCGATCGTCACCAACTGGTTCGACCGCCTGTTCATCGGCATCTACCTGTTCGTGGCGCTGGAACTGTTCTGGATGCGCTTTCTGGAGCAGTCCATTCCGCTCACCGTCTGCCATGTTCTGGCGATCGCGCTCGGCGCGCTGATCGTCTGGAAGGGATAGGCGGATGCGGATTTTCGCAACAGGGGCATTTGAAATCGCCGCATGCGCGCCCAAGGGCAGGGCCGCAATGCGCAACGAGCTGCCGCAATAAGGGGAACGGCCATGGCAGAAGTCACGATCAGCAACATCGTCAAGCGTTACGGCGAGCTGGAAATCATTCACGGCGTCAACGTCGATATCAGGGATGGCGAATTCGTCGTTCTGGTCGGCCCTTCGGGCTGCGGCAAATCCACCCTCCTGCGCATGATCGCCGGTCTGGAGGCGATCTCGGGCGGCGAGCTGAAGATCGGCGGGCGCGTCGTCAACACCGTGCCGCCGAAGGACCGCGACATCGCCATGGTGTTCCAGTCCTACGCGCTCTATCCGCACAAGACGGTGGCCGAGAACATGGGCTTCTCGCTCAAGATCAAGGGCGTGCCGAAGGCCGAGATCGAGGCCAAGGTGAAGCAGGCGGCCAATGTGCTCGACCTGACCAAGCTGCTCGACCGCTATCCGCGCCAGCTTTCCGGCGGCCAGCGCCAGCGCGTCGCCATGGGCCGCGCCATCGTGCGCGATCCGCAGGTCTTCCTGTTCGACGAGCCGCTCTCCAACCTCGACGCCAAGCTGCGCGTGGCCATGCGCGTCGAGATCAAGGAGCTGCACCAGCGCCTGAAGACCACCACCATCTACGTCACCCACGACCAGATCGAGGCGATGACCATGGCCGACAAGATCGTGGTCATGAAGGATGGCTATGTCGAGCAGATCGGCGCGCCGCTGGACCTCTACGACAATCCGGCCAATATCTTCGTGGGCGGCTTCATCGGCTCGCCGTCGATGAATTTCATTCGCGGCCGCATCCGCAGGGAAGGCGGCGGGCAGCGTTTCGTCTCCGATCACGGCTCGGTGCTGCCGGTGCGCGCCCTCGACATCGAGGACGGCCATCCCGTCGTCTACGGCGTGCGGCCGGAGCATATCACCCTCGGTTCCGAGGGGTTGCCGGTGCGCATCGCCGTGGTCGAGCCGACGGGCGCCGAAACCCAGCTTTTCGCCCGCGCTGGCGAGGATACGATCGACGCGCTGCTGCGCGACCGCGTCAGCGTGCGGGCGGGCGACGCGGTGAATTTCGTCATCGATCCCGCCAAGGCGCATATCTTCGACCAGCAGACGACGAAGCGCATCGGGTGAAGAGCCCTCCCCGCAGGGAAGGGGGCTTGAGCCTGCCCGCGCCCTCGGCATCTGGAATTTGCCCCTCACCCTAACCCTCTCCCCGCTTGCGGGGAGAGGGGACTTGCCCCACGAAACACGGTCGGATTGAGGAAAACGGGGCGGCATACCTCCTTCTCCCCGTTCTACGGGGAGAAGGTCGCGGCAGCGGGATGAGGGGCGTCACGCCATATGCGATAGTCCCGCCGCCTGCGGGAATGAGGGGGCGGCGGGCCCGAAACCGCCAGCCCGCGAAAACGCTTTCCGCTCTTCCGTTTCGCCGCAAACCGTGAGACACCCGGTTCATGACGACAGACGCCACTCCCATCCGCTGCCTTGTCTTCGATCTCGGCGCAGGCTCCGGCCGCGCCATGCTGGTCGCTCTCTCCGGGCAAAAGCTGGAACTGACCGAGCTGCACCGTTTTTCCGGCTACGAAACCCGGCTGGAGGACGGCCCCGCCTGGGATGTCGAGGCGATCCGCGCCGGGATTCGCGAAGGCCTGCGGCGGGCGGCGGACGGGCCGCCGGTGCGCTCGCTCGCCGTCGATAGCTGGGGCGTCGATTTCGTGCTGATCGGGGCCGATGGCGAGCCGGTCGACCAGCCGCGCACCTACCGCCATCCGCGTGGAGCGCGGGGCTTCGAGGCGCTGTCCGCCCATCGCGCCCGGATCGCCGAACGCACCGGCGTCCAGGTTCTGCCGATCATCACCGTCTTCCATCTCCACGAATGGGCGCGGCAGAACCCGGCACTGCTGGAAAAGGCGCGAAAAATGCTGATGACGGCGGATTTCTACGCCTATGATCTCAGCGGCATTCCCGCCTGCGAGCGCACGCTCGCCTGCACCTCCGGCTTCCTCAATGCCGGGAGCGGCCAGTGGGACCGGGAGGTGATTGGCCTGACCGGCCTGCCGCCCTCGCTGTTCTGCCCGGTGGCCGCGGCGGGCACGCCGCTCGGGCCGCTGAAGCCAGCGCTGGTCACCGGCCCGGCGCTGGCGCAAACGCAGGTCATCGCCGCCGCCCATCACGACACCGCCTGCGCCGCCTTTGCGCTGGCGCCCCGCGAAGGCGAGGCGTTCGCCGTCTGCGGCTCGTGGAACCTGATCGGCATCGACGTGCCCGAAGGCCATATGCCGGAGGCGGCGCGCGCGCTCGGCCTCGGGCTGGAAGGCGGGGTCGGCGGGCGGGCGCTGCTGACGCGCAGCCTGCCCGGCCTGTTCCTGATGCGGCGGCTGCGCGATAGCTGGAAAGCCATGACCGGCGAGGACGTGGATTTCGCCACGCTCGGCAGGCTGGCGCTGGAGGCGGATGCGGCCACCCCCGCCATCGACGTGACCGATATCAGGTTCTTCGATCCGCAGGACATGGTGGCGGACATGCGCGGCTTCGCGCCCGGTCTGGCGGCGGCGGGCATCGGCGCGCTGTCGCGCTCGCTGTACAGGGGGCTGGCGCAGGCGGTGGCCGCCTGCATCCGCGAACTGTCGCAGTTTTCCGCAAAGCCCATCGGCGCGATCCGGCTTGGCGGCGGCGGCGGGCAGGATGCGGCATGGCGGCATTTTCTGGAACAGGCGAGCGGCTGCCATGTGCGGGCGGGCATCGTCGAGGCGAGCGTCGTCGGCAACGCGCTGATCCAGTTCGTGGCGCTCGGCGCGCTGCCCTCCTTCGCCGAGGCGCAGGCGCTGGCGCGGGAGGCGGCCGATAGCGGCGCGTGGACCGCATGAGCCTGCTGCCGGAAGAACGCACCGAGGCGATCCTGCAAGCCCTCTACCGCAAGGGCCGCCTGCTGGTGGAAGAGGCGGCGCGGGACATGAACGTATCCGGCGAAACCATCCGGCGCGATCTCAAGCGGCTGGAAAAGGCCGGGCTTCTCAAGCGCAGCCATGGCGGCGCGGTGCCGGTGCCGCCGCGCCAGGCGGAGGATTTTGCCTATCCGGCCCGTGCCGTGCTGAACATCGCCGCCAAGCGCCGCATCGCCACCGCCGCCGCCGCCCATATCGGCGGCGATCAGGCGCTGATGATCGACAGCTCCTCCACCGCGCTGGAGGTGGTGCGGGCGCTGGGGGCGCGCAAGGGGCTGACCATCGTGACCAATTCCGTGGCGCTGCTGACCGACCCCGCCTCGCTGCCGCACCGGCTGATTTCCGTCGGCGGCGAGCACCATCCCGATATCATGACCTTTCGCGGGCCGCTGGCAGTGGCGGCGGCGCGGCGCTTCCATGCCGATCTCGCCATTATCTCGGTCAAGGCGCTGTCGAAGCGCTCCGGCCTGATGGTCGCCAATGCCGAGGAAGCCGAGCTGAAGCGCGTCTTCATCGAGAATGCGGCGCGCACGCTGCTGCTGATCGACGGCGACAAGTTCGACGGCTCCGGCCTCGTCTCCGTCGCGCCGCTTTCGGCCGTTTCCACCCTGATCACCGAGCGCGAGCCGGAGGGCGAGTGGCGGCGGCTGATCGGGGAGGCGGGCGTGACGCTGGAAATCGCGGTGTGACCATTTATGTTGTTGTATGTGGATTTGTGTTGATTTAGCCGGATGCCTGTGACATCCTGCTGAAAACGGAGGCAGGCATGCAAGACACACCGCAATTGCGCGAATTCATCTGCGATATCGGCCGCCGCGCCTGGCAGAAGGGCATGGGCGCGGCCAATGACGGCAATATTTCCGTGCTGCTGGACGACGATACCGTGCTGTGCACGCCGACCGGCGTTTCCAAGGGCTTCATGACCCCCGACATGATCTGCCGCATCGACCGCGCCGGAAACTCCGTGGACGGCGGCAAATGGAAGCCCTCCACCGAGACCCGCATGCATCTGTGCGTCTACGACAACCGCCCGGATGCCCGCGCCGTCGTCCACGCCCATCCGCTCTATGCCACGGTGCATGCCATCTGCGGCAAGCCGATCACCCAGCAGATCATGCCGGAATCCACCATGTTCCTCGGCGAAGTGCCGCTGTCGCCCTATGCGCTGCCCTCCTCGGAGGATCTGGCCAAGGCAATCGCGCCCTATCTCGAAAAGCACGACGCCATCCTGCTCGAAAACCACGGGGCGCTGAGCTGCGGCCATGACCTGCAATCGGCCTGGTTCAAGATGGAGGCGCTCGATTACTACGCCAAGGTGGTCTATCTCGCCGCCGGTTATGGCGGGGCCAATGAATTCAGCAGTCAGGAAGTCGAAAAGCTGGTCGAGCTGAAGCGCACCCGCTTTCCCTCGCCCGGCCGCCATCCCTTTATTCCCTAAGACAAAATTTCGGGAGGAACCTCATGTATACGCAGAAACTGCGCCTCGACGGGCGCGTGGCGGTGGTGACCGGCGGCGGGCGCGGCATCGGGCTTGCCATCTGCCAGGCGCTGGCGGAATTCGGCGCGCGCGTCATCATCGCCGATATCGATCTGGAGATCGCCGGGGCGGGGCAAAAGCGGCTTGCCGAACTCGGCTTCGAGGCGGATATCCGTGAGCTGGACGTGACGAAGCCGCAGGAGGTGGAGGCTTGCGCTGCGGAGATCGTCGCCCAATACGGCAAGGTCGATATTCTCGTCGCCAATGCGGGCATCGCCCGCTCGGGCGTCGCCTCGGAGGATGTGACCGACGAGCATTGGCTGAACGTCAACGACGTCAATTACAATGGCGTCTTCTGGTCGAACCGCGCCTTCGGCCGCCATATGCTCAAGGCTGGCAAGGGGGCGATCGTCAACATCGGCTCCATGTCCGGCTATATTTCCAACCGGCCGCAGAAGCAGACCTATTACAACGCCTCCAAGGCCGCCGTGCATCAGCTCACCTCGTCGCTCGCCGCCGAATGGGCCGATCGCGGCGTGCGCATCAACGCGGTGGCGCCGACCTATATCGAAACCGAAATGACCAGCTACCGCCATGACAATGACGGCATGATCGATGTCTGGCTGCGCGACACGCCGATGCACCGCATGGGCAAGCCGGATGAGATCGCCTCGGTGGTGCAGTTCCTCGCCTCCGACGCCGCCAGCCTGATGACCGGCGAAACCGTGCTGGTGGATGGCGGCTTCACCTGCTGGTGACGCCTCAAGAAAATCATTGCGAAGCAGCCCGCGCCGGGCAAGATGGCGCGGGTTTTGTAAACGGTGATTTTCGAAAGGCGGAACATGGCGGGGATCGATAGCGAAAGGCTGGCGGCGGAGATCGAGGCGCTTCCGGCGCGGTTTCGCGGGCCGGGCGGCGTTCTGGGCGTGGCGATCGATGGCAGGGTGGTTGCGCGCCGCGCCTGGGGCTTCGCCAGCCTGGAAAGCGGGCAGGCGATGACGGCGAAAACCCGCCTGCCGCTCTGCTCGGTGTCCAAGCAGTTCACCTGCGCCGCGCTGCTGGCCGCCTGCGGCGAGCCGGAGGCGCTGGATGCCCGCCTTGCCGCCCGTCTTCCCAATCTCGAAGGGCCGCGCCCCGGCGTGCGCGATCTCTGCAACAACCAGTCGGGCCTGCGCGATTACTGGGCGCTGACGGTGCTGCATGGCGGCCGCGCCGAGCAGGTGTTCAGCCGCGAGGATGCTTCCGGCGTCTTTGCGCGCATGCGCGGCCTGCATTTTGCGCCGGGCAGCAGCTATTCCTACAGCAACGGCAATTTCCGCATCCTCGCCGATCTGATGGAGGAGGCGGCGGGCGAGCCGCTGGAAGCGCTCTACGCTCGCCACATCTGGCAACCGGCGGGCATGGCGGGCGCGGTGCTGACGGCAGACACTGCCCGCCCCGAGGACGGCGTCACCGGCTATGAGGGCAATGACGCCACCGGCTACCTGCCCGCGCAGAACGCCGTCCACTGGCGCGGCGATGCCGGTATTTCCGCCTCGCTCGACGATATGCTCGCCTATGAATGCTGGATCGACGCGGCGCGCAACGACCCGGCCAGCCTCTACCGGCGCATCGCCACGCCGCAGCGTTTCCGCGACGGCAATGCCGCCGCCTACGGCTTCGGCCTGCAACACACCCGCATCGGCGAAACCGCCTTCACCGGCCATGGCGGCGCGCTGCGCGGGTTTCGCGTCTACCGCATGTATTCGGCGCAGGCGCGGCTGTCCGTCGTCGTCATGTTCAACCATCACGGCGATGCCCATGGCGCGACGCAGCGGCTGGCGCGGGCGGCCCTCGGCCTGCCGCAGCCGCAGCACAGGCGGATCGGCGGCGATTGGGAAGGGCAGTGGTTCTGCCGCGAAACCGGGCTGCTGGCGCGGCTGGAGCCGGGGCGCGACACGGTGAGCCTGCGCTACGCCACCTCGCCGGAAACGCTGGCGCAAACGCCGGAGGGCACGCTCGCCTCCAGCGCCGTGACGCTGTGGCGCGATGGCGAAAACTTGATGATGCGGCGGCCGCAGGAGAATTTTACCGGGCGGCTGGCGCCCGTGCGGGCGGGCGACGGCGGCGGCGATATTTCCGGGCGCTACCGCTCGGCGGAGCTGGAGGCCGATCTCGTCATCGAATGCCGCGATGGCGGCGCCTATGCGGTGGCGGAAGGGTTTCTGGGCCGGGGGCGGCCGGAGATCCTGCATGCCGTGGCTCCCGACCTGTGGCTGCTCTCCACCCGCCGCTCCATGGATGCGCCAGCCCCCGGCGACTGGACGCTTTCCATCCGCCGCGACGGGCAGGGCGCCATTGCCGGCTTCAGGCTCGGCTGCTGGCTTGCCCGCGATATCGCCTATGATAGACTGGCGTAAACGATTGAAAGATAACGTCTCAGGCCGTTTCGGCATGACCCCTTGCGCAAATTGAATTGGTCAGGGCGTCCAAGCCGCCGCAATGTCCGCGCCAGACACGCTTTGCAGCAATGATGAGGATCGCAATGGGCAGGATCGTCTATGTTCACGACGGCTTCGTGGCCGAGGAGGAGGCGAGGATCGGCCTGTTCGATCGCGGCTTCCTGTTCGGGGATGCGGTTTACGAGGTGACGGCGGTGGTCGCCGGGCGGATGATAGACAACGATCTGCATCTGGCCCGCCTCGAACGCTCGCTCGGGGAGCTGAACATTCCCATGCCGTTTGCGCAGGCGCGCATCGGCGAGATTCAGGCGGAGCTGATCGCGAAAAACGCCCTGCGGGAAGGCACCGTCTATCTTCAGGTGTCACGCGGCGAGGCGGACCGGGATTTCCTTTATTCCGATAGCATCGCCCCGAAGCTGATCGGCTTCACGCAGGCGAAGACCCTGATCGGCACCAGGGCGCAGACGGATGGCGTCGCCGTCGATCTCGCCCCCGATCCGCGCTGGCAGCGCCGCGATATCAAGACGGTGATGCTGCTGGCGCAGGTCATGGCCAAGCAGGCGGCGAAGGCGAAGGGGTTCGACGATGTCTGGCTGGTGGAGGACGGCGTGGTGACCGAGGGCGCCTCCGCGACCGCCCATATCATCACCGCCGATGGGGTGGTCGTCACCCGCCCCGCCTCGCAGGCCACCCTGCCGGGCTGCACCCAGCGGGCGCTGGCCCGGCTTTGCGCGGCGGAAGGCCTGCGGCTGGAAGAGCGCGCCTTCACGCCCGGGGAGGCGCAGGCGGCGGCGGAAGCCTTCCAGACGTCGGCTTCGAGTTTCGTGCTGCCGGTGGTGAAGATCGCCGGCAGGATGGTGGGCGATGGCGCGCCTGGCCCGCTGACGCGCCGCTTGCAGGCGCTCTATCTGGATGCCGCAGGCATTGCCATGCAGGATTACCGCCGATGACGGCCGCCCTTGCCCGCCGGGAGTTTTCGCGCAGAGGCAGGGCCGTGGCGCAGCAGGGTTTGCCCCGCACGGCGAAACCGGCCATCGGAGAAACCCCATGAAGACAGCGCGGGAATGGGGGCTGATGCCCGAGGGACGGCTGGCGCCGGGGGCGCTGAACGCCATCACCGATGTTCCCGGCGTTGCCGTCGGGCACCGGTCGATCCGGGGCGAGGGGCTTTTCACCGGCGTTACCGCCATCCTGCCGCATGCGGGCGATCCCTTCCGGCAAAAGCCGCGCGCGGCGGTGGAGGTGGTCAACGGCTTCGGCAAATCGGCGGGGCTGATGCAGGTTGCCGAACTCGGCAGCATCGAAACGCCTGTCATGCTCACCAACACCTTTGGCGTTGCCGCCTGTACCGAAGCTTTGATCCGCCGCGCCATCGCGCAGAACCCCGCCATCGGGCGCAAAACCTCCACCGTCAACGCGCTGGTGATGGAATGCAATGACGGCGGCATCAGCGATATCCAGGCGATGGCCGTGACGCCGGAGGATGCCGCCGCCGCGATTGAGGCGGCGAAATCCGGGCCGGTGGAGCAGGGCGCTGTGGGCGCGGGCTCGGGCATGACCGCCTTCGGCTTCAAGGCGGGCATCGGCACCGCGTCGCGGGTGATGGCTATCGGCAAGCAGCAATTCACGCTGGGCGCGCTGGTGCTGGCCAATTTCGGCGCGGCGGGCGATCTGGTGCTGCCGGATGGCCGCCGTCCCGATCCGCGCTCCCCGGTCCTTCCCGAGCGCGGCTCGGTGATCGTCGTCATGGCGACGGATCTGCCGCTGGGGGACCGGCAGTTGCAGCGCGTGGCCCGGCGCGGCGCGGCGGGGCTGGCGCGGCTGGGGGCCTTCTGGGGCCATGGCAGCGGCGATATCTGCCTGTGCTTCACCACCGCCGATCCCGTCGAGCACGATCCCGCCCATGCGTTCGCCCCGCAAAGCCGGTTGTCGGACAGTCTGATCGATATCCCCTTCCGCGCCGCCGCCGAGGCGGCGCAGGAGGCGGTGCTGAACGCGCTGTGCATGGCCCCGGCGACGCCGGGCCGCAATGGCCGCATCTATCCTTCTCTCTCCGACTGGCTGGAGCAAAACCGATGAAAGTCTTCATTTCCGCCGATATCGAAGGCACGGCGGGCATCATGCACTGGGACGAGACGGAGCGCGCCCATCCCGACTGGGCCGAGTTCCGGGCGCTGATGACATCGGAGGTGATCGCCGCCTGCGAAGGAGCGCGGGCGGCGGGCGCGACCGAGGTGGTCATCAAGGACGCCCATGACAGCGGCCGCAACCTGATCCTCGACCGCCTGCCGGATTACGCGCGCATCGTGCGCGGCTGGTCCGGCCATCCGGACGCGATGATGTTCGGGCTCGATGCCGGGTTCGCCGCCGCCATCTATACCGGCTATCATTCCAAGGCGGGCAGCGAGGCCAATCCGCTGGCGCATACCTCCAACCTGCGCATCTCCCGGCTGCTGCTGAACGGCGAGGTCGCCTCGGAATTCACCGTCAACGCGCTCTGCGCCGCAGGCTACGGGGTGCCGTCGGTGTTCCTGTCCGGCGATGCCGAAATCTGCGCGGAGGCGAAGGCGATGGTGCCCGGCCTTGCGGCCGTCGCGACGCTGGAAGGCATGGGCCGCGCCACCACCTCCATCTCGCCCGCCCGCGCCCGCGGCCTGATCCGCGACGGCGTGGCGGCGGCCCTTTCGGGCGATTTCTCCGCCGCCCTGCCGGAGCGCGCCGGGGGTTACGAGGTGGTGATCGAATACAGCAACCCGACCGACGCCTACCGCGCCGGATGGTATCCCGGCGCGAAACGCCACGGCCCCCGCGCCATCGCCTTCGCGCATGCGGATTTCGCCGAAATCCTCAGGGCGCTGGTCTTTCTCAAGGTGTGAGGCTCAAGGTGTGAAGGCTTCCCGCTCCAGCAGCCTGCGGGCGGTGCGCCACAAATCCCCGGCCTTGTGGTTGCGGCTGCCGGTGGGGCGGTAGAGGCGGATTTCGAGATCGAGCGTCCATTCCGCATCGGCGGAGGCGGGCACCAGCCGCCCCGCCGCCACCTCGTCGCGGGCGAGGCTTTCCGGCAGCCAGCAGATGCCCGCCCCCGTCAGCGCCATGTTCATCAGCCCGGCGCTGATGGTGTTTTCATGGGTGATGCGGCGGCGGAAGGGCGGGCGGCGCAGCAGCAGGCGCGACAGCGCCACCCCGAAGAAGGAATTGAAGCCGTAGCTGAGATAGGGCACGGCAAGCCGCGGCTGCGCCACCGCCTTGTCCAGCAGATGCCGCCCCGGCTGCGGGCCGCCCGGCATCGAAACCTCGGCCGCCACCAGCGGCGTCAGCCGGTCATGGGCGACCGTCAGCGATTCGAAGCGGGCGCGGTCGAGGTGGAAGGGCACTTCCGGATGGGCGTAGGTGAGGAAGAAATCCGCCTCGTCGCCGACCAGCGCCTCCAGATTGGCCTCGATGCCGCCGCGATCGGGGATCAGCGAGGTGCTGAAGCCGCCGCCCGCCTGCTCCAGCGCCCGCAGCCATAGCGGAAAGAAGGTGACGGTCAGCGTGTGCAGGGCCGCGAAGCGGATCAGCCCCGGCTCGTGCGAGGGCCGCAGGGCTTCGCGCGCCGCATAGAAGGTGCGGATCGCCTCCTGCGCCACCGGCAGGAAATTGCGCCCGGCGGGCGTCAGCTCGGCGGGCATGGTGGCGCGGCTGATCAGCGTTGCGCCTAGCCACCCTTCGAGCTGCTTGATGCGGCGGCTGAAGGCGGGCTGCGTGACATTGCGCAATTCGGCCGCCCGCGAGAAGCTGGAAGTATCGGCCAGCGTGACGAAATCCTCCAGCCATTTGATTTCCATTCCGGTCTTCCTCCGCTCGTTCCCCGGGCCGTTGTCTATGCGGGTTTGCCCCTCATCCCGCTGCCGCTTGCCTATCTCCCCGCCTGCGGGGAGAAGGGGTATGCCGCTCCGTTTTCCTCAAGCAATAGCCATGCGTGGGGCAAGTCCCCTCTCCCCGCAGGCGGGGAGAGGGTTAGGGTGAGGGGCGAACGTCCAGCCGCGACTACTCAGCCAAATCCCACAAAAGGGACCATAACGCATTCATCCGAAAGTAGTATGCCGATTTTGCATGGCTTTTTGCCAAAAGCGAATTGGCCAAGCCGACCCCAAGCTTTCACCTTGTGCGCCGAGGGAAGGGGAGCTTATCGTTGCCATGGCAACGGCGAGGAACCGTTCCGCGCGATCCCATCCGATACGGAGTGACCATGGCCGCCACGATTGAAGCCGATCTCATCCTGCACAATGGCCGCATCTGGCGCGGGCGCGAGGAGGGAGCCTGCGAGGCGCTCGCCGTCTGGCAGGGCAAGGTGCTCGCCACCGGCGGCAATGCCGAAATCCTGGCGCTGAAGGGCGCCGCAACCGAGGTCATCGACCTCGAAGGCCGCTTCGCCAGCCCCGGCCTGATCGACAACCACCTGCACCTGATCGCGACCGGCATCGCGATGGGCTGGGTCGACGCCACGCCTGCCGCCGCGCCCACCCTCGAAGCGCTGGGCAAGGCGATCGCCGAACGCGCCGCCGTCACGCCGAAGGGCAACTGGATCCGCGCCCGCGGCTACGATCAGGTGAAGCTCGATATCGGCCGCCACCCGACCCGCGAGGAGCTGGACCGCATCGCCCCCGATCATCCGCTGCTGCTGACGCGCGCCTGCGGCCATGTTTCCATCGCCAATTCGCAGGCGCTGGCGCTTGGCGGCGTTACCGAGGCGACGCCCGTGCCGGACGGCGGCGTCATCGGCATGACGGATGGCAGGCTGAACGGCTTTCTTGCCGAAAACGCCCAGCATCTCGTCACCGACGCCATGCCGCCCGCCACCACGGACGAACTGATCGACGCCATCGAGCGCGCCGGGCAGCATCTGCTCTCCTTCGGCATCACCAGCTGCATGGATGCCGCCGTCGGCCATATTTCCGGCTTCGCCGAAATTCAGGCTTACGAGATGGCCAAGCTTTCCGGCCGCCTGCCGGTGCGCGTCTGGCTGACCATTCTCGGCGATCCCGGCGTGTCCATCGTCGAGGATTGCTGGCGGGCCGGGCTGATCTCCGGCGCGGGCGACGACATGCTGCGCGTCGGCGGCGTCAAAATCTTCCTCGACGGCTCGGCGGGCGGGCGCACCGCCTGGATGACCGCGCCCTACAAGGACGAGCCGGAGAATTTCGGCGTGCAGATGCTTCCCGATCAGGTGGTCGAGGACATCGTCCGGGATTGCCACGACCGGGGCTACCAGATGGCCTGCCACGCCATCGGCGACGGGGCGATCGAGCAACTCATCACCGCTTACGAAAAGGCGCTGGCGGCCAATCCGGACCCCGACCGGCGCCACCGCGTCGAGCATTGCGGCTATCCCTCGCCCGCGCAGAATGCGCGCATGCGGGCGGCGGGCATCCTGCCCGCGCCGCAGATGGCCTTCATCCACGATTTCGGCGACAGCTATATCGCGGTTCTCGGCGAGGAGCGCGGCGGCGCTTCCTATCCGCTCGGCACCTGGGCGCGCATGGGCATGAAGCCCTCCACCGGCTCGGATTCGCCGGTCTGCTCGCCCAATCCCTTCCCGAACCTGCATGCCATGTTCACCCGCCAGACCGGCAAGGGCACGGTGATGAACGCCAGCGAGGCGATTTCCCGCGAGGAGGCGCTTCAGGCCTTCACCGAATACGGCGCCTGGTCGCAGAAGGCGGAAGCCGTGAAGGGGCGTCTGGTGGCGGGGCAATGGGCCGATATCGCCGTCTTCGACAACGACCTGCTGGCGGCGGAGCCGGAAACGGTGCGCTCCGGCACGCGCTGCCTGATGACGCTGCTTGCGGGCCGCGTCGTGCACGACGCACGCTGAGCGGAGGAATTTCGATATTTTAGCGCCTTTCGGTTGCGTGCAACGGGAAGGCGCTTTAATCCTTGACATAACCAACCGGAACGACGCCGGAACCGGCGCAAAAGGGAGAACAGCATGCTGAAAAGATTGACACTGGCCGCCATCCTCAGCCTCGGGGTGTCCTCCATCGCGCTGGCCGAGGGCGAGCGCCACGGCGGGACGCTGGTCTTCACCGCGCCCTATGGCTCCAGCTTCGCCACGCTCGACGTGCAGGCCAGCCCCAACACGCAGGAAGAATTCATCACGCAGGCCATTCACCGGGCGCTGTATAGCTGGGATTCGATCCAGAACAAGCCGGTGCTGGAACTGGCCGACTCCGAGGATGTGTCGGAAGACGGCACCACCCACACCTATCACCTGCGCAAGAACGCCGTGTTCCACAACGGCAAGCCGCTGACGGCTGACGACTTCATCTACAGCTACAAGCGCATCGCCAATCCGAAGAACGCCTTCCCGGGCGCAAGCTTCATCGCCAACATCAAGGGCGCGGACGATTTTATCGCGGGCAAGGCCGAGGAAATCTCCGGCCTGAAGAAGATCGACGACAACACGCTGGAAATCACCTATACCGGCCCGATCAATCCCGGCTTCCCGCTGATGCAGAACACGACGGTCATCTATCCGTCGAACGTGGAAGACGAATCCAGCTTCGGCAAGCAGCCGGTCGGCCTCGGCGCCTTCGTGTTCAAGGAGCATGTGCCGGGATCGCAGGTGGTGGTCGAGAAGTTCGACAAGTATTACGAGGAGGGCAAGCCCTATCTCGACCGCATCAATGTCGTGCTGATGGCCGAGGACGCCGCCCGCGACGTCGCCTTCCGCAACAAGGAAATCGACGTTTCGATTCTGGGCCCGACGCAGTATCAGGCCTATCAGGGCGAGGAAGGCCTCAAGGATCACCTGCTGGAAGTGGCGGAAGTCTATACCCGCAACATCGGCTTCAACCCGGCCTTCGAGCCGTTCAAGGACAAGCGCGTGCGCCAGGCGATCAACCACGCCATCAACGCGCCGCTGATCATCGAGCGTCTCGTCAAGAACAAGGCCTATCCGGCTTCCGGCTGGCTGCCGATCTCCTCGCCCGCCTACGACAAGGACAAGGCCCCTTACGCCTTCGATCCGGACAAGGCCAAGGAACTTCTCAAGGAAGCCGGTTATGAAAACGGCTTCTCCTTCGAGGTGACCGCCAGCCCGAACGAAAGCTGGGGCGTGCCGATCGTCGAAGCCATCCTGCCGATGCTGAAGAAGGTCGGCATCGAGGTGAAGCCGAAGCCGGTGGAAAGCTCGGCACTGGGCGACGCGGTGACGACCAACAACTTCCAGGCCTTCATCTGGTCGAACCTCTCCGGCCCCGATCCGCTGAACGCGTTGCGCTGCTACTATTCCAAGACGCAGCAATCGGCCTGCAATTATACCAGCTATTCCAGCCCCGACTTCGACAAGCTGTATGAAGCCGCCCAGCAGGAGCGCGACCCGGCCAAGCAGACCGACCTGCTGCGCCAGGCCAACAACATCGTGCAGGACGACGCGCCGGTCTGGTTCTTCAACTACAACAAGGCGGTCATGGCCTACCAGCCTTGGGTGCACGGCCTCGTGCCGAATGCCAACGAACTGGCGGTCCAGCCCTATGACGAAATCTGGATCGACGACACCGCGCCGGATGCGCGCAAGTAAGGCTTGAGGGGGCTAAGGGGCAGGGCTATCGCCCGCGTCCCGGAGTCCCCTCCCCAACCCCTCCCCACAAGGGGGAGGGGCTGAGCCTGCGGCCCGCTTTGCGTTTCAAAATCAAAGGAAAAGCATGCGGTTCGCTTTCTCCCCCCTTGTGGGGGAGATGCCGGCAGGCAGAGGGGGTCTTCCATCGGCAACACCCGGCTGGAAGGGCAGGCCCGCTTCGCATCGATGGACACGCCCGGACCGGGCAGCCAGAACGGAACCGCTCATGCTTCGTTTCACCCTGCGCCGCATTTTCCAGATCATCCCTACCGTGATCGTCGTCGCGCTGCTGATCTTCGTGATCTTCTCCGTGGTGCCCGGCAGCTTCGCCGCCAGCCTGTTCGCCGATGGCAAGCGCGCCGCCGATCCGCAGATGATCGCCCGGCTGACCGCCGAACTCGGCCTCGACAAGCCGCTGATGGAACGCTTCGTCACCTATGTCACCGATCTCGCCCATTTCGATCTCGGCACCAGTTTCCGCACCCGCCAGCCGGTGATCGACCTGATCGCCGACCGCATGGGGGCGTCGTTGCAGCTTGCTGTGGCGGCGATGGTGTTCGCCATCGTCATCGGCGTGCCGCTCGGCTTTCTGGCCGCACTCAGGCCGGGCTCCGTGCTCGATACGGTGACGATGGTGGGGGCGGTCTCGGGCCTGTCGCTGCCGCAATTCTGGCTCGGTCTGCTGTTGATGTATCTGTTTGCGCTGCAACTGAACTGGCTGCCGAGCTTCGGCTATGGCGACGGCTCGTTCCGCAATCTCATCCTGCCCGCCGTCACGCTCGGGGTGACGCCCTTGGCGCTTCTGGCGCGAACGACGCGGGCGGGGGTGCTCGACGTGCTCAACGCCGATTTCATCCGCACCGCCCATTCCAAGGGCATGAGCGAGGCAAAAGTGGTGCGCTGGCATGTGGCGCGCAACGCGCTGGTGCTGATCGTCACCACCATCGGCCTGCAATTCGGCTCGCTGATCGGGCAGGCGGTGGTCATCGAGAAGCTGTTCGCATGGCCGGGCATCGGCTCGCTGCTGGTCGATAGCGTCGCCATCCGCGACATTCCCGTGGTGCAGGGCACGATCCTCGTCATCGTGCTGTGGTTCCTCGTCATCAACACCGCCGTCGATCTGATCTATGCCGCGATCGATCCGCGCATCAAGCAGGGGTGACGGGCATGCGTCTCGGTTTCAATTTCTGGCTGGGGGCTTTCCTCACCGTTCTGGTGATCCTCGCGGGCGTGCTTGCCCCGTGGATCGCGCCCTTCGATCCGGTGCTCGACGCCGACCTGATGAATTCCGAAATGCCGCCGGATGCGACCTTCTGGTTCGGCACCGACGGGCAGGGGCGCGACGTCTATACCCGCATTCTCTACGGCGCGCAGATTTCGCTGACGGTCGGCATCGTCTCGCAGGTCATCAATTCGATCATCGGCGTGACACTCGGCATGACCGCCGGTTACTGGGGCGGCTGGTGGGACGATCTCGTCAACGGCCTCACCAATGTCATGCTCGCCATTCCCTCGCTGATCTTCGCACTGGCCGTCATGGCGGTGCTGGGGCCGGGCCTGCCGTCGCTCTTGATCGCGCTCGGGCTCACCAACTGGAGCTGGACCTGCCGCATCGCCCGCTCCTCGACGCTGTCGCTGAAATCGCAAGGCTATGTGCAGGCGGCGCAGACGCTGGGTTACGGCGACCTGCGCATCATGTTCACCCAGATCCTGCCGAACATGATGGGGCCGATCCTCGTGATGGCGACGCTCGGCATGGGGACGGCGGTGCTGTCGGAAGCGGCGCTGTCCTTCCTCGGCCTCGGCATCCAGCCGCCGTTCCCGAGCTGGGGCTCGATGCTGACGGATGCGCGCCAGCTCATCCAGCTCGCGCCCTGGGTGGCGCTGTTCCCCGGCCTTGCCATCTTCCTGTCGGTGCTCGGCTTCAACCTTCTCGGCGACGGCCTGCGCGACAGTCTCGACCCGCATATGAGGACGCGCAAGATATGACCGCTCCCCTGCTGCACGTCAAAGACCTCACCCTCGGTGTTCCCCTCGGCCGCGATTTCCATCCGATCCTCAAGGGCGTCTCCTTCCAGATCATGCCCGGCGAAGCCTATGGGCTGGTGGGCGAATCCGGCTCGGGCAAATCGGTCACCTCGCTTGCCACCATGGGCCTGCTGAAAAAGCCGCTGAAGGTGACGGGCGGCGAAATTCTGTTCAAGGGCCAGAACCTGCTGGCCCTGCCGAAGCGCGAGATGCGCCGGTTGCGCGGCAACCGCATCGCCATGATCTTTCAGGAGCCGATGACGGCGCTCAATCCGCTGGCGACGGTCGGACGCCAGATCGCCGAAATGTTCGTGCTGCATCAGGGTAAAAGCTGGGGCGAGGCGGAAAAGCTGGCGGTGGACGCGCTTGCCAATGTGCGCGTGCCGAACCCCGACCGCCGCGCCAAAAACTATCCGCACCAGATGTCCGGCGGCCTTCGCCAGCGCGTGATGATCGCCATGGCGCTTGCCTGCAACCCCGATCTGCTGATCGCCGACGAGCCGACGACGGCGCTCGACGTCACCGTGCAGGCGGAGGTGCTGCGGCTGATCAAGGAACTCTGCGCGGCGCGCGGCACCGCCGTGCTGTTCATCAGCCACGATCTCGGCGTCATCGCCAGTGTGTGCCAGCGGGTCGGCGTGATGTATTCCGGCTGCCTGGTCGAAGAGAACGAGACGAAGGCGCTGTTTACCGATCCGCGCCATGAATATACCCGCGGCCTGCTCGGCGCGCTGCCGCGTCTGGGCAGCCGCAGCGAGCATGGACGGCAAAGGCTGGTCGATATCGACAGCATCATCGCCGACCGCTCGAAATTGACTGAGACGCGCTTCATCGCGCCGCGCGCCACTGAGGGGAGCCAGCCATGACCGAACCCCTGCTGCGGGTGGACGACCTGCATGTGCGCTTTCCGATTTCCGGCGGCGGGCTGCTCGGCACGGGCAAGCGCACGCTCTACGCCGTCAACGGCATCAGCTTCGAGCTGGCCAAGGGCGAATGCCTGTCGATCGTCGGCGAATCCGGCTGCGGCAAATCCACCACGGCGCTGTCGATCCTCGGGCTCCAGGAACCGACCGAGGGCGAGATCCGCTATCGCGGCCAGCCGCTTGCGGGCGCGAACGCGCCGGGGCGCATGCAGCGCGCCAAGGCGGTGCAGATGGTGTTTCAGGATCCTTACGCCTCGCTCAATCCGCGCCAGTCGGTGCGCACTTCGCTGTCCGCGCCGCTGAAGCTGCACGGCGTCACTGCGGCCTCGGAAATTGCCGACCGCATCGAAGCCATCATGCGCGATGTCGGGTTGACGCCGGAGCAGGCGAACCGCTATCCGCACGAGTTTTCCGGCGGCCAGCGCCAGCGCATCGGCATTGCCCGCGCCCTCATCCTCGAACCGGAGATCGTGGTGCTGGACGAGCCGGTCTCGGCGCTCGACGTGTCGATCCGGGCGCAGATCATCAACCTGCTGCTCGATTTGCAGGAAAAGCGCGGCCTCTCCTACCTGATGATCAGCCACGACCTTTCGGTGGTCGAGCATATGAGCGACAGGGTGCTG
>JBDHTA010000002.1:0-62806 GCA_039808465.1 Rhizobiaceae bacterium | reverse complement strand
CGCCGATGGCATGCCGCCGGTGCTGCGCGCCCGTCAGGGCCAGCCCTTCGCCGCGCGCCTGCAAAACAGTCTCGACGAGCCGACGACGATCCACTGGCACGGCATCCGCGTGCCCAACGCCATGGACGGCGTGCCCTTCCTGACGCAGCCCTATATCTACACGGGCGACGGTTTCGACTACCGTTTCACGCCGCCGGATGCGGGCACCTTCTGGTATCACCCGCATTGCAACACGCTGACGCAGATGGGGCGCGGCATGACCGGGCTTCTCATTGTCGAGAACCCCGGCGACCCGGTGTTCGACGCCGAAATCGTCCTCAACCTGCGCGACTGGCGGCTGGGCGGCGGCGGGCAGTTCATCGAGCAGTTCAAGCCGCGCGACGCCGCCAAGAGCGGCACCTACGGCACGCTGCGCACCGCCAACTGGCAGCGCGAGCCGCAATATGACGCGCCCGCGGGCGGGTTGACACGCCTGCGCATCGCCGCGACCGACGTGACCCGCATCTTCAATTTCCAGCTTGAGGGCGCCGAGGCGCAGGCGATCGCCATCGACGGCAATCCGGTGCCGCAGCGTTTCGCGCTGGATACGCTGATGATCGGCCCCGGCCAGCGGCTCGATCTGGCGCTGCGCATGCCGGATTCGGAAGGCGCGGTGGCGCGGCTGATGGATATTCGCGGCTCGACGCCAAAACCCGTCGCAAGCTTCCGCGCCACCGGGCAAAGCCTGAAACGCCACTTCGGCGATCTCGCCGCGCTTCCCGCCAATCCGGTCGCCGAACCCGACCTCACCTCCGCAACGGTGATTCCGCTCGTCCTCAGCGCCACGGCGGAGAATGTATCGAGCAGCAGCCTGTGCGGCTCGATCGGCTATTCCTTCTGGGCGATCAACAAGACGCCGTGGTCGGGCGACGCGCCCGACCCGACCGCGCCGCTCGCCGAGATGAAGCTCGGCAAAAGCTACATCCTCGACATCGCCAACCCGACGCCGCACAACCACCCGATCCACCTGCACGGGCTGAGCTTCAAGGTCGTCTCCTCCTCCACCCGCAGCGTGCAGCCCTTCGTCTCCGACACCTACCTCATGCAGCCGGACGAGAAGGTGAAGCTGGCGCTGGTGGCCGACAATCCCGGCGACTGGGTGTTTCATTGCCACATCATCGAGCATCAGAAGACCGGAATGGCGGGATATCTGCGGGTCATCTGACCCCTTTCATATTGACATCCCGGTTCGGGGGGACGAAGGAAAGACCATCGTTAACCTTTCTGTCTTCCCCAACGAAAAAACCGAGATGATCGTCACCACATCAGACCTCCGGGCCGCCTGCGCCGAACTCGCCACCTCCGAATTCATCACCATCGACACCGAATTCCTGCGCGAGACGACGTTCTGGCCCGAGTTGTGCCTGATCCAGATGGCCAGCCCGGCGCTGGAAGTTCTGGTCGATCCGCTGGCCAAGGGCCTCGATCTCGCCCCCTTCTTCGAGCTGATGGCCAATCCCGCCGTGCTGAAGGTGTTCCATGCCGCCCGGCAGGATATCGAGATCGTGCATCATCTCGGCGGGCTGGTGCCGCATCCGATCTTCGATACGCAGGTCGCGGCGATGGTCTGCGGCTTCGGGGATTCGGTTTCCTACGACCAGCTCGTGCAGCGGGTGAAGGGCGTGCAGATCGACAAGTCCTCGCGCTTCACCGACTGGAGCCGCCGCCCCCTCACCGACAAGCAGCTCGATTACGCGCTGGCCGACGTCACCCATCTGCGCGATGTCTATCTGGCGCTGAAGGCGCAGCTCGAACGCGAGGGCCGCACCTCGTGGCTGCGCGACGAGATGAATATTCTCGAAGCGCCCGAGACCTACGACCTGCATCCCGACGACGCCTGGCAGCGGCTGAAGATGCGCCTCAAGAAGCCGCAGGAGCTGGCGGTGCTGAAACTCATCGCCGCATGGCGCGAGCGCGAGGCGCGCGCCCGCAACGTGCCGCGCTCACGAATCGTCAAGGATGACACGATCTACGAAATCGCCCAGCAGCAGCCGCGTGACGCCGAAGCGATGTCGCGCCTGCGCACCGTGCCGAAAGGCTGGGAGCGCTCCGCCAATGGCGCTGCGGTTCTGGAAGCGGTCAATGCGGCGCTGGCGCTGCCGAAATCGGAACTGCCCGCCATTCCCCGCCATGCGCCGGTGCCGGAAGGCGTGGCGGCCGCGACCGAGCTTCTGAAAGTGCTGTTGAAGCTGACGGCGGAGAAGCACGGCGTCGCCGCCAAGATTCTCGCCAATACCGACGATCTCGAAAAGATCGCCATGGCGGGCGAGAAGGCCGAGGTCGCCGCGCTCTCCGGCTGGCGGCGCGAGCTGTTCGGCGATACGGCGCTGGCGCTGATCCGTGGCGACGTGGCGCTGCGCTTCGTCGGCAAGCGGGTCGAGACGGTTTCGCTGTAAGGCGGGCGTTCGCCGCCATCGTCCGCAACGGGGTGACAAGCCATTGGTTTTCACGGCCATGATGCATGCCGCGTCGCTGGCGCGCTCCGGCATGCGGCGCGCCGCAACTCCGCCGGTTTTGGCTTTCACTCTTTGCCGGAAATCAGCAAGAGGATGACCGGATGACCGTTTGGACAAGGGTGGCGCAATGGAGCCTGCTGCTCGGCGTCGTGGCGCTGAGCGGCGTGCTTTACAGCCTTGCCGTCTATGGCGAGCGCCCCTTCATCGGGGCGATCTTCGCGCTGTTCATCTGCCTGCCGCTGATTGCGCTGGAACAGCGGATGATCCTGCCGCGCTTTTCCGACTGGCTGCATTCGCTGTCGACGCCCGCCTATTTCGCCACCTCGATCGCCGTCTATTACCTCACCATCTTCGCCGGTTTCGCCGCCGCAGGCGCGCTGCTGAAAAGCATCGGCCTCATTCATGAGCCGTGGCGCAATACGCTGATCCTGCCGTGGGAAGTGGTGATCTACAGCTTCGCGGTCGCGGGCGCGATCAATTTCGTGCTGCGGGTGCGCGAGCTTCTCGGGCGCGATATCTTCACCAGCCTGCTGACCGGGCGGTACCGCAAGCCGGTGCAGGAGGAGCGCGTCTTCCTGTTCATCGATCTCGTCGGCTCCACCGCCTTCGCCGCCCAGCATGGCGACCTGCGCACGCAGCAGTTTCTCGGCACGCTGTTCAAGGTGCTGGCCGGGCCGGTGCGCAGGCATCGCGGCGCCATCGACGATTATATCGGCGACGCCGTGATCGTCACCTGGCCGCTGGAGCGCGGCGTCGACCATGCGCGCTGCGTGCGCTGCGTCTTCGATATCATGGCGGAAATCGAGGCGCGCTCGGCCCTGTGGATCGGCGCCTTCGGGCAGACGCCGCGCCTGCGCGCCGCCCTGCATGGCGGCGAGATCGTCACCGCCGAAATCGGCGTCGATCACCACAAGATCGCCTATTTCGGCGATACCGTGAACACGACGGCGCGGCTGGAAAGCCTGTGCCGCAGCCTGGAGCGGCCGGTGCTGATCTCGCAGGAGCTGGCGAACCGGCTGACCATGCCGGAGCATGTCGAGATGGAATTTCTCGGCGATCACGCGATACGCGGGCGCGGCCAGCCGCTCGGCGTGCTGGCGCTGTCGGACCGGCGGCGCGCCACCGGCACGGTCGTTCCCTTCTCCAAGCCCGCCGCCTGATCTATTCGAACACGAAGGCGAGGCGCTTGCCGGTCAGCTTGGCAAGCTGCTGCAAGCGGCCGTTCAGCCGCTCGCCCTCGAGGTCGTGATAGGGATGCGGCACGACGAATTCGAGGTCGAGATCGGGCTTGTCCGAGCGGCGGAAGGTGAGATCCGGCACCACGCCCGGCATCGAGGCGGAAAACAGGTAGACGACCCGCAGCAGCGCGCCCAAGAGCTTGGCCCGCTCGACGAAATGCGGCGTGGCGATGGCGCCGAGCTGGCCGGTGGCGCCATTGTCCTGCAAGCCTTCGAAGCGGTAGTAATTCGTCAGCGCCAGATAGGCGCGGCCCGCATGGGTGATTCCGGTGAAGGAGGAATGGGCGATCAGGTTCAGCGCCTGCAAGCCGCGATAATCCGGATGCGCGCGCCAGCTTATATCGGCAAGCAGGCAGGCGGCCTGCCGGTAGCGGCTTTCCTCCACCGTTTCCTCGATGCCGAAGAAGGGCATCATCCGCCCGGACCATTCCGCCAGTTCACGGGCATGCTCGGGCGAGCGGGCGCGCAGGATGGCAAGTTCGTTCGCCGCCGTCAGCAGCGGATCGGCGGCCTGTTCCTGCGGCTCCAGCAGCGAATAGAGATAGCCCTCGCGCACCCCTTGCGCGGAAAAGCTGACCTTGGCGGGCTTCATCACCTCCAGCACCTCGCGCATGGCGATCGCCCCGAACGGCAGCAGCGCCCGGCGGCTTTTCGAGATTACGCCATAGGCGGGATTCTTGCTGTCCTTCGACTGCGCGATGTCGGAGAGGAAGCGCAGTATTTCACCGGCTGACACCTCATAGCCTTGCAGCATGTGCAGGGGATAGCCGAGCATTTCCATATGCACCCGCGCCATGGCGCGCCAGGTGCCGCCGACGGCATGGAAGGTGCGGCCTTCGCCTTCCTTCAGGAACGGCGCCGAACGCACATGCCTGCGGGCATAGGCGCGGGCCTTGTCCAGCGAGTTTCCGGCATATTCGGACAGCCGCAGGCCGCCGAGCGGCAGGGTGACGCCCTGCCCCGGCGTCTTGCCGCTGATGCCGATCAACTCCAGCGAGCCGCCGCCGAGATCGCCGGTAATGCCGTCGGGATCGTAAAAGCCGCTGACGATGCCGAGCGCGGAGAACATCGCCTCCTCCTCGCCGGTCAGAACCCGCACGGGCTTGCCGAGAATCTCCTCGGCCCTGCGGATGAAATCCGGCCCGTTTTCGGATTCGCGGGCCGCCGCCGTCGCCAGCACATGCAGGGAGCGGGCCCGCGCCTGCTCCGACAGCGCCCGGAACCGGTGCAGGGCGGCGAGCGCCCGCGCCACCGCCTTTTCCTCCATGCGCCCGGTCAGCGCGATGCCGCGCCCCAGCCCGCACAGAACCTTCTCGTTGAACAGAATGGCGGGCGCGCGCGACAGGCCTTCATAAACGACCAGACGGACCGAGTTCGAACCGATATCGATGACGGAAATGGGCGCGATGCCGGGCAGACGCCCCTGGGCTTCCGATTCTACCATGCGGTACGCTTATCTCTTCTTGCCGGAAACCCAGCCCGCGATCAGTTTTGGCGCGCTGGAGTTCAGCGCCTCGCCACGGCCGGACAGGCTGGGATTGGTCATGAAATAATGCTGCGCGTTGAAGGGCTCCTCGCCCTTGCGCACTTCCATGCGCCGCGAAGTGCCGTCGGGCAGGATTTCATAGCTCTGCTGGTTGTCGATCAGGTTGCCCAGCATGATCTGCGAGAGAACCTGCGCATGCACCGTGGGATTGACGAGCGGCACCAGCGTTTCGACGCGGCGGTCGAGGTTGCGCGGCATCATGTCGGCGGAACCGATATAGACCAGCGCCCGCTCCGAGGGCAGGCCATGGCCATTGCCGAAACAGAAGATGCGGCTGTGTTCGAGGAAACGCCCGACGATGGATTTGACGCGGATGTTTTCCGAAAGCCCCGGCACCTGCGGGCGCAGGCAGCAGATGCCGCGCACCACAAGCTCGATCTCGACGCCCGCATTGCTGGCGGCATAGAGCGCGTCGATGATCTCGGGATCGACCAGCGAGTTCATCTTCATCCAGATCGCGGCGGGCGCGCCGTTGCGGGCGTGCTGGATCTCCTCCTCGATATGGGTGAGGATGCGCTTGCGCAGCGTATAAGGCGACACGGCGAGCTTCATTCCCGCCTCCGGCTCGCCATAGCCGGTGATGAAGTTGAAGATGTTCGCCATGTCATGCGCGATCTTCGGGTTGCAGGTGAAGAAGGACAGGTCGGTGTAGATCTTCGCCGTCACCGGATGGTAGTTGCCGGTGCCGAGGTGGCAATAGGTGCGCAACCGCCCGTCCTCGCGGCGCACCACCATAGACATCTTGGCATGCGTCTTCAATTCGATGAAGCCGAACACCACCTGCACGCCGGCGCGCTCCAGATCGCGGGCCCAGCGGATATTGGCTTCCTCGTCGAAGCGGGCCTTCAGCTCCACCAGCGCCGTCACCGACTTACCCGCCTCGGCGGCGTCGATCAGGGCACGCACGATGGGGCTGTCGTTGGAGGTGCGGTAGAGCGTCTGCTTGATCGCCAGCACGTCGGGGTCGCGCGCCGCTTGCAGGAGGAACTGCACCACCACGTCGAAGGATTCATAGGGGTGATGCACCACCATGTCCTTCTCGCGGATGGCGGCGAGGCAATCGCCCATATGCTCGCGCACCCGCTCGGGGAAGCGGGCGTTGTAGGGGGCGAAACGCAGGTCGTCACGCGGGGCCTTGGTGATTTCCGCCAGCGTGTTGAGCGCCAGCAGGCCGGGCAGCACGGCGACGCGGTTTTCCGGCACCGCCAGCTCCTGCACCACGAACTGACGCAGCGAGGCGGGCATTTCCGAATCGGTCTCGATGCGGATCACCGAGCCGCGGCGGCGGCGCTTCAGCGCCGTCTCGAAATAGCGGACCAGATCCTCGGCCTCTTCCTCCACCTCGATATCGCTGTCGCGGATCAGGCGGAAGGTGCCGTAGCCCTTCACCTCATAGCCCGGATACAGCCGGTGGATGAACATGCCGACCACATCCTCCAGCGTGATGTAGCGAATCATCGGGCCGAGATCGGGCAGGCGCACGAAGCGGGCAAGCGCGGTTGGCAGGCGCAGCAGCGCCGTCATCGGCTCGCGGTCGCTCTTGCTGACCAGTTGCAGGCCCATGGAAAAGCCGAGATTGGGAATGAAGGGGAACGGATGCGCCGGATCGATGGACAGCGGCGTCAGCACCGGAAAGATCGACTGCTCGAACTCGCCCGTCAGCCATTCGCGGTCGTCTTCGGAAAGCGCGGCGGGGCGGACGATGAGAATATCTTCCTTGGCGAGATATTGCTGCAACACGGCCAGCGACGCCTGCTGCTCCATTTGCAGATTGTCGATCTCCTTGAGGATCTCCTCCATCTGCTCGCCCGGCGTCTTGCCGTCGGGGCTGCGCATGTTGATGCCCTGCCGCACCTGCCCTTCGAGACCGGCGACGCGCACCATGAAGAACTCGTCGAGATTGGCCGCCGAGATCGACAGGAACCGCACGCGCTCCAGCAGCGGATGGGCGTTGTTCAGCGTTTCCTCGAGGACGCGCCGGTTGAATTGCAGCCAGGAAAATTCGCGATTGATGAAGCGCGAGGGGCTGGTGAGAATTTCGTTGTCGCAGGCCTGCGGGGAAACCGCCGCGCCAGTGACCGTCTTCGTCGTCGTAAGCCCGGAATCCATGATCCTCGTCGCCTCTTATTGAATCCTGCATCGCGGTATAGCAGATTGACGACAGTTCTATGACAGTCAATCGTCCGTCCCGGTATTTCCCAGGGTCTCCAGAACTTCGGCCGCCAGCGGGCGGGTGATGCGGGTGCCCCGCGCCAGCGCCAGCCGGTCCAGCCGCTCCACGATCGTCTGCGCCGCCGCCATGGAGCGCTCCATGCGCTGCACGATATAGGCGACCAGCCGGTCATCGATGTAAAGCTGGCGGTCGGCGAAAAGCTTGACGATGACCTGCGCCAGAAACTCCTCGTCCGGCTCGCCGATTTCCACCGTCGTCGCCGCCTTGAGGCGGGATTTCAGATCCGGCAGCGTCACCCCCCAGGACATCGGCCACAGCCGCGAGGTCATCAGCAGGTGGTGGCCGTGCTGGCGCGCGCTGTTGATGACGTGGAACAGCTCGGCATCGTCGAAGTCGACGCGGTCGGCATCCTCGAAGATCACGGGGCCCTGAGAGGCGGCAAGGGCCGCATCCTCGCCCGCGCGCGGCAGGATATCGGCGGCGCTGCTCAATTCCCGCCAGATGCTCGCCAGATGCGATTTTCCCGAGCCTGCCGGGCCTGCCAGAATCACCACCGGCGAGGGCCAGTGCGGCCAGTCGTCGATCAGCGACACGGCGGCGGCCAGCGGATCGGCGACCAGCAGGTCGTCGCGGCTCTTCGAGGCGTCATGGCCGAAATGCAGGGGCAGTTGCTCGGCGCCGGGGCGGATGCTGGTAATGGGTTTACGCTCAGTCATGATCGGTTATGCGGGTTGTCTCGGCCTGATCGATCGCGCGCGGCGTCGAGGCCGTATCCTGTTCCAGCAGCGGCGCGTCGACGGCGCCACCGTAATAGAGATCGCTTTCCAGATAGCGGTTGATGGCGAAGCGGACCAGCACGCCGATCGCCGCCGCCGCGGGCACGGCCACCAGCAGGCCGACGAAGCCGAACAGCGCGCCGAAGGCGAACAGCGCGAACATCAGCCACACCGGATGCAGGCCGACGCTCTGGCCGACGAGTTTCGGCTGGAGAATATTGCCCTCGATGAACTGGCCGCTGAAGAACACCGCCAGCACCAGCCCGACCCAGACGGGATCGGCCCCGAACTGCACCAGCGCCACGCCGACCGACAGCACCAGCCCCAGCATGGAGCCGACATAGGGAATGAAGCTGATCATGCCCGAGAACAGCCCGATCAGCAGCCCGAAATTCAGGCCCACCAGCGACAGGCCCGCGGCATAGTAAATGCCGAGGATGAGGCAGAGCGAGCCCTGCCCGCGAATGAAACCGGCCACCGCCTCGTCGATCTCGCGGGCGATCTGGCGCACGCTGCCGACGTAGTCGCGCGGCACCCAGCGGTCGACCTTGGCGATCATCCGGTCCCAGTCGAGCAGGATATAGAAGGCGACGACGGGGGTGACGATCAGCAGCGAGATCACGTCGACGATCGCCTTGCCGGAATTCCACAACTGGCTGAACAGCCCGGTCAGGAACGCCACGCCCTCCGACATCACGCCGGAGAAATTGTTCTTGAGATTGCCGATCTGGCTCTTGATCCAGCCGGGCAGCACGGAATTCTGCGCATCCGTGAGGTAGGCGCGCAATTGCTCGACGTAATCGGGCAAGCGCTGGGCGAAATCGCTGAGCTGGCCCGCCAGAACCGGAATGACCAGCATCAGCGACAGCGCGAAGATGACGATGAAGGCGATCAGGATCAGCACCGTCGCCATGGTGCGGCTGAGGCCGAAACGCTCCAGCCTGTCGGCGACGGGATCGAGGAAATAGGCAATCGCCATGCCCGCCAGAAACGGCAGCAGGATCGAGCTGAATATATACAGGAAAGCGATGAAACCGGCGAGAAACGCCAGCCAGAAGAAAATCTGGCGCTTGAGAAGGCTTCCACTGACAGGTCTTGGCATGATCGCTTCCGCTTGGCTCGCTCATCGGGTCGTCGCATGGCCCAGGATGTCAGATGGGACGGGCGCGATGCATTTCCAATAAGGGGCGCGGCGAAACAAGGTCAAGCCTTGGCGCCGCCTGCCGCACAAACCCCGTGAAATTCGGGCATAGACTACAGCAACGCCTTGCATAATGGGCCTTGCCATGCAATGCGACGGACGGATACCGATGGCGAAATCGGCGCAAACAGCGCGAGCGGAGTCACTTTCATGAGCGAAACGGGCAAGAGCGGTCTGACCTATAGCGACGCCGGTGTGGATATCGATGCGGGCAATCTTCTGGTCGAGAAGATCAAGCCCGCCGTGCGCTCGACGCGCCGCCCCGGCGCGGACGGTGAAATCGGCGGCTTCGGCGGGTTGTTCGACCTCAAGGCGGCGGGCTTTACCGATCCGATCCTCGTCGCTGCAAACGACGGCGTCGGCACCAAGCTGAAGATCGCCATCGACGCGGGCAAGCACGATACGGTCGGTATCGATCTTGTCGCCATGTGCGTCAACGATCTCGTGGTGCAGGGCGCCGAGCCGCTGCTGTTCCTCGATTATTTCGCCACCGGCAAGCTCGATCCCGATCAGGGCGCCGCCATCGTCGGCGGCATCGCCGCGGGCTGCCGCGAGGCGGGCTGCGCGCTGATCGGCGGCGAGACCGCCGAAATGCCCGGCATGTATTCCGGCGGCGATTACGATCTCGCCGGGTTTGCCGTCGGCGCCGCCGAGCGCGGCAAGCTGCTGCCTTCCGGCGACGTGTCCGAGGGCGACGTCATTCTCGGCCTCGCTTCGTCGGGCGTGCATTCCAACGGCTATTCGCTGGTGCGCAAGATCGTCGGCCTTTCCGGCCTTGGCTGGGATGCCCCCGCCCCCTTCGCCGATGGCAAGACGCTGGGCGAAGCGCTGCTGGAGCCGACCCGCATCTATGTGAAGCCGCTGCTCGCCGCCATCCGCAGGACCAACGCCATCAAAGCGCTGGCGCATATCACCGGCGGCGGTTTTCCGGAAAATATTCCGCGCGTGCTGCCGAAGCATCTCGCCGCCGAAATCGATCTCTCCGCCTTTGCCGTTCCCGCCGTCTTCTCGTGGCTTGCGAAGACCGGCGGCGTCGAGGCCAGGGAAATGCTGCGCACCTTCAATTGCGGCATCGGCATGATCGCGGTCGTCGCGGCGCAGGACGCCGATGCCGTGCGTGAGGCGCTGGCGGCGGAAGGCGAGAAGGTCGTCACGCTCGGCCGCATGGTTTCCCGTGCGGAAGGCGAGGCTGGCACCGTCTACAAGGGCACGCTTGCTCTATGAGTTCCTCCCGCAAGCGCGTCGCGGTCTTCATTTCCGGCGGCGGCTCCAACATGCTGGCGCTGGCCAAGGCCTGCGAGGCGGCGGATTTTCCGGCGGAAATCGTCGCCGTCTTCTCCGACAAGGCGGATGCGGGCGGGCTTGCGAAGGCGCAGGCGCTCGGCATTGCGGGCTTTGCCTTCGAACGCCGCGCCTATGGCTCCAAGGCGGAGCACGAAGCGGCGATCCTGGCAAAGCTGGAAGAAATCCGTCCCGACATCATCTGCCTTGCCGGTTACATGCGCCTCGTCAGCGCCGATTTCATCCGCCCCTATGAGGGCCGGATGCTGAACATCCACCCTTCCCTGCTGCCGCATTTTCCGGGCCTCCACACCCATCAGCGTGCCATCGAGGCAGGCCACCGGCAGGCGGGCTGCACCGTGCATTTCGTCACCGAAGGCATGGACGAAGGCCCCGTCATCGTGCAGGCCAAGGTGCCGGTCGAGCCTGACGATACGGCCGATACGCTCGCCGCCCGCGTGCTGACCGTCGAGCATCGCGCCTATCCGCTGGCGCTGCGGCTTCTGGCGCAGGAGCGCGTGGCGATGTCCGATGGCCGCACCGTCTTTACGGACGCGGACGCCGCGCACGAGGCGCAAGGCATTCGCGCCCCCGACCGGTAAGACCCGAAGCGATCAAAATTACCACCAATATTGGTGTTTGCGGTTGCGGTTGCGGTTGACTTACAGACGAGGAAATTCACTCGACCGGAGCCACCGATGATTTGTCCCAAACCCTGTTTCAAGATGGCGGCCTTGCTGCTTGGCCTGAGTTCGGCGCCAGCGCTTGCGGGCGATCGCGACGTTTCGGCGTCCATCGGCTTCGGTCTGGCGAACCTGCGCGCCGACGAGACCGTTTACGATGGCGGACACCGGCTCAGCGAACTGGAATGGCGCTCGAAGACGACGCGGGTGATCCATGCGACGGTGGATGCCGATCTCGGCTCCGGCTGGTCGGTGCGGCTCGACGGCAAGACCGGCTTCAGCGGCAACAACCACATGACCGATTACGACTGGGTTCCGCCCTATGGCGACAGCGGCCCGGACTCATGGAGCGACCGCTCGCTGCATGACGATACCAGCCTCGACCATTATTTCACCGGCAGCGCCGAGGTGAACCGGCTGCTCTATGGCGACCCGTCGCAGCAGGTGTCCATCGGCGTCGGCGGGCGCTATACCGATGTGAAATGGACGGCGTCGGGCGGCTCCTTCATCTACAGCGTCGATGGCTTCCGCGATACCGTCGGCAATTTCGGCGATGGCGAAAAGGTCATCGACTACCGGCAGAAAATTCCGGTCATCTACACCACGCTTGGCGGCGAGAAGACCATCGACCGCTGGCGCTTCAAGGGCGCGGTGGAAGCGGGCGCGGTGGTCAAGGCCCGCGACGTCGACAATCATGTGCTGCGCGACCTGCGCTTCAACGAGAGCTTCGCCGTGTCGCCAATGGCGGGCGTCAGGGCCAGCGTCGAATATCAGGTGACGCCCTCGGTCGCGCTCTATCTCGACGGCTCCTTCGAGGCGACGAAATTCCGCCGCGGCGACACCCGCGCCCTCGATATGGGCACCGGCGAGAGCGAGCTTGTCCGCGATAGCGCGGGCGGCAGCTTTTCCGCCGGATATATCGGCACCGGCATCCGCGCCTCGTTCTGAAAACGGCCGGGCGGCGTCAGCCGCCCTCAGCCTTCAACTGCCCGCGGTTGAGGGCCGCCCATTGCAGCAGCATGATCGTCTTGGCGTCGCAGATATCGCCGCTTTCGATCATCGCCATCGCGGCGTCGAGGCCGATCTCCATGACCTCGATATCCTCATGCTCATCGGCCAGCCCGCCGCCAGCGCCGGTGCGCTCAGTGGAATCGATCAGGGCCACGAAGAAGTGGATGATCTCCGTCACCGCGCCCGGCGACATGAAGCTGCGGAAGATCGGGCGCACCGCATGCACGGCATAGCCGGTTTCCTCCATCACCTCGCGGCGGATGACTTCTTCCGGATGTTCCCCTTCGAGCAACCCGGCAGGCGCTTCGATCAGCCAGCCGCTATGACCGATCAGATAAGGAGGAATACGAAACTGCCGCACGAGGATGACCATCTCCCGCTTCGGATCGAAAAGCAGAATGGTCGCGCCGTTGCCACGGTCGTATACCTCGCGCTTCAACGTCACTGTCCGGCCGGCCGAGCCAGTGTAATCGAAAGTGATGTAGCGCAGTTGATACCAGTCGCTTTTCGACAGCGTCTCATCCTTGAGAATGTCGACCTTCACATTTTCGAACTTGCTCATGTTTTTCCTTCCTTACGCATCCACACCCGGTTGTCGTGCACGGCGGCCCCGCCATAGGGGGCGACCTGATCGGCTCCCGTCAGCACGTTGATGCCCTCGCCGTCGAGATGGGCGCCGTTCGGCCAGACGCCCTCGGCCACCAGCACGCCGGGCTTGACCGCATCCGATACCCGCGCATGAATGCGCAGGCTGCCGCGCGGATTGCCGAGCGTGACGATATCGCCGCTGGCGATTTCAGCCGCGGCCGCGTCGCGGGGATTGATCATCACCTCCGGCCTGCCTTCCTTTTGCAGCGAGGTGCGGGTTTCGGTGAAGCTGGAATTGAGGAAATTGCGCGCTGGCGATGTCGCCAGCCGGAAGGGATGCTCGGCATCGGCTTCCTCGATCAGCGCGACGTGATCGGGAAACACCGGCAGGGCCTGATGCGGCCCCAGCACGCCCATCGATTCCGGCGGGCGGGTCAGCGTGGACGTGCCGGTCCAGTCCGGGCGGAAGCGGAATTTGCCGTCAGCGAAGCCGAAGCCATCGAGGTAATGCGCCTGATCGAAGGCGGGCGCGGCGTCGATCCATTTGTTTTCCAGCAGGTAATCATAGCCGGGGCGGTTGCTTGCCGTCATCATCCGGTCGATGATCTCGCGTTCGCTGAGGCCAAAGCCGGGATAGCCGGAAACGCCGAGGCGCTTGGCCAGTTCCTCGATGACGAAGAGATTGGTGCGCACCGTCGCAGGCGGCTCCACCAGCCTGGGGCCGAGCAGGATATGGCTCTGGCCGCCGCCGCGATAGATGTCGTCATGCTCCACGAACATGGTGGCGGGCAGCACGATATCGGCCATCGCCGCCGTATCGGTCATGAAATGCTCATGCACGGCGACGAACAGATCCTCGCGGGCGAAACCGCGCCGCACCAGCCGCTGCTCGGGCATGACGGTCATGGGATTGGTGTTCTGGATCAGCATCGCCGTCACCGGGCCGCGATGCGCGAGCGCTTCGGCGTCGCCGGTCAGGATGCGGCCGATCTGCGACTGGTCGAGCACGCGGATGGACGTATCGCGGAAGGCGGTTCCCATCAGCTCCGACTTGTCCATGCCGAAGGTGCCGCTGTTGGAGTGAAACGCCCCGCCGCCCTCATATTGCCAGGAGCCGAGAACCGTGGCGACGGAGGCCGCCGCATGGATCGCCACCGCGCCGTTGCGCTGGCGGGTGAAGCCGTAGCCGAGGCGGAAGAAGGTCTTCTTCGTCTCTCCCGCCAGCTTGGCGAAGGTCTCGATCTCCTCCACCGATAGGCCGGTGATGGCGGAAGCCCATTCCGGCGTCCTCGTTTTCAGATGCGCTTCCAGCCCGGCGGGATCGTCGGCGAAGCGGGCCATGTAAGCGCGGTCGGCATAACCGTCGCGGAAGGCGACATGCATCACCGCGCAGGCCAGCGCCGCATCGGTGCCGGGGCGGACGATAAGCGCCAGATCGGCCTGCTTCATGGTCGGCGTCTCGTAGACGTCGATGACGACGATCTTCGCGCCGCGCTCCTTGCGCGCCCGGATGGCATGGGTCATGACGTTGACCTGCGTCACCACCGCATTGGTGCCCCAGATCACCACGCAATCCGACACCGCCATTTCACGCGGGTCCGGCCCGCGCAGCGCGCCGGTGCCCATCATGTAGCCGGTCCAGGCCATGTTGACGCAGATCGTGTCGAAGAAGCCGGAATATTTCTTCGCATGCCGCAGCCGCTCGATGGAATCGCGCTGCACCAGCCCCATGGTTCCCGCATAGAAATAAGGCCAGACCGCCTCGCTGCCATGGGCGGCTTCCGCCTTCAGGAAAGCCTCGGCGATCTCGTCCAGCGCGTCGTCCCAGCCGATTTCCTGCCAGTTGCCCGCGCCCTTTGCGCCCTTGCGGCGCTTCGGCGTCAGCAGCCGGTCCGGGTGGTAGAGCCGTTCGGCGTAACGCGCCACCTTGGCGCAGATGACGCCCGCCGTGTAGCTGTTGGCGTCGGAGCCGCGCACGCGGCCCATGCGCCCGTCGGCGCCGATATCGATATCGAGCGCGCAGGTGGAGGGACAGTCATGCGGACAGGCGGAATGCCCGAGGCGGGATTTCACGGAAACGGGCGCGGAAATTTGGGTCGCAATGTTCATGGCACTTCTATATTCCAAGCATAAGCGCCTCAAAAGAGCCAACACGACGGAAAACAGATGAACTACCGGCATATCTATCACGCGGGCAATTTCGCCGACGTTCTCAAGCATGCGGTTCTGGCGCGGCTGATCCGCTACGCGCAGAACAAGGAGGGGGCGTTCCGCCTGCTCGACACGCATGCGGGGATCGGCCTTTACGATCTCGGCTCCGAGGAGGCGCAGAAGACAGGCGAATGGCGCGACGGCATCGGACGGCTGATCGACGCCGACCTGCCGCCAGCGGCGGCGGAGCTGCTCGCGCCCTATCTCGACGCCGTGCGCAGCCTGAACCCCGAAGGCGGCGTGCGCCGCTATCCGGGCTCGCCCAAGCTTGCCCGCATGCTGTTTCGCCCGCAGGACCGGCTGTCGGCGATGGAGCTGCATCCCGACGATTTCGGCGCGCTGCAACGCCTGTTCGAAGGCGATTACCAGGTGCGCGCCACCCATCTCGACGGCTGGCTGGCGCTCGGCGCGCATCTGCCGCCGAAGGAAAAGCGCGGCATCGTTCTGGTCGATCCGCCGTTCGAGGCGCCCAATGAATACGAGCGCATGGTGGACGGGCTTGCCAAGGCCTATCGCCGTTTCGGCACCGGCACCTATTGCCTGTGGTATCCGATGAAGAAGGGCGCGCCGCTCAAGACGTTTTACGAGGCGTTGCAAGGGCTGGAGATCAGGAAGATGCTCTGCGCCGAACTGACCGTCAAAAGCGACCGGGAAACCACCGGCCTCAACGGTTCCGGCCTGATCATCGTCAACCCGCCCTATGTGCTGAAGGACGAGCTGCACACGCTGCTGCCGGTGGTGAAGGAAAAGCTGGCGCAGGACCGCTACGCCTCGCAACGCGTCTTCTGGCTGCGCGGCGAGGAGTGAGCGCGGCATGGCCAGGCTGACCCCGCCGCGCAGGCCCGGTTTCGCGGCGCTCGCCATCATGGCGGCGCTGGCGCTTTGGCTCGGCTATGGCAACGAGGGCAAAAAGACGCCCCCGCCCGCAAGCGCGCCGCAAGGCGGCAATGCCGCGCCGAAACCCGCTCCGCCCCGGAACGCGCCTGCCGCCGCCACAGAACGCGGCTTCGATTATTACGTGCTGTCGCTGTCGTGGTCGCCGAGCTACTGCCAGAGCGAGGAAGGGGCCGGAAACCGCCAGCAATGCGCCGCCCATCGCGACCTGTCGATGATCGTGCACGGCTTCTGGCCGCAGCATGAAAACGGCTATCCGGAATTCTGCGGCAGCCGCGAGCCGGAGCGGGTGCCGGACGATCTTGCCCGCCGCCAGCTCGACCTCCTGCCCTCCGTGGGGCTGGTGGGGCATCAATGGCGCAAGCACGGCACCTGTTCAGGCCTGACCCAGCGCGCCTATTTCGACAAGCTGCGGGCGGCCTACAACGGGGTGAAGCTGCCCGCCGACCTGAAAAGCGCCGACCGGCAGAAGACGCTGGATACCGCCCGCATCGCCGCCGCGCTCGCCGCCGCCAATCCGGGTTTGCGCGATTCGGCCATCGACATCACCTGCGACGGGGCGCGGCTCGACGAAATCCGCATCTGCATGACGAAGGATCTGCAATTCCGCGATTGCTCGGGGCCCGGGCGCCGCGTCTGCCGCCGCGACCGGCTGGTGCTGCCCGCCGCGCCCTGAAATACGCCTCCCCAAACGCGAGAAAGCCGGGACAAGCCCGGCTTTCCGTCTGATGCGATGGATCGTAACCGCTCAGAACTTGACGCCTACACCAACCTTGACGGTGTGCTCGGACAGGCCACGGTCGCGAATGCCGACGTCCGTGTTGAAGTTCTTGTTCTGGTAATCGGTATAGCGATACTCGATACGGGTGGTGATGTTGTTGGTCACCATCGCTTCGGCGCCGGCGCCGACGGTCAGGCCGGGCGTTACCTTGCTGTCGGACGAGGTGTTGCCGGTTACCTTGGTCTTGGCAAGCGCCAGGCCTGCGGTGCCGTACAGGAGAACCGGGTTCATGTCGTAGCCGACGCGGCCGCGGACCGAGCCGTTGACGCCCTGCTTGGAGCGAACGCCGCCCTTGGTTTCGTCAACGCCGGAGTAACCGATATCGGCTTCCGCGCCGTAAACGATCTGGCCGTTCTGCATGTTGTAGCCGCCATAGAGCTGGCCGCCCAGACCCTTGGCGTCACGGCTGCCGCCGCTGAAACGGCCCCAGTTGTATTCGCCCGCGCCACCGACATAGGCGCCGGACCAGTCACCGACCGGCTGCGTCATTTCGACGGCGGCGGGGGCTTCCGGAATCTGGTCGATTGCGTCAGCGGCGTTGGCGGCGGTGAAGCCGAAAAGCGCGCTGGAAACCATGGAGGTGGCGAAGAGGGTCTTGATGAGGGTACGCATGAAAATTCTCCTTTCAGCCGTTTCGCTGTCAATCGCGTGACCTGCGGAACGGTATTGCTAATCTGTCCCTGCCCGGTTGAGGAGAATTTGATGTTAAATTGAGGAATTGAAAGAGCCAAAATGTGAAATCTTTGTGGCAGAAGCGCGTCGTCTTTTTGACGTTGCTTAATGGCAACAGGATAATTATTAACCATAATGAATGGTTACCAAACTTTACTACAAATAAACTTCGTAAAAATTTCGAATATACTTAAGAATAAATTTTCACCTTTGTTGGGAACACAGCTATTTATCCCCGTGCCCAATGAACCTATATGGTAACGACTGCTTAGCGTTCACGATTAGAGACAGCCTTGAACTATCCAACCGCAAAGGTCGCGCTCGTCACCGGCGCATCGCGAAGAATTGGCGCGGCCATCGCGCAGGATCTGGCGGCGCAGGGTTTCGCCGTTGCCATCCACGCGCATCAATCTTTTGCTGCGGCGCAGGAACTGGCGGCATCCATTCGCGAAAATGGCGGCAGGGCCCTCGCCTGTCATGCCGATCTGCGCGATATCGCCGAAACGGAAAGACTGGCCGCCACCGTGGCGGAGGAATTCGGCCCGCCCGGCCTTCTCGTCAACAATGCGTCCGTGTTCCTGCCCGATAGCGCCGGGCGATTCGACGCCGCCGTCTTCGCCGATCACTTCGCGCTGCATGTTCAGGCGCCATCGGTTCTCGCCGCCGCCTTCCACGCGCAGTTGCCGCAGGACCGGGGCGGGCTGATCGTCAACATCATCGACCAGCGCGTCTGGGCGCTCAATCCGCGCTTTTATTCCTATACGCTGTCGAAAGCGGCGCTGTGGACCGCCACGCAAACCATGGCGCAGAGCTTTGCGCCGCGCATCCGCGTCAACGCCATCGGCCCCGGCCCGACCGCGCCCGGCCCCCGGCAAACAATGGCCGATTTTCAAAGCCAGGTTGACGGCCTGATTCTGAAATCGGGGCCGGGGCTGGACGAGTTCGGGCGCACCATCCGCTTCCTGTTCGAAACGCCCTCGATCACCGGCCAGATGATCGCCCTCGACGGCGGTCAGCATCTGGCCTGGCAGACCCCCGATGTGGCGGAGATTGCCGAATGAACGGACAGAAGGTGCCCGATGGCGGCGTGCTCTATGATGGAACCGAGGACGACGAGGAAGACACCGGCGCCGCCGAAGCCAGCGATTCCGCGCGCGACCTGACAGCCGCTATCGACTGGAACGAAGGCGGAATGAACGAAAGCGGGCTGAAAGGCGCGGAGCTGATCGGCGAATTCGTCAAACGGCTTCCCAACAGCCCCGGCGTCTACCGCATGTTCAACGAGGCGGGCGACGTTCTCTATGTCGGCAAGGCGCGCAGCCTGAAGAAGCGCGTCGGCAATTACGCGCAAGGCCGCGTCCATTCCAACCGGCTGTCGCGCATGGTGCGCGAAACCGCGCATATGGAATTCGTCACGACCCGCACCGAGGTCGAGGCGCTGCTGCTGGAAGCCAATCTGATCAAGCGTCTGCGGCCGCGCTTCAACGTGCTGCTGCGCGACGACAAGTCGTTTCCCTATATCCTCATCACCGGCGATCACCGCGCCCCCGCCATCTTCAAGCATCGCGGGGCGCGCTCGCGCAAGGGCGATTATTTCGGCCCCTTCGCCTCGGCGGGGGCGGTGGGGCGCACCATCAATTCGCTGCAACGCGCCTTCCTGATCCGCACCTGCACCGACAGCGCCTTCGAGACCCGCACCCGCCCCTGTCTGCTCTACCAGATCAAGCGCTGTTCCGGCCCCTGCACGCATGAGATCAGCGACGAGGGCTATGCGAAGCTGGTGGCGGAGGCGAAGGATTTCCTCTCCGGCAAGAGCCAGAGCGTCAAGGCGACGATGGCCGCCCAGATGAGCGAAGCCGCCGAGGAGCTGGATTTCGAACGCGCCGCGATCTATCGCGACCGGCTGGCCGCGCTGTCGCATGTGCAGAGCCATCAGGGCATCAATCCGGCCGGTGTCGAGGAGGCGGATGTCTTCGCCATCCATCACGAGGGCGGCGTTTCCTGCATTCAGGTGTTCTTCTTCCGCACCGGCCAGAACTGGGGCAACCGCGCCTATTTCCCGAAGGCCGACCCGTCGCTGACGGGGGCGGAGGTGCTGAGCGCCTTCCTGGCGCAATTCTACGACGACAAGCCGGTGCCCCGCGCCATCCTGCTCTCCGAAACCGTGGAGGAAATGGACCTGCTGACGGCGGCTTTCTCCGAAAAGGCCGGGCACCGGATCCAGGTTCTGGTGCCGCAACGCGGCGAAAAGCGGGAGCTGGTCGAGCATGTCATCGCCAATGCCCGCGAGGCGCATGGTCGCAAGCTTGCCGAAACCGCCTCGCAATCGCGCCTGCTGCAAGGCTTCGCCGAAACCTTCGCCCTGCCTTACGTGCCGCGCCGCATCGAGATCTACGACAACTCGCATATCATGGGCACCAATGCAGTCGGCGGCATGGTGGTGGCGGGGCCGGAAGGCTTCGTGAAGAACCAGTACCGCAAGTTCAACATCAAATCGGCCGACATCACCCCCGGCGACGATTTCGGCATGATGCGCGAGGTAATGACCCGCCGCTTCAGCCGTCTGATCAAGGAGGAAGGCATTCCCGACCGCTCGGCGGAGGCGGCCGCGGCGGAAGACATGGCCGACGCCCCCTTCCCCGCCTGGCCGGATGTGATCCTGATCGATGGCGGCCAGGGGCAGATGACGGCGGTGCGCGCCATCCTCGCCGAACTCGGCATCACCGATAGCGTCACCGCCATCGGCGTTGCCAAGGGCGTGGACCGCGAGGCGGGCCGCGAGCGTTTCTTCGCGCCCGGCCGCGACGGCTTCACCCTGCCGCCCCGCGATCCCGTGCTCTATTTCATCCAGCGCATGCGCGACGAGGCGCACCGCTTCGCCATCGGCTCGCACCGCGCGCGGCGCAAGAAGGAGATGGTCAAGAACCCGCTGGACGAGATCGCCGGGATCGGCCCGACGCGCAAGCGGGCGCTGCTCCAGCATTTCGGCACCGCCAAGGCGGTGTCACGCGCAGGCGTTTCCGATCTGATGGCGGTGGAAGGCATTTCGGAGGCGGTGGCGAAACTGGTTTACGATCATTTTCATGATAGCGGCGGTCAATAATCCGTATCCGCCGCAAAATCCGCATAAACACCGTGGATTGCGGGCTTGGGCGGTTGACGGTTCCAGCCGCAGGCCGTCAACTGGCGCAATTCCCGCGACCGACCGAAAAGCATGAATTAAAGGCAGGACGACAATGGCTTCCCGCGCATACAGCATTCCGAATATCCTTACCTATGGCCGCATTCTCTGCGTGCCGCTGATCGTCGTCTGCTTTTTCGTCGAGGGCCGTCTGGAAAGCTCGGATTTCGCCCGCTGGGCCGCCGTGTGGATTTTCGTGATCGCCTCGATCACCGATTTCTTCGACGGCTATCTGGCGCGCATCTGGAACCAGACCTCGAATATCGGCCGCATGCTCGATCCCATCGCCGACAAGCTGCTGATCGCCGCCATCCTGCTGCTGGTCGCCGCGGACGGCACCATCGCGGGCTGGTCGCTATGGGCGGCGATCATCATTCTCTGCCGCGAGATCCTCGTCTCGGGCCTGCGCGAATATCTCGCCGACCTGAAGGTGTCCGTGCCCGTGACCCGCATCGCCAAGTGGAAGACCACCGCGCAGATGGTCGCCATCGCCTTCCTGCTGGCGGGACCGGCGGGCGACAAGATCCTGCCCTATACGACGCAGATCGGCATCGCGCTGCTGTGGATCGCCGCGCTTCTGACCATGTATACCGGCTATGATTACTTCCGTGTCGGCCTGAAACACATCGTCGATGAGGACTGAGATGACCCGCCTCGTCTATTTCGCCTGGGTGCGCGAGCGGATCGGCAAATCCGAAGAGGAGATCGCCCTGCCCGCCTCGGTGCGCACGGCAGGCGATCTGCTTGCGCATCTGCGCGGGCTGGGTGAGGAATACGAGCACGCCCTGCAATTTCCCGAGGTGATCCGCGTCGCCGCCGATCACGAGCATATCGATCATGACGAGGCGATTGCCGGAGCGCGGGAAATCGGCCTGTTTCCGCCGATGACCGGCGGCTGAGGCGGATCATGGACAGCGCCGTCACCATCCGCGTTCAGGCCGAGGATTTCGACGCGCAGGCGGAGACCGCACGGATGACGGCCGGGCGCGGCGATATCGGCGCGCTCGTCAGCTTCACCGGCCTGTGCCGCGACGAGGGCGGCGCGCTGGAGGCGCTGGAACTCGAACATTATCCCGGCATGGCCGAGGCGGAAATGGCCCGCATCGCTGCCGAAGCCATGGCCCGCTTCGGATTGAAGGGCCTGACCGCCATACACCGTTTCGGCCGGATCCGCGTGGGCGAGCAGATCGTGCTGGTCATCGCCGCCGCCTCGCACCGGCAGGCGGCCTTCGACGGCGCAAATTTCATGATGGATTTCCTGAAAACCGCCGCCCCCTTCTGGAAGAAGGAGCATCGCCGCGACGGAACCGCAGGCGGCTGGGTCGAGGCCCGCGACGCCGACAATGCCGCCCGCGACAAGTGGCAAGGCAGCTAAGGCGCCGCCGTCTCGCGCCGGGTCATGACCACGACCAGCACCAGCAGCGAAAACAGGAAAAGATCGCGCCAGACGATCGGCGCATAGGATGCCCAGGCCGTTTCCACCACGCCGAACACCGCCGCCCCCAGCGCCGCGCGCAACGGCTCGCCCGTCCCGCCGATGGAGGCGAGCATCACCACCTTGAGGCTGAAGATCATCCCCGCGCCAAAATCCATGGTGCCGTAATAGGACGTCGCCATCAGCCCCGCGATCGCCGCGATCATCGCCGATGCGAGGTAGGAGAGCAGCACCACGCGGCCCGCGTCGATGCCGCAAAAGCACGCCGCCACAGAATCGTCCGCCACAGCGCGCCAGACGCGCCCCGCCCGCGACCGGGCAAGAACCGTTGCGCCAATGGCGATCAGCGCCGCCATCAGCACGGCATTGACGAGTTGCAGCGCCGTCAGCACCACCGGCGCGCCATCCACATGCCAGAGCGCCACCGGGCGATTGAGGAAGGGCGGCAGCCACAGGCTGCGGGTATCGGCGGCGATGCGCGCCGTTTCCATCAGCACGATCAGGGCGCCGAGCCCGGCGACGATGACGCCGTTGCGCGACGACAGCGCCAGCCGCCGCAGCACGCCCTGCCCGATCACCAGCGCCGCCAGCAGGCTATAGGCCAGCGCCGCCGCCATCCCGAGCGCCAGCGCGGCGGGCAGGACGAGCCATAGCCGGTTCCACCCGGTATCGGCAAACAGCACGTAAATCTGGCCGGAAAAGGCAAAGATCGCGCCGTAGGACAGATCGGTGCGCTTCGTCACCGCGAAGGCCAGCGCGTAGCCGAAGGCCAGCAGCGCATAAAGCGCTGCCAGCGGCAGGGCATTGGCGATCTGCTGCGAGAGATAGAGCATCGGCCCGTTCCGGTTCGGCAAAAGAATAACTGGTAAAATCAATTTTGCCAGTTATAATTTCCGCATGCAGTTTTCATGGACCCCGCATCGCTTTTCCGGCGGCGCTCTGGCTTTCGATGTCGCCAACAGCGTCGTACAACGCTCCGATCCGGCACGCCGCATCGACCGTTTCGCCATGGCCGGGCAGTTGGACGCCTTTCAGGAAGCCGCCGCGCGGCTCTGCGCCGAGCCGGGCCTGCCGGAGCGAATGACGCCCCCGGCCGAGGCGGCGCGGCCTGCCTTCCTCGATCTGCGCGAGGCCATCGACCGCTATTTCCGCGCCCTTGCCGAAGGCGGCGAGTGCCGGGCGCTGCTGGCCGATCTCATGGAAACGGCGGCGGCCTGCCTGCGGGCGGCGGGCTCCGAGGCGGATGTGGCGGCGCAGACGGCGCGCTCAGCCCTGCGGCTGGCGGCCCGGCCCGCCGATGGCCGCATCCGGATCTGCGGCAATTGCGGCTGGCTGTTCCTCGACCGCAGCAAGAACAGGAGCCGCTTCTGGTGCGACATGGCGGTATGCGGCAACCGGGTGAAAGCCAGCCGCCACTACCGCAGATCGAAGGAGAACCAGCCATGAAACGCCTGCTGGCCATGCTTGCCTGCGCGCTTCTTCTTTCCGCCTGCCAGCGCGAGGCGGAGGGAGGGATCACGGAAATCTCCGGCAGGATGTTCGTGTTCAACTATCGCGTCTCGACGGCCACCTACCTGCTGACGCTGGCGCGCAAGGCACCGCTGCCGGAAAACGGCATGGTGGAAACCGAATATGAAAATCCCCAGGGCGGAGCGCCCATCGTCACGCAGACAAAAATCTTTCCCTTCTGGGAAAAGATCGTGCTGGAAAGCCCGCCGCTGCATTGTGTGGTAAAGGACCGGCCCTATACGGTGAAAATCCGCCTCTATGACGGCGGGCGCAAGCTGGTGCAGACGCTGGAAACGACGGTGACGTCCAATCTCGATCAATCGGTGCTGGCGGCGCGCCCGCTGGTCGTAGGCCCCACCTATGACAAAAACCCGGAACTGCAAAAACCCGACGGCAGCATGGATTACTCACCGGAAACCGGCTGCAAAACATGAAAAAGCCGGGCGCGAAGCCCGGCTTTCGAAAGTCTCGGCGGCGGCGATATCAGCCGACGATTTCGGTGTCCGAGAACCAGTACTTGATTTCCTGGGCAGCGGTTTCCGGGGCGTCCGAGCCGTGAACGGAGTTTTCGCCGATCGAGAGCGCGTGCGTCTTGCGGATGGTGCCTTCGGCAGCCTGGGCCGGATTGGTGGCGCCCATGACTTCGCGGTTCTTGAGGATGGCGTTTTCACCTTCCAGAACCTGAACGATGGTCGGGCCGGAGGTCATGGTTTCGACCAGTTCGCCGAAGAAGGGGCGTTCCTTGTGAACGGCGTAGAAGCCTTCGGCTTCGCGCTTGCTCATCCAGACGCGCTTGGAAGCGACGACCCGCAGGCCCGCATCTTCCAGCATCTTGGTGATGGCGCCGGTCAGGTTGCGCTTGGTGGCATCCGGCTTGATCATCGAAAACGTGCGTTCAATCGCCATGTCTCAATCCTTTTTCGCGTGGGAAAGTGGGCGGTCTTTACCTGCGCGCGCCGCCGAAAACAAGACGGATCAGGAAATTTCATGATTTCCATCATGCCGCTTCATCGCGGAACGCGATACACTTGGCGCATGGAAGGAGACCGGCCATGATCGACCATTACCGCATGTTCGCCGACTATAACCGCTGGGCCAACGACCGCGTCTATACTGCCGCCGCCAGCCTGACGGATGCGGAATACCGCGCCCATAAGGGCGCGTTCTTCGGCTCGCTGCACGCGACGCTGAATCATCTCCTCGTCGCCGACCGGGTGTGGATGAAGCGCTTCACCGGCGAAGGCGAGGCGATGCACAGCCTCGACCAGATCCTGCATACCGGTTTCGAGGGCCTGCGCGCCGACCGGCAGCGGGAGGACATGCGCATCATCGGCTGGGTGGACGGACTGACGGAAGCCGATCTCGGGCGCGTCATCACTTATACGCCGCTCAGCAACCCGCAGGAGATCACCCATCCGCTCGGCCCGGGGCTGGCGCATTTCTTCAATCACCAGACCCATCATCGCGGCCAGTGCCACGCCATCCTAACCGCGCTCGGCAAGCCGAGCCTGACGCTGGACCTCATCTACTTCCTGCGGGCCGAGGGCACGCGCTGGCTGAACCCGGCAAGCGGGCATTAACCGAACGCGGCGAGAAACCTCACGCCCCCGCCCGGTTTTCAACGCTTGTTAAGCCGCAAAACCCCATAGCGGAACGGACAAACCGCGACGGAGACAGCGAGGGGCGCATGCGGCAGATGGCGACGGCAAGACAGGCGGAACGGGCGGACGCCTTCCAGGGCATCGGCGCGGCGATGGCGCGGCTCGGCATCATGCCGCTGCCGCGCAATTACGAGCTTCTGCACGAGGCGCTTTCCGGCACGGCCCCGGATCTGACCCGCGATCTCGCCGCGCTCGGCCCCCGCCCGCAGCAGGGCGAGCTGGATGCGCTCGGCCTGCATTACCGCCTCGCCGGTCATTGCGCGCTGACGGCCTCGAAAGCGGAAAGCGAGGCGGCCGAATTGCTGCGGGCGCTGAAGGAGCAGATATCCGCCGCCCTCTCCGGCAAGCGCGCCTTTGGCCGCGCCCTGGAATTGACCGTCCAGACCCTGCGCGAACCCGCAACCAGCCTGCCGGAAACCATCGAAGCCATCGATTTCCTGCAATCGGCCCTTTCCGGGGCGCTGGTGGCGGAAACGGCGCTTGGCGAAGCCTTCGACCGCAGCGCCAAACGCCTCGACCGGTTGCAGCGCGGCCTTCAGTCGCTCGACGCCGAAAGCATGCAGGACCGGCTGACCCAGCTTCCCAACCGCATCGCGCTTTCCCGCCGCCTCGATGGGCTCTACGCCACCGGCGCGATGCCGGAGCGCGGGGCGCTGCTGCTCATCGATGTCGACGATTTCTCCCGCATCAACGCCACCTTCGGCCAGCGGGCGGGCAACCGGCTGCTGAAACGGCTGAGCGCGCTGCTGCGCAAATCGATCAAGAAAAGCGATTTCCTTGCCCGCGCCGGCGGCGACGATTTCGCGCTGCTGGCGGCCGGGATCGATCAGGCCGACGCCGTGGCGATCGCCACGCGCCTGCGCAACACGATTGCCGAGGAATTGCTGTTCGCCACCTCCGAGCCCGGCGAAGGCGATCACCTCACCGTTTCCATCGGCATGGCGCTTGCTGCGCGCGCCGCGAATGCCGCCGAATTGCAACGGCAGGCGCAAGCCGCCCTCGCCTCCGCCAAGACCGGCACCCGCCAGCCGATCAAGCTTTACGCGGGCTGATACGAACCCTTGCCTTCGCGCCGGAGTTCGGCCAAAAACGCGGCATGATTACGATCTCCAATCTTTCGGCGCGCATCGCCGGCCGTCTCCTTATCGAAAACGCCAGCCTTTCGCTGCCCGAAGGCACCAAGGCGGGACTGGTGGGGCGCAATGGCGCGGGCAAATCGACGCTGTTTCGCATCATCACCGGCCAGATGGAGAGCGAAACCGGCTCGATCTCGCTGCCGCGCAATGCCCGCATCGGGCAGGTGGCGCAGGAAGCGCCGGGCACCGAGGAGCCGCTGATCGACATCGTGCTGAAGGCCGACAGGGAGCGCGAGGCGCTGCTTGCCGAAGCCGAGACCGCCACCGATCCGCACCGCATCGCCGAAATCCAGACGCGGCTTGCCGATATCCAGGCGCATTCGGCCGAGGCGCGCGCGGCCAGCATTCTCTCCGGCCTCGGCTTCGACCACGAGGCGCAGGCGCGCCCCGCCTCCAGCTTTTCCGGAGGGTGGCGCATGCGCGTGGCGCTCGCCGCCGTGCTGTTTTCCGAACCGGACCTGCTGCTGCTGGACGAGCCGACCAACTATCTCGACCTCGAAGGCACGCTGTGGCTGGAGGATTATATCCGCCGCTATCCGCACACCGTCATCATCATCAGCCATGACCGCGACCTGCTGAACACCGCCGTCAACTCGATCATCCATCTCGACCAGAAGAAGCTCACCTTCTATCGCGGCTCCTACGACCAGTTCGAGCGCCAGAAGGCCGAGGCCGACGAATTGCAGATGAAGATGAAGGCGAAGAACGACGCGGCGCGCAAGCATCTGCAAAGCTTCATCGACCGCTTCAAGGCCAAGGCTTCCAAGGCGCGGCAGGCGCAGAGCCGCATCAAGGCGCTGGAGCGCATGGGCACGGTCGCCGCCGTCATCGAGGATCACGTTCAGGGCTTCTCCTTCCCCGAGCCGGAAAAGCAGCCCGCCTCTCCCATCATCGCCGTTCAGGGCGGCGCGGTCGGCTATACGCCCGGCAAGCCGGTGCTGTCGCGCATCAACCTGCGCATCGACAATGACGACCGCATCGCCCTGCTCGGCTCGAACGGCAACGGCAAATCCACTTTCGCCAAGTTCATTTCCGGCCGTCTTGCCGCCGAAGCGGGAGAGGTGAAGATCGCGCCGGGCCTGAAATCCGGCTTCTTCGCCCAGCACCAGCTCGACGACCTCGTGCCGAAGGACAGCGCCGTGGAGCATGTGCGCCGCCTGATGCCGGATGCGCCGGAAGCCAAGGTGCGCGCCCGCGTCGCCCAGATGGGGCTGGCGACCGAGAAGATGGACACGCCCGCCAAGGATCTCTCCGGCGGCGAGAAGGCGCGCCTGCTGATGGGCATCGCCGCCTTCGACGCACCGAACCTGCTCATCCTCGACGAGCCGACCAACCATCTCGACATCGACAGCCGCAATGCGCTGATTCAGGCGCTGAACGATTATCCGGGCGCGGTGATCCTGATCTCGCACGACCGGCATCTGATCGAGGCGACCGTCGACCGGCTATGGCTGGTGCGCGACGGCACGGTGACGAATTACGACGGCGATCTGGAGGATTACCGCAGCCAGATCGTTGCGAGCCCGAAGACGAAGCAGGCCGCAGCCAAGCCCGCCGAGGACAGCCGGAACAAGGCCGACCAGCGCAAGGCCGCCGCCGACCGGCGCGCGGCGCTGGCTCCCTTGAAGAAAAAGATCAACGATCTCGATAGCCTGATGCAGAAATTGCAGAAACAGATTCAGGCTCTCGACAAGGAGCTTGAAGATCCCGCGCTTTACGAAAAATCGCCGGACAAGGCGGTCTCGAAGGCGAAGGACCGGGCGGCGGCGCTCGCCAAACTCAACGAGGCGGAAGAGCAATGGCTGGAATTTTCTGCCGAATATGAAGACGGCATGGCGGGGTAACGCCTCCGCCTTGGGTCATCGATAAACCTCGCTCACCCGCCGCCGTCATCCTCGGGCTTGGCCCGAGGATCCAAGCACGGCAAATAATCCATATCCGTCAAATGCTTGGCAGGCGGCAGCAGATCCTCGGGACAAGCCCGAGGATGACGAAGGAGAGGTTTTCAGCCTCTTTCCGGCAGCAAGTGACGGAATAGAACCTGCCTTCGCGCCTTACGCCTTCTTCTCCCAGCGTCCCTCATCGTTCTGCTGCCAGTAGGTCAGCGTATGCCCCTCGGCCTTCAGGGTTTTCCAGTGGCCGCGCGCGGCTTCCACCTGCGGCTGGTCGTAGCCGTCGAACATGAAGACGACGCGCTCGTAAGCGTCGAGCGGCGGCGGCTCCGCGCCGTCGATCAGGAAGCGCACCGTCGCGCCATTGGCATTGTCCGCCGCCGTCGTCAGCAGCACCGGCTGCTCCTCCGGCATCGGCCCGTCATCGGCGCCATGCGGCAGGAAGCTGTCGTCACGAAACGTCCAGAGATGCTGATCGAGCTTTTCCTTGAGCGCCGGGTCGCGCATCTGCACGGCGACCTTCCACCCCCGGTCGATGCTGCGTTCGAGCAGGGGCGGAAGCGCATCCTCAAGACGGCTTTCCGTGAGGTGATAGAACAGGATTTCCGTCAAGACTTGCTCTCGTAGTGAGCCCGGACCAACTCATCCAGCAGCCGCACGCCAAAGCCCGAGCCCCAGGACTGGTTGATCTCGTTCGAGGGCGAGGACATGGCGGTTCCCGCGATATCCAGATGCGCCCAGGGCGTATCGCCGACGAAACGCTTGAGGAAATGCGCCGCCGTGATCGACCCGGCATAGCGGCCGCCGGTGTTCTTCATATCGGCGAACTTGCTGTCGATCATCTTGTCGTAATCCTTGCCGAGCGGCATGCGCCACAGCTTCTCGTCCGTCGAAAGACCCGATGACAGCAGCTTTTCCGACAGCGCGTCGTCATTGGAGAACAGCCCGGCATGAACGCTGCCGAGCGCCACCATGATCGCGCCGGTGAGCGTCGCGAGATTGATCATGAATTGCGGCTGGAAACGCTCCTTGCAATACCACAGCGCATCGCAGAGCACGAGGCGTCCCTCGGCATCGGTGTTGATGACCTCGATGGTCTGGCCGGACATGGAGGTGACGATATCGCCGGGGCGCTGGGCATTGCCGTCGGGCATGTTCTCGACAAGGCCGATGATGCCGATCGCATTCACCTTCGCCTTGCGCGCCGCCAGCACATGCATCAGGCCGGTGACGGCGGCGGCGCCGCCCATGTCGCCCTTCATGTCCTCCATGCCCGCGGCGGGCTTGATGGAAATGCCGCCGGTGTCGAACACCACGCCCTTGCCGATGAAGGCGAGCGGCTTGTCGTTCGCGCCGCCGTTCCAGCGCATGACGACGAGGCGCGGCGGGCGCACCGAACCCTGCGACACGCCGAGCAGCGCGCCCATCTTCAGGTCCGTCATTTCGGTTTCGGTGAGGATCTCCACCTCGACGCCGAGCGCCTCCAGCGCCTTGGCCTTGGCGGCAAATTCCACGGGGCCGAGAATATTGGCGGGCTCGTTGACGAGATCGCGGGCAAGGCAGACGCCATCGGCCACCGCCTTCGCCGTGGCATAGGCCTGCGCCGCCGCCTTTGCCGCATCGGTGACGATGGTGACCTTCACGGTCTTTGCGGCGGGCTTGTCCTCGTCGTCCTTCTTCTTCGTCTTGTAGCTGTCGAAGGCATAGCCGCGCAGATGCAGGCCGAGCGCGAAATCCGCAGCCTCCCGCCCCGTCACCGTAGCGCCGGGCGCATCCAGAAACACCACGGCATTTTCCGCCTTCGCCAGCTTCGAGGCGGCGGTGCCGCCCGCCCGCAGCCAGTCATGGGCGGTGAGTTCGGCCGCTTTGCCAAGGCCGATCACCAGCAGGCGATCGGCCGGCGAGCCCTGCGGCGCGATCAGATCGAGCACCGCCATCGATTTCGCCTTGAAGGAGGCGACCTTCGCCGCCTTTTCGAACACGCCCGCCGGGTCGAGCGCCTGCGCGCCCGCGATGGCGCCCTCGCCGGACAGTTTCAGGGATACCGCCGTCGCGCCATTGAGGGCGGCGGCTGCGGCGAAGGCGATTTCGAAATTCATGAGTCCTGATTCTCCACAGAAAACGTCAAGGCCGATCATGACGGCCAGCAGACGGCAATTTCAAGCCCCGAATCTGCCGGTTTCATGTCTGGACCGGCAGATTCGGGGCTCCTGTTTTCGTTTGTCTTTCCGGAAAACCGGCTTGCGCTTTTCCCGGACACGCTCCGGCATGATGACCGAATTGGCACACAACAGGAAATATCATTCGACAAGCCGTAAATTTGCCATGTCCCCCGTCGCCAATCCTTCACAAAGCGCGTAAGTGAGGCGGCACAAACCCGGCCGATGAAACGGCGATACACAAAGACAGGCATGAAGCTTCTCGAGTCCTACATATTGCGTCGCGTAACGCAGATGTTTCTGGTGGCGCTGCTGCCGGTGCTCGCGATCATATGGACGACCCAGGTTCTCAACCGAATCAATCTGGTGACGGATAACGGCCAGTCGATCGGCTCCTTCATGAAGCTGGCGTCGCTGATCCTGCCGACCATCATTCCCATCGTGCTGCCCTTCGCCATCGTCATCGGCATCGCCCAGACGCTGACGGCGATGAACAACGATTCGGAACTGACTGTGATCGAGGCGTCGGGCGCTTCGCGACGCACGGTCATCCGGCCGGTGCTGCTGCTGGCGGCGCTGCTCAGCGCCTTCTCCTTCATCATCGACAACATGCTGGAGCCGAAGGTGCGCGTGGCCGCGCGCGAGATGGTGGCGGCCACCTATGCGGATCTGCTCTCCTCCGTCATCGAGGAAAAGACTTTCCGCCGCGTCGAGGAAGGGCTCTACATCCAGATTTCCGAGCGCCATTCCGGCCGCGTGCTGAAGGGCCTGCTGGTCATCGATTACCGCAACCCGGCCTACGACCTGATGTATTACGCCCGCGAGGGCGCGGTGAACGCCGAGGGCACGGCGCTGATCATGCGCGACGGCGAGGTGCACCGCAAGCTGCCGGGCGACAACGTCTCGGTCATCCGCTTCGATTCCTATTCCTTCGACCTGTCGGATCTGACCGAAAGCCGGGGGCAGATGACGCTCCGGCCCGGCGACCGCAGCCTGACCTATCTGCTCAACCCCGATCCGAACGACCCGAGCGTGAAGGAAAAGGCGGCGGAATACCGCGCCGAGCTGCATCGCCGCCTGACGGAATGGTGTTTCCCGCTGCTGTTTGCGCTGGCGGCGCTGATCCTGGCGGGCGACGCCCGCTCCCATCGCGACGCGCGCCTGCATCCGATGATCTCGGCGCTCATCGTCGCCTTCCTGCTGCGCGGGGCGTCGTTCTACTGTTCCAACCAGGCGGAAACGAAGCCGTTCTTCATCCTGCCGATGTATCTGATCCCGCTGGTCTCGGGCGGCTATTTCGCCTATCTGCTGGCGACGGACCGCAAGTTCCTGATGCCGACCATCATGGTCAAGCTCAGTTCGGCGGCCATGCGCAAGGCGGAGCAGCTGCGCCCCTCCTCCGGGCCGGATATGCCCGCCAGCGGAGGACGCCCATGATCTTCTCCACCCTCGGGCGCTATTTCCTGAAACGCTACCTGATCACGACCTTCTGGTTCCTGATGGGGGTGGCGGCGATCGTCTTCCTGATCGATTTTTCCGAGACCTCCGGGCGCATGTCGGGGCTGACCGGCTACAATCTGTTCGGGGCGCTCGCCATGACGCTGCTGCGCCTGCCGCTCATCCTGCAACAGACCATTCCCTTCATCTCGCTCTTCGTCGGCATGACGGTGCTGATCGCGCTCAACCGCCGCTACGAGTTGGTGGTGACGCGCGCGGCCGGGATTTCCGTCTGGCAGTTCATGGCGCCCTTCATCGCGGGCGCGATTCTCGTCGGCATCGGCACCACCTTCGCGCTCAACCCGCTGGCGGCCTGGGGGCAGAAGCAGGCGCTGAACCTCGAAGCCGACTGGCGCACGCGCTCCGGCGCCGCGACCATTTCCGCCCTGCCCTGGATCCGCCAGATCAGCGACGGGCAGGACACGGTGATCGGCGGCAAGGTCATCCTGGAGAGCGGCACGCTGCTCATCGACGCGGTGGTGCTGCATTTCGATTCCGAGGGCCATATCGTTTCCCGGCAGGATGCAAGCTCTGCAAAGTTGCAGAATGGTTACTGGTTGCTTAATGACGTGGTCGAGACCCGGCCGGGCGAGATTCCCGTCCGTCAGGAAACCGCACAGGTGAAGACGAACCTGAAGGCGGAATTCGTCCAGGAACGTTTGTCACAACCGGAAACCGTTGCTTTTTATGAGCTTTCTAACAAAATTTCAGTGGCAAAAGCCTTTGGCGTATCGACCAAGGCGCTGGAGACGCAGTTTCATTCCCTCTTGTCGCTTCCTCTGCTTCTCGCGGCAATGACAATGATCGCTGCAACCGTTTCGCTCAAATTCAGCCGTTTTGCACAATCGCGTTCGGTGATTCTGGGTGGAATCATTTCAGGCTTCGTGCTTTATGTTGTGACCGTGCTTGTAAAAGCTTTCGGAAGCAGCGGCGTGGTGCCTCCGTTCATCGCGGCCTGGATTCCGGTCGTGGTGGCGTTGGCGCTTGGGGCAACGATCCTGCTGCATCAGGAGGATGGCTAGTGGCGGTCAATAACCGCAAGACAATCGGGCGCCTGACGGCTGCCTTGCTGACCAGTGTGTCCGTGTGCGCGTATCTCAGCGTTGCGGCGCCGTCCGCCTATGCGCAGACCGGCCGCCTGCAAGCGATGGAGCCGAACATTCCCGCCGATGCGAAGCTGATGCTGTCGGCGAACGAACTCGTCTACGACAAGGATGCCGAGCGCATTTCCGCCATCGGCGGCGTCCAGATCAATTACGGCGGCTACAAGATGGTGTCGCAACGGGTCGAGTATAACCAGAAGACCGGCCGCATGACCGCCATCGGCAATATCGAGCTGATCGAGCCGGGCGGCACCCGCCTCTACGCCGAAACGCTCGATGTCACCGACAATTTCGCCGACGGCTTCCTGAACGCGCTGCGCATCGAAACCGCCGACAACACGCGCTTTGCCGCCGAAAGCGGCGAGCGCATCGGCGGCCGCGACATGGTGCTCAACAACGGCGTCTACACGGCCTGCCTGCCCTGCGCGGAGCATCCCGAGCGCCCGCCGCTGTGGCAGGTGAAGGCGGAAAAGCTGGTGCAGAACGGCGAGAAACGCACGATCCGCCTGCACAACGCCCGCTTCGAGCTGTTCGGCATGCCGATCGCCTGGATTCCGGTGCTGGAAGTTCCCGATCATACGGTGAAGCGCAAGAGCGGCTTCCTGTTTCCGCGCATGTCGCAGACGCAGAATCTCGGTTTCGGCCTGACGATTCCCTATTACTACGTGATTTCTCCCAGCCAGGATCTGACGGTCAGCGGCACCGGCTACACCAAGCAGGGCTTCCTGCTGGATGCCGAATACCGCCAGCGCCTCGACAATGGCGAATTCTCCATCCGCGCCGCCGGCATTCATCAGGCCAACCGCGAGGATTTCAAGACCGCCACCTCGGATTACGAAAAGGACGGCCGCGGGCTGATCGCCTCCAAGGGCGATTTCCAGATCAACCCGCGCTGGGCTTTCGGCTGGGACGTGATGGTGCAGAGCGACAACAACTTCTCGCGCACCTATGATGTTTACGGCGACGAGCTGGTGCATACCAGCCAGGCCTACCTGACCGGGCTCGGCAAGCGCAATTTCTTCGACATGCGCGCCTTCTATTTCGACATTCAGGACGCCACCCTGTCCAGCGATCTCGAAAAGAAGCAGGCCATCGCCGCGCCGGTGATCGATTACAGCTATTACGCGCCGCAGCCGGTGGCGGGCGGCGAGTTGTCGATCGACATGAACTTCATCAATGTCTATCGCGAGAAGGCGGATGTGAACACGCTTTCCGGCGTCGACCGCTTTCGCGGGCTCGACGGGCGCATGGCGCGCATGACGACGGAAGCGGAATGGAAGCGCAGCTTCGTCGCGCCGGGCGGGCTGGTGCTGACACCGATGCTGGCGCTGCGCGGCGACCTTCTCAACGTCGACATGACCGCGCCGAACCTTATCAATCCCGGCACCTACGTCTATACCGGCGGCTTCGACGGCAATGACGCCAACAGCCGCGTCATGGCGACCGCCGGGCTGGAAGCGCGCTATCCCTTCCTCGTCTCGACCGACAACAGCACCCATATCATCGAGCCGATCGCGCAGCTCTACGTGCGCCCGAACGAGCCGCTGGCAGGCAGGCTGCCGAACGAGGACGCGCAAAGCTTCGTCTTCGACGCCACCAACCTGTTCGAGCGCGACAAATATTCCGGCTACGACCGCATCGAGGGTGGCACGCGCGCCAATGTCGGCATCCGCTACACCGGCAGCTTCGACAATGGCTATACGCTGAACGGGCTGTTCGGCCAGTCCTATCATCTGGCGGGAACCAATTCCTTCGCCACCGACGATCTGGTCTATGCGGGCGCGAGATCCGGCCTCGAAACGGATACGTCCGATTTCGTCGGCATGGTCGGCGCCACGACGCCCTTCGGCCTGTCGATCGCCGCCACCGGCCGTTTCGACGAGGACGACTTCAACGTCCAGCGCACCGGCACGACGGTTGCCTATGGCAATGACCGCTTCCAGTCCAGCCTGAGCTATTCCCACATCGATCCGCAGGGCAAGTATGGCAGCAACGAGATCGCCTCGGAAATCCAGGCGTCCGGCTCGGTGAAGCTGACGGAATACATATCCGTCTCCGGCGCAATCAACTGGGATCTGAACAACGACGTCATCAGCCGCCGCAGCATCGGCTTCACCTATGAAGACGAATGCACCATCTTCTCGATCGGCATTTCGGACATTCCCGACGTGTCGAACACCGCGGCGAACGACTGGCGCGTGATGGCGCGGCTGAGCTTCCGCACGCTCGGCGACATCCGTATCGGCGGCAGCGACAGCAGCACCGACATCACCAAGACAAGCTGGTAAGGCCTGTGGTTGCGGCGGCGGCCTCTGCGGAGGCCCGCCGCCCGAAAAACCTTCGCGATTTTTGCTGGAATTGCTCGTTTTCATGCCGCAATTCCTCGCGCAACACCGCTTCACACTTTTGCTGGAATTGCGGTTAGTATAAGGTCCAGCAAAATTCCGGGGCCGCGCGGCATGTCGCGGCGACAGATACGAGGTCCGCTCATGAAATCCGCAAGCAAACCGATCCGTGCCCTGATGTTCGGAGCAGCCGCTCTGGCAATGGCGCTGGTTGTCGATCCTGCGGCACGGCCCGCCTTTGCCGCCTCTTCCTCGTCAAGCCAGGTCAGCATCACCGTCAACAAGAGCGTCATCACCAATGGTGACGTCTCCCGGCGCGTCGCCTTCCTCAAGCTTCAGCGCGCCAAGGGCAATCTCAACAAGCTGGCCAAGGAGCAGTTGATCGACGAAGCCCTGAAACGGCAGGAAATCGCCCGGATGGGCATGTCGGTCTCGACGCAGGAAGTCGACGCCGCCTTTGCGCGCTTTGCGGGCAGCAACAAGATGACGCCGGACCAGATGGGCAAGATCATCAATCAGGCCGGTGTCGGCGTGGAGCATTTCAAGTCCTATATCGCCGTGTCGATGAGCTGGCCGCGCGCCGTCAACGCCCGCAATTCGGGCGGCGGCTTTTCCAACCAGCAGCTCGTGACGCGTATGCTGCAAAACAAGGAAAAGCCGGTAACGACCGAATATTTTCTGCAACAGGTCATCTTCGTCGTTCCCGCTTCCAAGAAGGGCATCACCGGCAAGCGCAAGGCCGAAGCCGAGGCGTCGCGCTCGAAATTTCCGGGCTGCGAGCAGGCCAAGGTCTTCGCCGCCACCATGAAGGACGTGTCGATCCGCAATCTCGGCCGCGTTCTGGAGCCGGAACTGCCGGAAGACTGGAAGCCGCTGGTTCTCAAGGCGAACGGCCAGACCACCGGAACCCGCGTCACCGAGCGCGGCGTCGAATATCTGGCGATCTGCAACAAGCGCCAGGTCAATGACGATTACGCCGCCGAAGTCGTGTTCCGCGCCGAGGATCTCGGCAAGGCCAAGGGCGGCCCCGATCCGGCCGAGCAGAAATATCTGGAAGAGCTGCGCAGCAAGGCGCGCATCGTCAATCATTGACCGGCGCGGGCCGATGCTTCCCCTTGGCTTGACGCAGGGCGATCCCGCCGGGATCGGCCCGGATATCGCCCTTGCGGCATGGCTGCGGCGCGCTGAAACGGGTGTGCCGCCTTTCCTCTATATCGGCGATCCCGATGTGCTGCGCGCCCGCGCCGCCCTTCTCGGCCTTGAGGTTCCGCTGCGCGCCGCCTCCCCCGCCGAGGCTGTGGCGGTGTTTCCCGAGGCGCTGCCGGTTCTGGCCATCGCGGCGGGCGCGCCGGTTACCGCGGGCCTGCCCGATCCGGCAACGGCATCCGGCACCATCGCCGCCATCGAGATGGCGGTGGCGCTGACGCAGCGCGGCGAAACCGGCGCGGTGGTGACCAATCCCATCGCCAAATCCGTTCTCTACGAAAGCGGCTTTTCCTTTCCCGGCCATACCGAATTCCTTGCCGATCTCGCGGCGCGGGCGGCGGGCAGGCCCCTGCATCCGGTGATGCTGCTGGCCGGGCCGAAGCTGCGCGCCGTTCCCGTCACCATCCATATTCCGCTGTCGGCGGTTCCCGGAACGCTGACGGCCGATCTCATTCTCGACACCTGCCGCATCACCCATGCCGACCTGCGCGCCCGCTTCGGCATCGCCGCCCCGCGCCTTGCCGTTTCCGGTCTCAACCCGCATGCGGGCGAAAACGGCGCCATGGGCCATGAGGACGAGGCGGTGATCACGCCCGCCATCCGGCAATTGCAGGCCGAAGGCATCGATGCGCGCGGGCCGCTGCCCGCCGATACGATGTTCCACGCGGCGGCGCGGGCAACGTACGACGCCGCGATCTGCATGTATCACGATCAAGCGCTGATTCCGGCCAAGGCGCTGGGTTTCGATGATAGCGTCAATGCCACGCTCGGCCTGCCCTTCATCCGCACCTCGCCGGACCACGGCACCGCCTTTGCGCTGGCAGGCAAGGGAACGGCGAAGGCGGACAGCCTGATTGCGGCGCTGAAACTCGCGGGCCAGCTTGCCGCCCGCTCACGGAAAGAAAACTGATGGCCGCTTTGGACGGATTGCCGCCGCTGAGAGATGTGATCCAGCGGCACGGACTGGATGCGCGCAAGGCGCTCGGCCAGAACTTTCTCCTCGATCTCAACCTGACCCAGAAGATCGCCCGCGCGGCAGGCCCGCTGGAAGGCGTGACCGTGTTCGAGGTCGGCCCGGGACCGGGCGGGCTGACCCGCGCCATCCTGGCGCTGGGCGCGAAAAAGGTGATCGCCGTCGAGCGCGACGCCCGCTGCCTTCCGGCGCTGGCGGAGGTGGCCGATCATTATCCCGGCCGCCTCGAAGTGATCGAGGGCGACGCCCTGAAGACCGATTTCGAGGCCCTGGCGCCCGAGGGGCCGGTGCGGATCATCGCCAACCTGCCCTATAATGTCGGCACGCAATTGCTGGTGAACTGGCTGCTGCCCCGCGCCTGGCCGCCCTTCTGGCAATCGCTGACGCTGATGTTCCAGAAGGAAGTCGGCCAGCGCATCGTCGCCCGCGAGGGCGACAATCATTACGGACGGCTCGGCGTGCTGTGCGGCTGGCGCACCAGCGCGCATATGGCCTTCGACGTGCCGCCGCAGGCGTTCACGCCGCCGCCGAAGGTCACCTCCTCCGTCGTGCATCTGACGCCGAAGCCGGAGCCGCTGCCCTGCGATGTCACCCGGCTGGAAAAGGTGACGCAGGCCGCCTTCGGCCAGCGCCGCAAGATGCTGCGCCAGAGCCTCAAGCCGCTGGGCGGCGAGGCGCTGCTTGCGAAAGCCGGCATCGACCCGCAAAGGCGGGCCGAAACGCTGTCGATCGAGGAATTCGTGGCGCTGGCGAACGGGCTGTAATACTTAGATTACAGCTTCGGCTCTTCCTGCAAAAGCTGCTGAACGAAATCGATCATGCCGTGACGGCGGGTGCGGCGCAGGCGCTCGGCGCGCACGATGGATTGCACCGCCTCGAAGGCCGCGTTCAGGTCGTCATTGACGATGACGTAATCATATTCTTCCCAATGGGCGATTTCGGCGCGGGAATTGGCAAGGCGGGTGCGGATGACCTCCTCGGAATCCTCGGCGCGGCGGTGCAGGCGCGATTGCAGCTCGGTCATGGTCGGCGGCAGCACGAAGATCGAGACGACATCGGCCGCCATCTTCTCCTGAAGCTGGCGCGCGCCCTGCCAGTCGATGTCGAACAACATGTCACGGCCCTCGCCCATGGCGACCTCCACCGGCTCACGCGGCGTGCCGTAGAAATTGCCGTGCACCTCAGCCGATTCCAGCAGCGCATCGGAATCGCGCAGCCGCTCGAATTCGCGCTTCGAGATGAAATGATAATGCACGCCCTCGATTTCGCTCGGGCGGCGCTGGCGGGTGGTGACGCTGACCGACAGGCCGATGCCCTTGTCGGTTTCCAGAAGCGTGCGGGCGATGGTGGATTTGCCCGCGCCGGAGGGGGAGGAAATCACCAGCATGAGGCCACGGCGGGCAATCGGAACGAGTTTGGTGCTTGGCGCGGCGCTCATCATTTACTCCAGATTCTGCACTTGCTCTCTGAACTGGTCGATCACGACCTTGAGGTCGATCCCCGCGGCGGTGACCGCCGCCGAGGTGGACTTCGAACAGATGGTATTCGATTCCCGGTTAAATTCCTGTGCCAGAAAATCCAGCTTGCGGCCGACCGGCCCGCCCCTGGCGATCAGGTCGCGGGCGGCGGCGACATGGGCGCCCAGCCGGTCGATCTCCTCGCGCAGATCGGCCTTGGTCGCCAGCAGCGCCGCTTCCTGATACAGCCGGTCGCGATCGAGCGCCGCCGCGCCTTCGAGAAGCGCGGCGATCTGGCTTTCCAGACGGCGGACGATCTCGCCCGGCGTGCGCGACGGATCGCTTTCGATGACGGCAGCCAGCTCGGCGATACGGGCGATCTGGCCTTCGAGAACGGCGGCAAGCGCCAGCCCCTCGCGCCCGCGCATGTCGCTGAGATCGGCAATCGCGGCGGCCAATCCTTCCAGCACGGCGGCATCGCGCTGCCCGGCGGACGCGGCATCTTCCTCGGCTTCGCGGAAATCGACGATGCCACGCAGCGACAGCAGGCTGTCGAGCCTCAGCGGCGCAGGGTCGAGGATGTCGCCAAGCTCGCCGCGCAGCGCCAGAAGCGCGGCCAGCGCATCCCGGTTGACGACGGCCTGCAACGGCGCGTCGGTTGCCGAGACCGAGAGAGAAACCTGCATGTTGCCGCGTGAGAAGGCTTCCGCCAGCAGGCGGCGGATATCGGCTTCCAGCCGCTCGAAGCCGGGGGCGAGGCGCAGGCGCAGATCGAGCCCCTTGCCATTGACAGAGCGCAGCTCCCACGCCCAGCGATAGCGGCCGATAGTTCCCTCGCGCCGCGCGAAGCCGGTCATGGATTGCAATGTCATGGAAACCTCGTGGTTCAAACGGATGCCCGCCGCCGTCACCGGCAGCGGGCATCAGGATCAGTTCGTCGTTTTCTTCTTCTGCCGGGTCGGGTCCGCCTCGTCGGCGGGCTGGCCGTCGACGGCGATGTCCGGATCGGCGCCGCGCGCGGCTTCCAGCTTGCGCCAGCGGCGGACATTGGCGTTATGCTCCTCCAGCGTCGCGGCGAAGACATGGCCGCCCGTGCCATCCGCCACGAAATAGAGGTCGTCCGTTTCCCAGGGGTTGGCGACGGCTTCCAGCGCGGCGCGGCCCGGATTGGCGATCGGCCCCGGCGGCAGGCCCTTCACCTTATAGGTGTTGAAGGGCGTTTCCTTTTGCAGATCGGACTGGTAGATCGGCCGGTCGGAGGGCTTCCCGTCACCGCCGAAAATGCCGTAAATCACCGTCGGGTCGGATTGCAGGCGCATGCCGCGCTCCAGCCGGTTGATGAAGACCGAGGCGACATGGGCGCGCTCGTCGTTCTTGCCGGTTTCCTTCTCCACGATGGAGGCGAGCGTCACGAATTCCTCGCGGGTCTTGATCGGGCTTTTTTCGGGATCGTGCTTTTCCCAGATCTGGTCGATCAGCTTGTCCTGCGCCGCCAGCATCTGCTCGACGATTTCCTCGCGCTTGGTGCCGCGGGAGAATTTGTAGGTGTCCGGCCGCAGCGCGCCTTCGGCGGGCATCTGCGCGGGAAGCTCGCCTTCCAGAACCGGATCGTCGGCAAGGCGGCGGTACATCTGCCGCACCGTCAGCCCCTCGGGGAAGGAAATCGAATAGAGAATCGACTTGCCGGATTTCAGCAGCTCCATGATTTCCTTCATGGAAGCCCCGGCCTTGATCTCGTACTCGCCCGCCTTCAGCGATTCATTGTCCTTGAGGTAGGTCGCCGTCACATAGCGGAAGACGCGGCCATCCGAAATGATGTCGTTGCGCTCCAGGCTGGAAGCGATTTCCGCCAGGCCCGCGCCGTTGCGCACGATGAAATTGGTGTTGGTTTCCAGCGGCCCCTGCGCCTGGTAGGTGGTGATCGCGTAATAGAACACGAAGACGGCCGCCGCCGAAACCAGCACCACCAGCGTCATCATGAAGTTCAGGAAGATCACCAACTGGCTGCGCGCCTTGCGCGAGCGGCGCGGTGGCTCCGGCACCCGTTCCGGCCGCAGCGCCTCGTTGGCGGATTTCGGAATGATCGGACCCTTGGCTCCGGAAGCGGCATCGCGGCCGAAGCCCGTTTCGCCGTTCTGATTCGTATCGCTCACCAGCAATCCTCTTCGTTTCGCATCGTCGCGCCATGTTTGCGCATGCGCAGCATGCGTTAAGCCGAAGCAATGCGGCAAAAAACAGGTTCAGGGCGCGGCCGGGCTCATCCCGGAGCTTTCAGAGCCTTGGAGCGCTGTTGCTTCGTCCCGAAGGAAAACGCTCCAACTCCCTGTTTTCTTCGCATTTCCTGGAAATGCTTCAGTCCTGATAGCGCCGGAGCACCAGAGATGCGTTGGTTCCGCCGAAGCCGAAGGAATTCGACACGGCAATGTTCACTTCACGCTCGCGCGCCTTGTGCGGCACGAGGTCGATGGCGGTTTCGCGCTCGGGATTGTCGAGGTTGAGCGTCGGCGGCACGATATTGTCGCGGATGGCCAGCATCGAGAAGATCGCCTCGATGGCGCCCGCCGCCCCCAGCAGATGCCCGACCGCCGATTTGGTCGAGGACATGGAAATGCGCGAGGCGGCATCGCCGACCAAGCGCTCGACCGCGCCAAGCTCGATGGTGTCGGCCATGGTCGACGTGCCGTGGGCGTTGACGTAATCGATATCGGCGGGGGTGATCCCGGCGCGCTTCAGGGCCATGGCCATGCAGCGATAGGCGCCCTCGCCGTTTTCGGACGGCGCGGTGATGTGATAGGCGTCGCCCGACAGGCCGTAGCCGACCACTTCGGCATAGATTTTCGCGCCGCGCGCCAGCGCATGGTCCAGCTCTTCCAGCACGACGACACCGGCGCCCTCGCCCATCACGAAACCGTCGCGGTCCTTGTCATAGGGGCGGGATGCCTTTTGCGGATCGTCGTTATGCTGGGTCGACAGCGCCTTGCAGGCGGCGAAACCGGCCAGAGAAATACGGCAGATCGGCGCTTCGGCGCCGCCCGCCACCATCACGTCGGCATCGCCGAGCGCAATCAGCCGCGCCGCATCGCCGATGGCGTGCGCGCCGGTGGAACAGGCCGTGACGACGGCGTGGTTGGGACCGCGCAGCTTGTGGCGGATCGACACCTGGCCGGAGACCAGATTGATCAGGCGGCCGGGAATGAAGAAAGGAGAAATGCGGCGCGGGCCCTTGTCGCGCAGCGTGTAGCCCGCCTCGACAATACCTTCGAGACCGCCGATGCCGGAGCCGATCAGCACGCCGGTGGCGATCTGGTCCTCGTCGGTCTCAGGGTGCCAGTTTGCGTCGCGAAGCGCCATTTCGGCGGCGGCGACACCATAGATGATGAAGGGATCGACCTTGCGCTGTTCCTTCGGGTCCATCCAGTCATCGACGTTGAACGTGCCGTCGGAACCATCGCCGACGGGAATGCGGCAGGCGATCTTGGCGGGCAGATCCTCGACTTCGAACTCAGTCACGCGGCGGGCGCCGTTTTGTCCTGCCAGCAGGCGTGACCAGGTCACCTCCGTACCGCAACCCAGTGGAGATACCATGCCGGTACCGGTGACTACGACGCGTCTCATCGTTCGTTGACCCACCCTATATTCATCAGCTCATGCACATCGGAATTTGCCCGGAAGCCGGACAAAAACGGGCGAACCGCCAGAAACGATCCGCCCGCCAAAAATTTCAATCGGATATCAGGCCTGGGCCTTCTCGATGAACTTCACGGCGTCGCCGACGGTCAGGATCGAATCGGCTGCGTCATCGGGAATTTCAACGCCGAATTCCTCTTCGAACGCCATGACCAGCTCGACGGTATCGAGCGAATCCGCACCGAGATCGTCGATGAAGCTGGCGCCTTCAACAACCTTCTCGGCATCGACGCCCAGATGATCAACAACAATTTTCTTAACGCGTTCTGCGATATCGCTCATGTCGGTTTCCTCGACCTTTATCTTCACCAGAATGCCGTTATGGCATCCGTACCCTGCTTCTCAGCCAGTCGCGCCGCGTGGGCGTCCGGCAACCCGTTCAGCCCCGCCTGATCCGGCGGGACGGTTCCTGCGAACGCCGAACCGGCCCTTTGTCTTTTTCGGGGCCTTTTCGGGGCGACTGTTCACAGTCATGGCCCGCTTAACACGGTTTAAGGCCGCCGCAAAGCCTGAAAATCACCGGCTATGGGCTTGGTCAACATGCATTTTAGGCATGTCCGGCCAATTTGCCCGAAAGCCGGATCAGATCATCGCCATGCCGCCGTTGACGTGGATCGTCTGCCCCGTCACATAGCTCGCCTCGTTCGAGGCCAGATAGACGACGGAGGAGGCGATTTCCGCGCCCGTGCCCATGCGCTTCATGGGGATTGCGGCCATGATGGCGTCCTTCTGCTTGTCGTTCAGCTTGCCGGTCATCGCCGATTCGATGAAGCCGGGAGCCACGCAGTTCACCGTCACGTTGCGGCTGGCGATTTCCTGCGCCAGCGACTTGGAAAAGCCGATCATGCCCGCCTTGGAGGCGCAGTAATTCGCCTGCCCCGGATTGCCGGTGACGCCGACGACCGAGGTGATGTTGACGATGCGGCCGAAGCGGCGGCGCATCATCGGATGCGCCAGTTCCCGCGTCAGGCGGAAGACCGAGGTGAGGTTCACTTCCAGAACCGCGTCCCAGTCGGCGTCGCTCATGCGCACGAACAGGCCGTCCTTGGTGATACCGGCATTGTTGACGAGGATATCGACGCCTTCGAGATCGGCTTCCGCCTTCTCGCCCAGCGCCTTCACGGCGTCGCGGTCCGAAAGGTTGGCCGGGAAGATCTTCACGCGCTCGCCAAGTTCGTTCGCCAGCGTCTCCAGCTTTTCGACGCGGGTGCCGTGCAGGCCGACGATGGCGCCCTGCGCATGCAGGGCGCGGGCGATTTCCTCGCCGATGCCGCCGGTGGCACCGGTCACCAGCGCCTTGCGTCCGGTCAGGTCAAACATGGGTTTCATCCTTCAACTGTCTCAATTCAAAAGCGCGGCAAGCGCCGTATCGATATCGGCGGGCGTGTTGACGGCGATGCCGGACACGTTTCTGTCGATGCGGCGGGCAAGCCCCGTCAGCACCTTGCCGGAGCCGATCTCGTAGAGCGCCGTCACATCGTTTTTCGCGAACCATTCCACCGTTTCGCGCCAGCGCACCTGGCCCGTCACCTGCTCGACCAGCAGGGCGGCGATTTCGGCGGGATCGGAAACCGGGGCGGCGCGCACATTGGCAATCACGGGCACGGCGGGCGCCTGCAAGGAAACCTTGGCCAGCGCCTCGCGCATCGCATCGGCGGCAGGCGCCATCAGCGCCGAATGGAAGGGCGCGGAGACCGGCAGCAGGATGGCGCGCTTGGCGCCCTTGTCGGTGGCAAGGCTCGCCGCCTTTTCCACCGCCGCCTTCTCGCCGGAAATCACCAGCTGGCCGCCGCCATTGTCATTGGCGATCTGACAGGAGCCCACTTCGCTGGCCCCGGCGCAGATTTCCTCGACATCGCCATGCTCCAGCCCGATGATCGCCGCCATCGCGCCCGCGCCGACGGGAACGGCGGCCTGCATGGCGTTGCCGCGAATGCGCAGCAGCCGAGCGGTATCGGCCAGCGTGAAGGTTCCGGCGGCGCAGAGCGCCGAATATTCGCCGAGCGAGTGACCGGCGACATAGGAAACCCTGTCCTTCAGGGACAGGCCGCGCGCTTCCAGCACGCGCATCACCGCCATGGAAACGGCCATCAGCGCCGGCTGGGCGTTGGCCGTCAGGGTCAGCACGTCCTCGGGGCCTTCCCACATGACGGCGGAAAGCTTCTGATCCAGCGCCTCGTCCACCTCTTCGAAGACGGCGCGCGCCTCCGGGAAAGCCTCTGCCAGTTCCTTGCCCATTCCGACGGCCTGGCTGCCCTGCCCCGGAAACGTGAATGCGATTGCCATGGGGATATCTTCCTCCGGTCCGTTTTCCTTTCCATTCCCGACTGCAAGGGGCATGTCAAGCATATCGCGGCCCGGTTGCGGCCCTATCCCTGCTTTTGGTGGCTTTCGCCCTTGCGTTCACCGCAAAGCCGCCTAAATTGGCGCCCCTCTCCCAAGCAGCAGGATCCCTTCCATGAAATATAAAAGTCTGGGGCGAACGGATATCGCCGTGCCGGAAATCTGCCTCGGCACCATGACCTGGGGCAGCCAGAACAGCGAGGCCGAAGCCCACGCCCAGATGGATTACGCGCTGGAACAGGGCGTCAATTTCTTCGATACCGCCGAGCTTTATCCGACCACCCCCGCATCGAGCGAAACCTGGGGCCATACGGAGGATATCATCGGCTCATGGTTCCGCAAGAGCGGCAAGCGGCAGGAGGTCATCCTCGCCAGCAAGGTGGCAGGCCCCGGCCGCGCCTATATCCGCGGCGGGCGCAAGATGGATCCGGATGGCATCCGCGAAGCGCTCGACATAAGCCTCAGGCGGCTGAATACCGATTACATCGATCTCTACCAGGTGCACTGGCCGAACCGCCAGCATTTCCATTTCCGGCATGTCTGGGGCTACGACGCCACGAAGAACGATCCGGCCGAGGCGGCCGACGATATCCTCGCCATTCTGGAAACGCTGGACGAGGTGGTGAAGGCAGGCAAGGTGCGCGCCATCGGCCTTTCCAACGAAACCGCCTGGGGCACGCAGAAATATCTGACGCTGTCGCAAGCCCGCGGCCTGCCCCGCGTCGCCACCGTCCAGAACGAATATAACCTGCTCTACCGGCATTTCGATCTCGACATGGCCGAGCTTTCGCATTTCGAGGATGTGGGGCTGCTTGCCTATTCGCCGCTCGCCGCAGGCCTGCTGACCGGGAAGTACCTGAACGGCGACCTGCCCGCCGGATCACGCGCCATCGTGTCTCCCGGCCTTGGCGGCCGTCTCCAGCCGTTGCAGGAAAAGCCGGTCGCCGCCTACGTGGAGATCGCCCGCCGCCATGGGCTCGATCCGGCCCAGATGGCGCTCGCCTTCTGCCTGACGCGGCCGTTCATGACCTCGGTCATCATCGGCGCGACGACGCCGGAGCAACTGGAAACCGCCATCGGCGCCCGCGATGTCACCCTCTCCGAAGAGGTGCTGAAGGAAATCGCCGGCGCGCACCGGCAATATCCCATGCCGATCTAACGGCGGCGGGCCATCCGCCGGAAAATTCGGAAGATGGCCTTGCCTTATGGGCGAAAATGCGTATAAGCGCGCTGTTCGCACGTCCGGTTCCAGGCTGGTGGCTGAACGGAGGGCCGGTTTCGCCTTGCGCGCAACCGTTGGGCCACAAGGTCCAAGCCTCCCGTGTCTCCGCTCTCGACCGTCTCGGAAAAACGCTTTCTTGCTTTGAGTTCAACTCATGACAGGAGCAGTCGTTGAGGCTTAGCCGCCGGGATCGGACAGAAACAATGCAAGAAAGGCAAGCCTCATGGCTCTTTATGAACATGTATTCCTTGCCCGGCAGGATGTTTCCCCGCAGCAGGTCGATGCCCTCGTAGAACAGTACAAGGGCGTGATCGAAGCACACGGCGGAAAAGTCGGGCGCGTTGAAAACTGGGGCCTGAAGTCCCTCACCTACCGCATCAAGAAGAACCGCAAGGCGCATTACGCCCTGATGGACATCGATGCACCGGCCGCTGCCGTTCAGGAAATGGAACGCCAGATGCGCATCAGCGAAGACGTTCTTCGCTACATGACCATCGCCGTCGAGAAGCACGAGGAAGGCCCGTCTGCCATGATGCAGAAGCGCGACCGCGACGACCGTCCGCGCCGCGATGGCGACCGTCCGGAGCGCAGCTTCGGCGACCGTCCGCGCCGTCCGCGCGAAGACCGTGCATAAGGAGAACTGATTATGGCTGAAACCTCTTCCGCTCCGGCACGCCGCCCGTTCCACCGCCGCCGCAAGACCTGCCCCTTCTCGGGCGCAAACGCTCCGCGGATCGACTACAAGGACGTCCGTCTCCTGCAACGCTACATTTCCGAGCGCGGCAAGATCGTTCCCTCCCGCATCACGGCCGTTTCCCAGAAGAAGCAGCGCGAACTCGCCCAGGCGATCAAGCGCGCCCGCTTCCTCGGCCTGCTGCCCTACGTCGTTTCCTGAGCGAAAGCTTCGGCAACCCGAAATTCGGGCCGAAATGCAGGAAAGGCGGTTCTGCCGCCTTTCCTTTCTTTCCGCGATGGGCGCGGATCGAAACTCAAAACGAAATCCCATGTTGGGGAAACCGGCCTGACGCCGTTCCTCTAACTGCCTGACGCGCAGGACAGCGACCCTTGAAGACCCCGGATCCGAAAACGCTGCTGATCGGCCTCGTCGCCGGTATTACCGCCGCCCTGCTGGTGTTTGGCGCGGGCGCGCAGCCGTCTTTCGCCGCCATCCTCTATGCCGCCTCCGCGCTTCCCATCCTTCTCGCCGGTCTCGGCTGGGGCAATCTCTGCGCCATCGCCGCGATCGTCACCGGGGCCGCCGCCGGCGCGATCTTCGTCAGCCCCAGCTTCGCCGTGGTCATGACCGTGGTGACGCTCGCTCCGGCAGGCCGGATCAGCCATCTCGCCAATCTGGCGCGGCCCGCCTCCGAAATCGGCGGCCCGGATCATCTGCTGGCCTGGTATCCGCTGTCCGACATCCTGCTGCAACTCTGCGCGATGGTAACCGTCGGCGTCGTCATCGTCGGCGTCATGGTCGGCTACGGTCCGGAGCTGACCAATCAGCTCGTCGACATCATGATCGGCCAGATGCAGGCGCAGCAGCCGGATTTCGCCGGACAGGCCGACGTCGTGGCGCAGACCAAGCGCCTGATGGTGCTGATGCTGCCGATGACGCAGGGCGCGCTGTGGGTGACGCTGCTGTTTGCCGCCTATTACCTGGCGACGCGCATCGTGTCCGCCTCGGGCCGGGGCCTGCGCCCGCGCGAGGACATGCCGTCCTCGCTGCGCATGAACCGCAACGCCATCTTCGTCTTTCTCGCCGGGCTCGCCTGCTGCTTCCTCGGCGGCCTTCCGGCGCTGCTCGGCGCCACCGTCGTCGGCACCTTCGGCGCCGGCTTCCTGATTTCCGGCTTTGCCGCGCTGCATTTTCGCACCCGCGGCAAAAGCTGGCGCACGCCCGCGCTGATCCTTGCCTATCTCGCGGCGACCATGCTGTTTCCGGCCATGGCCATTCTGGCGCTTGGCCTTGCCGATACGCGGCGGGCGATCTCGCTGACGCCTGCCAGCACCTCCCCATCCACAGACAAGACAGACACCTGAACATCCAGAAAGGACAAGACAATGGACGTCATTCTTCTTGAACGCATCGCCAAGCTCGGCCAGATGGGCGAAACCGTAAAGGTTCGCGACGGCTACGCCCGCAACTACCTGCTGCCGCTCGGCAAGGCGCTGCGCGCCAACGACGCCAACAAGAAGCGCTTCGAAGCCGAACGCGCCACGCTGGAAGCCCGTAACCTCGAGCGCAAGTCCGAAGCCCAGAAGGTTGCCGAAGCCCTCGAAGGCAAGTCCTTCGTCATGGTTCGCGCCGCTGGCGAAACCGGCCAGCTCTACGGCTCGGTCGCTGCCCGCGACATCATCGAAACGCTGGCCGCCGAAGGCTTCAACATCGGCCGCAACCAGGTCGACCTGAACAACCCGATCAAGGCCATCGGCCTGCACGAAGTGGTTCTGCACCTGCATTCCGAAGTCGAGATCACCATCCAGATCAACGTTGCCCGTTCGGCCGACGAAGCCGCCCGTCAGGCGCAGGGTGAAACCCTCACCTCCGCCGACGCCATCTACGGCGTCGACGAAGACGCGCTGCGTCCGGAAGACTTCTTCGATCCGGATGCCGACCGCGACGGCGACGACGAATAATCATTCGTCATCGGGAAACCGATACGGCCCGGATCGCAGGATCCGGGCCGTTGTTTTTTATGGCCGGGGGATCGTCACTTCGCCGCGAAATCCGGGTCCGGCGCGGACGCCTTGTCCACCGTCACCACCACCGACAGGCCGGGGGCGAGATGGGCCGCGTCCGGCTGACCGGCATCGATGCGGATGCGGGTGCCGATGCGCTGGGCGATCTTGGTGAAGTTGCCGGTGGCGTTGTCCGGCTTGATGACGGCGAATTCCGATCCGGCGGCGGGCGAGAAGCCCTCGATATGACCGGTGAGTTCGCGGTGGCCGAGCGCGTCGACGGAGACCGTGACCGTCTGCCCCACCTTCATGCCGTCGAGCTGGGTTTCCTTGAAATTGGCGATCACCCAGACATCCGACGGCACGATCGCCATCAGTTGCGCGCCCGCCGTGACATACTGGCCGAGCCTGACGCCGACCTCACCGATGCGGCCGTCCCGGGGCGCCTTGATGATTGTGTTGCCGAGATCGATTTCCGCCAGCTCCACCGCCGCCTCCGCACCGCTGACGCCTGCCTGCAATGACGGCCGGTTGCCGATGACGGTCGCCAGCGATTGCCGCGCCACCTCGATCGCCGCCTGCGCCTGATGCACGCTGGCGCGGGCCTGTTCGCGGGTCGCCTGCGCCTGCTCGTATTCGCTGTTGCTGGCGACGCCCTTGTGGACCAGCGAGGCGACGCGCTCCCAGGATTGCTGGGCGCGCTTTTCGGCGGCCTGCGCGCCGTCGAGCTGGGCTTCGGCGGCGGCGATATTCGCCTTGGCGGACAGTTCCTGCTGGCTGGAATTGGCCAGCAGCGCCTTTTGCGAGGCAAGCGTCGCGCGCGCCTGCTCCAGCTTCTGCGCGTAGATGCGGTCATCGATGCGCACCAGCACGTCGCCTTCATTCACCGCCGCGTAATCGCTGACGGCGACTTCGGAGACATAGCCGCTGAGCTGCGGGCTGATCAGGGTGACATAGCCTTTCACATAGGCGTTTTCCGTCGATTCGATGCTGGTGCGGAAGGGCGGCAGGTGCCACGCGTAAAGCACCAGCACCAGACCGGCGATGCCGATCAGCACGGCGATGATTTCAATGGGGATACGCAGGAATTTCGACATGAGGATAACCTGTCAGGAGGCGGAAACGGGCGCGGGCGCGGCAAGCAGGCGCCGGAGCCACAACCAGGAAAGATGAATGAGAAGCGCGGCCAATGCCAGCAGGGCGAGAACCCCGGCCGCGAAAAACGCGTCGCCATAGGCGAGCACATTGGCTTCGCGGGCAACCTGCTGGGCAAACAGGCTGACGCCCTCGCCCTTCAGCAGCAGCGGATCGGCGATGACCTTGCCATAGGCGGCGGAAAGCTGGGACACGCGCTGGGCGACCAGCGGATCGGTGAGCACCGCATGTTCGACCAGCACGTTGGAATGGAATTTTTCGCGCAGGGTGACCAGCGTGCCATAGGCGGCCGAGCCCATCAGCCCGCCGATGCTCTGGGTAAACAGGAATATGACGATGAAGCTGACGACGTAATTCGGCCCCTTGGACAGCGCCGCCTTGAAGCCCGCCGCCATGGCGGGCGGCAGGAACAGCGCGGTTCCGGCGGCGATCAGCGCCTGCCCCGCGTAAAGCTGCTCCGGGCGCGTCAGGTTGGTGATGGCGCTGTCGAGGAAGCAGCCCGCCGCCATCATCAGCAGCGCCGTGATGTGGATGAAGGAAACCCAGCCATGCTTCATCAGCGCCGCGCAGACGAAACCGGCCAGAACCGAGGCGCCGAGAATGATCCAGTAGAGCGTCATGGTCTGGTCGTATTGCAGGTTGAACGTCTGGAACATCGACACGGTGATGCTGGATTGCACCGAGGCGATCAGCCGGAAGACCAGCAGGACGGCGGTGAAATGCAGCATGCCGTGGCTGAGCAGCCAGCGCAGGTCGATCAGCGGGTTTTCGCGCCGCACCTCGAAGACCACCGCAACCGTCATGCAGATGATGGACAGGGCCAGCGTCCAGCCGAGCCAGGGCGCTTCGAACCACCAGTAGATGCGCCCGAGCGACAGCACCACGGCAAGGCCGCCGAAGGCGATGGCGATCAGGATATAGACGCCGATATCGGTGACGGTGATCACCTTGGCGCGCGGCACCGGCGTCAGCGGCAGCAGGTAGATGATCGGGAAGACGATCAGCGCCAGCGCCAGTTCCAGCATGTACAACCCGTGCCACTGGCCGAAATCCAGCAGGTAGGGCGAAATCAGGCGGCTGATCGGCACCGACAGCGTGGTGTTCATCAGGGCAAGGCTGATGCCGACGGTGAGCTTCTTGGCCGGTTCGAAAATCTCCAGCATGTAAAGAAAGCCGAGTGTCGAGAGCGGGGCCGCCGCCGCGCCGCTGAGAAAGCGCACCACCAGCGCCGAATGCAGATCCGACACGAAGACGTTCATGACCGAGGCAACGGCGAAACAGGCGATGCTGACCTCGGCGAAATTGCGCAGGCCATATTGCGTGCGGATCTTCAGGAGCAGCACCGTGATGCTGGCGGCGGGCGCCATGTAGGCTGCGCTCAGCCACGCCGCTTCCGTGGAGGTGGCGGCGAAGGTGCCCTGAAGCTGGTTCAGGTTGGCGATGGCAAGGTTCATCCCCAGCCCCTGCGTGACGAACAGGATCACGGAGCTGGTGAAATAGAGCAGGGTCTTCCAGACCGGCATGGGTCCGGCGGCGGCCGCCGGCGGGGGCGGCGCTGCGGGAGCAGAGGCGGAAACGTCGCTCATGCCTGGCCCTCCCCGGCCTTCAGATCCTGCAAGCGTCCGGACAGGGAGGTCAGCACCTTCAGGGCCGCATCCAGCTCCCCCTCATCCAGATCCTGAAGCAGATCGCCGCGCAGAGCGGCAGCCATGGTATCGATCTCCAGCGCCAGCTCCTTGCCCCCGGGGGTGAGATAGACCAGCTTCGCCCGCCGGTCGGTTTCATCGGCGCGGCGCTCGATGAAGGCCTGCGCCTCCATGGAATCGAGCAGGCGCACCACCGTCGGCGTTTCCAGCTCCAGAATTTCCGACAGCTCGCGCTGGTTCAGCCCGTCGCGGCGCAGCAGGGCGAACATCGCCCGCGCGCGCGGCAGCGTCAGCCCGCGCTCGCGCACCATCGAATCGAAATGAGCGCGCAGCTTGCGGCTGAAGGCGGAGATCTCGTCGAAGAGCTGCCGCGTCTTGATTGGATCCGGCATTATATCTGCCCTTATTATTAGCTTACTTATTATTACGCATGCATCTAATCCCAAACCATCCGGATTTCAAGCGGTTGCTTCATCCGATTCGGAAGGCATGAAAACCGGCCCGCCGCCACTATATTGATGGAAACTTTCGCCCGCCCTGTGAATTGGGAGGATGACGAGGATGGCCCCGCCGCCCGGGCCGCGTCCGCGCCTTTTCCGGTTGACTGGCGGGCGAGTTGGGATCAAACGAATGGTTCCGCCGACAGAGGACGACATGAACGACACAGCCCGAAAGATTGCCGCGCCCGCGCCAGCGGAGCCGCATTACCGCGAAGCCCCGAACAATATCGAGGCCGAACAGGCGTTGCTGGGCGCCATTCTCGTCAACAACGACGCCTTTTACCGCGTCTCGGATTTTCTGAAGCCGGTCCATCTCTACGAACCGCTGCACCGCAAGATCTTCGAGGTGGCGGGCGATATCATCCGCATGGGCCGCATCGCCAATCCGGTGACGATCAAGGGGCATCTCAACATGCCCGCCGACGCCAAGGTGGGCGAGATGACCGTCGCCACCTATCTGGCGCGTCTGGCCGCCGAGGCGGTCTCGATCATCAACGCCGAGGATTACGGCCGCACCATCTACGATCTGGCGCTGCGCCGGGCGCTGATCACCATCGGCGAGGATATCGTCAACATCGCCTATGACGCGCCGCTCGACATGCCGCCGCAGGCGCAGATCGAGGACACCGAGCGCCGCCTGTTCGAGCTGGCCGAAAACGGCCGCTATGACGGCGGCTTCCAGACCTTCACCGACGCCGTGGCGACCGCCATCGACATGGCCGCCGCCGCCAAGGAGCGCGATGGCGGCCTGTCCGGCATCTCGACCGGCATTCACTCGCTGGATTCGAAGATGGGCGGCTTGCAGCGCTCCGACCTGATCATCCTCGCCGGACGCCCCGGCATGGGCAAGACCTCGCTTGCCACCAACATCGCCTACAACATCGCCGCCGCCTATGAGAGCGAGGTGATGCCCGACGGGTCGATGAAGGCGAGGAATGGCGGCGTCGTCGGCTTCTACTCGCTGGAAATGTCGTCCGAGCAGCTCGCCACCCGTATCATCTCCGAGCAGACGGAAGTGTCCTCCTCGAAGATCCGCCGCGGCGACCTGACCGACGCCGATTTCGAAAAGCTGGTGGCCTGCTCGATGATGATGCAGAAGGTGCCGCTGTTCATCGACCAGACCGGCGGCATTTCCATCGCCCAGCTTGCCGCCCGCGCCCGCCGCCTCAAGCGCCAGCGCGGCCTCGACGTGCTGGTGGTCGACTATGTGCAGCTGATGACCGGCTCCAAGAAGGCGGGCGAGAACCGCGTTCAGGAAATCACCGAAATCACCACCGGCCTGAAATCGCTGGCGAAGGAGCTGAACGTTCCCATCGTCGCGCTTTCCCAGCTCTCGCGTCAGGTGGAAAGCCGCGACGACAAGCGCCCGCAGCTTTCGGACCTGCGTGAATCCGGCTCGATCGAGCAGGACGCCGACGTGGTGCTGTTCGTGTTCCGCGAGGAATATTACGTCAAGAACCAGGAGCCGCGCGATCCGCACGATCCGAAATATGCCGAATGGGAAGCGCTGTTCGACAAGGTGAAGGGCACGGCCGACGTCATCATCGCCAAGCAGCGCCACGGGCCGACCGGCACGGTGAAGATGGCCTTCCAGGCGGAATACACCCGCTTCGCGGACCTCGCCGATTCTTCCTTCCTGCAATACGAGGAGCATTGATCCCCGCGGGGATCAAAGCCCCGAAAGCCGCAGCAGGGCAACCGTCGCGACACCGAGCGCGACGGCGGCCAGCATCGGCAGGCGGAAGGCGGCAAGGGCCGTCACCGCGCAGGCGATGGTTTCGGCAAGCCCCGTCGAGAGCGCCGCAGGCGTCACCACCGCCGTCAGCACGGCGGGCGGAATGGCGCCGAGCGCCTTCTTCTGCCGTTTCGTCAGCGTCACGTAACGCAATAGAACCAGGCCGCTGAGCCGGGTCAGGATGGTGGCGGCCGCCATCGCGAGAAAGGCGGCGAAGGTGGCGAACTCGATGGTCATCGCGCTGCCTCCTCCTCTTCCTCACCGCCGCCGGCAAGCCCGGCCGCCAGCAGCCCCGCCAGCGCGCCCGCCGCGACATACCACACCCCCGGCAACAGCCAATGGGCAACGAAAGCCGCCGCCGCGCTCGCCAGCAGCACCAGCCCGGTTTCGCGTCCCTTCCAGAAACCCGCGACCAGCACGATGAAGACGGCGGGAAAGGCGAAATCCAGCCCGATCAACGCGGGATCTCCGAGAAATGCGCCAAGCAGCGCCCCCGCCAGCCCCGACAGCGCCCAGGCCGCATAGAAGGGCGCGACGACGCCGCAATACCACATCGGCGTCAGTGGCGCGGCGCGGGCGCGAAATTCCGACACCGCCCAGATTTCATCGGCGAGAAACAGCATGGAAAGGCACTTCTGCCCGCCGGAAAAGTGGTCCATCTTCAGGGCGATGGAGGCGCTCATCAGCAGATGGCGGATGTTCACCAGCAGCGCCGTCAGCCCGAGGCTGACCCAGCTTGCCGGATGCGTCCACAGATCCAGCGCCACGAATTGCGCGCCGCCCGCAAACACCATCAGGCTCATGAGAAAGGTTTCCAGCGGCGACAGGCCCTTGCCGACGGCCACCGCCCCATAGACCATGCCGATGGGAATGAGCGCGACGATGAGGGGAGAGATGGCGCGGGCCCCGCCTGAAAAATCGGCCCATGCGGATTTCGAATGCATCATGTATCAGTCCGGACATATGTTCCGGGCGGCAATAGCCCGGCCGCAGCCATCTGTCTTGAACGAAATTCTCATCGCCCGCGAAACTGCCCCGGCGTCACGCCGTTGCGCGCCTTGAAATGCCGGGTCAGATGCGCCTGATCGGCAAAGCCGCAGGCCAGCGCCACCTCCGCCGGGCTCTGGCCCAGCCGCAGCAGCCGCCTTGCCTTGCGAATGCGCAGGTCGGTGAGATAGGCATGCGGCGTGATGAAGAATTCGCGCCGGAAGGAGCGGGTCATATGCGCCCGGCTGAGCCCCGAGACGGCGGCCAGTTCCGAAAGCCCGATATCGCGCTCGTGACAGGCTTCGATATAATCGCGCACCCGGGCGGCGGCGCTGCGCTCGCGGCTTTGCAGCGGCGTCACCTTCATGGCGCCATGGCGCAGGAAGATCGCCGAGAGCAGCCGGAACATGCCCTCGTCCGCTTCCAGCATGCCACCTTCTCCCTCGGCCATGCGGTGCGCGTGGTGAAAGGCGGCCGCCAGTTCGGGATCGCGGACCAGCCGGTGCGCAAAGGCGGGCGTGCCCTTCGGCGCGAGGCCCGACACATCCTCCAGTATCTCCGAGAAAAGCCCGGCATCGGGATAGATCATGCGATAGCGGTAACCGCTCCGCCCCGGCGCGCCGTCGTGAATGTCCCCGGGATTGATGAGATAGAGATCGCCGGGGCCGGTTTCCTCGCGCGCGCCCTGGATGGTGGCGATCTGGCTGCCGCTTTCGATGGCGCCGATGCTGAAGGTATCGTGGGCATGCGGGGCATATTCATGGGTGATGAAGGTGGCGCTGAGGCATTCCATGCCGCGAAAGCGCGGCGCGCGCCAGAAACGCGCAGCCTCGCTGCCCGACAGCGGCTGCTCGGCTGCCGCATGCTCCTGCGAAATGCTTTTCATTGCCGCATGATACCATGCGGGGCTGCGGGGTCTTGAACAAAAGTGACGGCGCACCGCCTGCCTTGCCGCCGGAATCATGCTAGGTCTGCGAAACGGCAACCGGAAAGCGAGGATGAGCATGTTTGAAGACGATCCGACCGGCAGCGACGCTTTCGACGCGGCACCGCTGCGCCTGACCATCGATCTCTCCGCCATCGTCGAAAACTGGCGCGACATGGCCCGCCGTTCCGGCAAGGCGCGCGCGGCCGCCGTCGTCAAGGCCGATGCCTATGGGCTCGGCATCGAGGATGTCGGCGCCGCGCTCTACGAGGCGGGGGCGCGGGATTTCTTCGTCGCGGTGGCCGAGGAAGGCGAGACGCTGCGCTCCTTCGCGCCGGATGCGCGCATCTTCGTGCTGTCGGGCATCTGGCCGGGGCGCGAGGCGATCTTCTTCGACAACGATCTCGTGCCCGTCATCGCCTCGGAAGAACAGCTTGCCTTCTGGCTCGGCGTTCTCGCCGAAGCTGGCGATTATCCTTACGCGCTGCATGTGGACACCGGCTTCAACCGGCTCGGCGTGCCGCTGGAGGATGCGCTGGCGCTGGCCGACGACGCATCCCGCCCGGCCAGCTTCTCGCCGGTGCTGGTGATGTCGCATCTGCATAGCGGCGACAATCCCGATTCCCTGCTCAACCGCCAGCAACTCGAATCATTCCGCAGGGTTGCCGCCGCTTTCGAAGGCATCGAATCAAGCCTTTCATCCTCCGCCGGAATCTTCCTCGGCGAAGACTACCACTTCGACCTCACCCGCCCCGGCATCGCAATTTACGGCGGCGAGGCCGTCAACAACATGCGCAATCCCATGCGGCCGGTGGTGAAGGCCGAGGCGCGCATCATCCAGATCCGCAAGGCGCGCAAGGGCGATACGGTCAGCTATGGCGGCACCTATCAGCTGACCCGCGAAAGCCGCCTCGCCATCGTGTCCGCAGGCTATGCCGATGGCTATCTGCGCTCGCTCTCCGGCTCCGGCCTGCCGCTCCGGCAAGTGGTGCGTGACGGCGCGTTCGGTTATGTCGCGGGCCGCAAGGTGCCGGTCGTCGGCCGCGTCACCATGGACATGACGATTTTCGACGTGACCGACATTCCCGAAAATGAAATCCGCGCTGGCGATTATATCGAGCTGTTCGGAGACAATATCGCGCTGGATGATGTGGCGCGGGCCGGCGGCACCATCGGTTACGAGCTTCTGACCGGGCTCGGCCTGCGCTACGACCGGCTTTACGTCGAAGACGGGGAATAGGCCGTCCTCAAGCCCCTTGGCAAGCTGTGGTTGCCTGTGCTAAGCGAGAACAAACAGTGACCAAACAGCCTTTCTCCTCCCCGGCCCGAACCGGGGACGGGACGTTGCGCGCATGAAACGGAAAACCCGATGGCCAAAGCCAAGACCCAGTTCATCTGCCAGAATTGCGGCACGATCCACAATCGCTGGGCCGGAAAATGCGAGGGCTGTGGCGAGTGGAACACCATCATCGAGGACGATCCGATGGGCGGCATCGGCGGCGGCCCCGGCAAGACACCGAAGAAGGGCCGCCCGGTGGCGCTGGTTCCGCTGTCCGGCGAAACCGAGGAAGCGCCCCGCGTCCACACCCGGATCTCCGAACTCGACCGCGCCTTGGGCGGCGGCTTCGTGCGCGGCTCGGCGGTACTGATCGGCGGCGATCCCGGCATCGGCAAGTCGACGCTGCTGATGCAGGCGGCGGCCGCGCTATCGCGCAACAAACAGCGCATCGTCTATGTCTCGGGCGAAGAGGCCGTGGCGCAGGTGCGGCTGCGGGCGCAGCGGCTGGGGGCCGCCGAAACCGACGTGATGCTTGCCGCCGAAACCAATGTCGAGGATATCCTCGCGACACTCGCCGAAGGCAAGCGGCCCGATCTCGTCATCATCGATTCGATCCAGACGCTGTGGAGCGACCTGATCGAATCGGCGCCGGGCACGGTGGCGCAGGTGCGCACCGGGGTTCAGGCGATGATCCGCTACGCCAAGCAGACAGGGGCGGCCATCGTTCTCGTCGGGCATGTGACCAAGGAGGGCCAGATCGCCGGTCCGCGCGTGGTCGAGCACATGGTCGACGCCGTGCTGTATTTCGAGGGCGACCGCGGCCATCATTACCGCATCCTGCGCACGGTGAAGAACCGTTTCGGGCCGACCGACGAGATCGGCGTCTTCGAAATGTCGGATAGCGGCTTGCGCGAAGTCGCCAATCCTTCCGAGCTTTTCCTGGGCGAGCGCAATGCGAAAGCGCCGGGGGCGGCCGTTTTCGCAGGCATGGAGGGCACGCGGCCCGTGCTGGTGGAAGTGCAGGCGCTGGTGGCGCCGACCTCGCTCGGCACGCCGCGCCGCGCCGTCGTCGGCTGGGATTCGGCGCGGCTGTCGATGATTCTCGCGGTGCTGGAAGCCCATTGCGGGGTGCGGCTCGGAAGCCACGATGTCTACCTCAACGTCGCGGGCGGCTACCGCATCGCCGAGCCCGCCGCCGATCTTGCGGTCGCGGCGGCGCTGGTTTCGTCGCTTGCGGGGCTTGCCCTGCCCGCCGATTGCGTCTACTTCGGCGAAATCAGCCTGTCGGGGGCGGTGCGGCCTGTCTCGCATACCGCGCATCGCCTCAAGGAAGCGGAAAAGCTCGGCTTTTCGTCGGCCGTCCTGCCCTCCGGTTCGCCGGATCTGCCCAAGGCGGCGGGCGGGCGCTGGAACGACGTGGAAGCCCTTGCCGATCTCGTCGCCCGCATCGCCGGATCGAGAAACGCGCTGAAACAGGTGGAGGAAGAGGCGTGATCCTTTGGCAGCGGCGGATGCCGGTGCTATAGGGGTCCATCGAACAAGACCGGCGGCGGGGCGGCAGGCATCCGCGCGCGATGGAGTTGCAGACTATGCCCATTACGATTTTCGACGGCGTTGTTATCGGCGTGACCCTGTTTTCCGCCGTTCTCGCCATGGTGCGCGGCTTTTCGCGGGAGGTTCTGTCCATCGCAAGCTGGGGCGGCGCCGCGGCGGCGGCCTATTATTTCTATCCGCTGCTGGTGCCGCATGCGCTGAACTATACCGACGACAAGCGCATCGCCGTGGCGGGCTCGGCCGCGCTCATCTTCATCGTGGCGCTGATCGTCATTTCCTTCATCACCATGCGGATCGCCGATTTCATCATCGACAGCCGCATCGGCGCGCTGGACCGCACATTGGGCTTTCTCTTCGGCGCAGCGCGGGGTATCCTGTTGCTGGTCGTGGCGGTGGCCTTCTGGAACTGGCTGGTCGACGCCAATCATCGCCCGGACTGGATCAACAACGCCAAGTCGAAGCCCTTCCTGGACGGGCTGGTGGCGAAGCTGGAAGCCGTGCTGCCGGAGGATATCGAGCCGCAGATGCGCGCGCGCATTCTCGGCAAGGATGCGCCCGCCCCCGAAACCGGCGCGGAGCCGGGCACCGCTACCGATCCGGCGCCGGAGGACGACGCGCCCGCGACAAATGGCTGAGCCGATTTCGTCTTGAAAGACTTGATGGCCGTGGCCATTTGTGGCATCGCAACATCGCTCCGCAGCAGCCTGAAAACGCCGTGCGGAGCGTTTGGCATTTGAGATCCCGTACCCCGTCCCGAACAAAGGCCGAGACCCATGACGCATTCCAGCCCAGAGCAATTCCAGCAGAAATGCGCAACGGCCTCGCGCCACGATATCGATGACGCGCTCGACGGCGATACGCTGCATGAGGAATGCGGCGTTTTCGGCATTCTCGGCCATTCGGATGCGGCGACGCTGACCGCGCTCGGCCTGCATGCCCTCCAGCATCGCGGGCAGGAAGCGGCGGGCATCGTGTCCTTCGACGGCAAGCAGTTCCGCACCGAAAAGCACATGGGTCTCGTCGGCGACCATTACACCGACCCGGCGACGCTGGCGAAGCTGCCCGGCACCATCGCCATCGGCCACACCCGCTATTCCACCACCGGGGAAGTGGCGCTGCGCAACGTGCAGCCGCTGTTCGCCGAGCTGGAAGTCGGCGGCATCGCGATTGCCCATAACGGCAATTTCACCAACGGGCTGACGCTGCGCCGCCAGATCATCGCCACCGGCGCCATCTGTCAGTCCACTTCCGATACGGAAGTGGTGCTGCATCTCATCGCCCGCTCGCGCCACACCTCCACCGTCGACCGTTTCATCGACGCCGTGCGGCAGATGGAAGGCGGCTATGCCATGGTGGCGATGACGCGCACCAAGCTGATCGCCGCCCGCGACCCCATCGGCATCCGGCCGCTGGTGATGGGCGAACTCGACGGCAAGCCGATCTTCTGCTCGGAAACCTGCGCCCTCGATATCATCGGCGCGAAATATGTCCGCGATGTCGAGAACGGCGAAGTGGTGATCTGCGAGATCCAGCCGGACGGCTCGATCAGCATCGATGCGCGCAAGCCGGTCAATCCGCCTGCCGAGCGGCTCTGCCTGTTCGAATATGTCTATTTCGCCCGCCCCGATTCCGTCATTGGCGGGCGCAGCGTCTATGTGGCGCGCAAGAACATGGGCATCAATCTCGCCAAGGAAGCGCCTGTTGACGCCGATGTCGTGGTGCCGGTGCCCGATGGCGGCACGCCCGCGGCCCTCGGTTTCGCGCAGCAGAGCGGCATTCCCTTCGAATACGGCATCATCCGCAACCATTATGTCGGGCGCACCTTCATCGAGCCGACGCAGCAGATCCGCGCCTTCGGCGTCAAGCTGAAGCATTCGGCCAACCGGGCGATGATCGAGGGCAAGCGCGTGGTGCTGGTCGACGATTCCATCGTGCGCGGCACGACCTCGGTGAAGATCGTGCAGATGATCCGCGAAGCGGGCGCGACGGAGGTGCATATCCGCGTCGCCAGCCCGATGATCTTCTTCCCGGATTTCTACGGCATCGATACGCCCGACGCCGAAAGGCTGCTCGCCAACCAATATGCCGACGTCAAGGCGATGGCGAAGTATATCGGCGCGGATTCGCTGGAATTCCTGACCATCGACGGGCTTTACAAGGCCGTCGGCGGCGAGCCCCGCAACCCGGAAAACCCGCAATTCACCGACCATTACTTTACCGGCGACTATCCGACCCGCCTTCTCGACAAGAATGGCGAAACGCCCGGCCGCAAGGTTTCCATGCTGGCATCCGGCGGCTGAGCCTGCCGGACCGGGCCGCGCGGGCGACCCGCCCTGGAGCTTTTCCACGAATCGCGAAAACGCTCCAACTCTTTGTTTTCAGGCATTTCCGAACGCAAAACCGCTTCACACTTTTGCTGGAAATGCTCTAACCGCATTCCGGAGGAACGATGACTGTCAACCTCAACGGCCGGCTGGCGCTGGTCACCGGCGCTTCGCGCGGCATCGGTTACTTCACGGCGCTGGCGCTGGCCAGGGCGGGCGCGCATGTCATCGCCTGCGCGCGCACGGTCGGCGGGCTGGAGGAGCTGGACGACGAGATCAAGGCGGCGGGCGGCAGCGCCACGCTGGTTCCCTTCGATCTCGCCGACATGGGCGCCATCGACCGCCTCGGCGGCTCGATCTTCGAACGCTGGGGCAAGCTCGATATCCTCGTCGCCAATGCGGGCGTGCTCGGCACGATTTCGCCGATCGGCCATGTCGAGGCCAAGGTGTTCGAAAAGGTGATGACCATCAACGTCAACGCCACATGGCGGCTGATCCGTTCGGTGGAGCCGCTGCTGCTGAAATCCGACGCAGGCCGCGCCCTCATTCTCTCCTCGGGGGCCGCGCATTCCTGCAAGCCGTTCTGGGGGCCGTATTCGGCGTCCAAGGCCGCCGTCGAAGCGCTGGCGCGCACATGGGCGGGCGAGACGCAGCGCACGGCGCTGCGCATCCTCTCCGTCGATCCCGGCGCCACCCGCACCGCCATGCGCGCGCAGGCAATTCCGGGCGAGGATCCGTCGACGGTGCCGCACCCTTCCGAAGTCGCCGAAACGCTGCTGCCGCTGGTCGGGCCGGACCAGACGGAAACCGGCAAGCTGTTCATCGTGCGCGAAAACAAAATCGTCGATTACCGCAGGCCGGAATAAGCGGCGCGGCCGGCGGGCGGCTCTTGACCGGGCCGCCGCTGCGCGTCATAACAAGGCCCATGAAAACGGCAATTTGCATCTGCTGGATTATTATTCGCTAGCGCTTCCGCTGGCCTGGCCGTTTTCGTCTCCCTGAAAAGCTTACCGAGCAGACGGACGACCGGCCGGACCGGAAACGCTTCGCCTTTTCGTACGCCGCATGGCGCCGCGCCATGCTTTAGGGAGATTTCGATGAGCGTCACGCTCAAGCTGCACAATACGCTGACCCGCGAAAAGGCCGAATTCCGGCCGATCGACCCGACGAATATCCGCATGTATGTCTGCGGGCCGACGGTCTACGACTTCGCCCATATCGGCAATGCGCGGCCGGTGATCGTGTTCGATGTGCTCTACCGGCTGCTGCGGCATGTCTATGGCGCTGAAAACGTCACCTATGTCCGCAACATCACCGATGTCGACGACAAGATCAATGCGCGGGCGCTGCGCGATTTTCCGCATCTGGCGCTCAACGACGCCATCCGCGCCGTGACCGAAAAGACGGAGCAGCAGTTCCATCGCGATGTCGAGGCGCTGGGCTGCCTGCCGCCGGATGTCGAGCCACGCGCCACCGACAATATTGCGCAGATGATCGCCATCATCGAAACGCTGATCGCCAGGGGCCATGCCTATGTGGCGGCGGGCGAGGTGTTGTTCGACACCCGCTCGATGGCCGATTACGGGCAATTGTCGAAGCGGCCGCTGGACGAGCAGCAGGCGGGCGCCCGCGTCGCCGTCGATGCCCACAAGAAGAACCCCGCCGA
>JBDHTA010000001.1:0-72663 GCA_039808465.1 Rhizobiaceae bacterium | reverse complement strand
CGCCCGATCCCGTGTTCGTGGATGTCGCGGCGGGCATCACTGTCCTGCTGGAAAACCGCGCCTCCCTGCGCGTCTCGGGCCACGCGGCCTTCGGCGACGGATACAGGAGCTATGCGGGCAACCTGAAGCTTTCGGTCCCGTTCTGAACGGGGCCGGATTTCCGCCTCAACCGGCGGGCGGCGGCCCGCCGGCGCGATGGGCGGACCGGGTTTCAGGCGGCCGCGCCGAGATGCTTCCGGTAGAAGGGAATGAGCTGCTCCAGCGCCTGACCGGTCGCTTCGGGCTGGTCGTAGAGGTCGTAATGGCTTGCGCCTTCGACGATCTGGAGCGTCTTTTCCTGCGAGCGGGCGCGGCGGTAAAGCTCGAAGCCGTCGCTGTAGGAGCCGAAGGCGCCGGGAACGCTGCCGATGACGATGTGCAGCGGCTGCGTCAGAAGCGCTTCGGCGAGGTGATAGGCGTCCCAGCCCAACGCCGGGCCGAGGCTTGTGAAGCGCAGCCTGTTGGTGGAGCCCGGCTGCTGGCCGCGCGGGGTGAGATAATAATCGATGGCCTCGACCAGATCGATATTCGTCACGCCCGCCTGTTCGCGCTCCGCCTGGCTGGCGAAGGGAATGTAACCGGTGATCAGCGGATCGGCGCCGCGGGCTTCGGCGGTGCGCTGCCTGCCGAGCGCTTCGAGCGTCTTCAGGGCGGCGTCCGGCGACATGTCGCCGTCGCGCATCAGGCGGCCGTAATTGGCGCCGACAACGGTGCCCACGGCCTTGATGCGCTTTTCGGTCATCGAGACATTGGCGGCATAACCGCCGCCGCCGCAGACGCCGAGAACGCCGATGCGGTTCTCATCGATAAAGGGCTGCGTGACGAGATAATCGACGGCGCAGCGGAAATCCTCGACGCGCATGGCCGGATCCTCGCTGAAGCGCGGCTCGCCGCCGCTTGCCCCTTGCGTCGACGCATCGAAGGCGAGCGCGACGAAACCGGCTTTGGCCAGCGCCTTCGCGTAGATGTTGCCAGCGGTCTGCTCCTTGCAGCTGCTGATCGGATGGGCGCAGATCACCGCCGCATATGTCCCGGCCGGATCGAAATCATCGGGCAGATGCAGATCGGCGGCGACATCCCAGCTTCTGTTCCTGAAGGTGACGGCTTTCATCGGGGTTTCCTTTCCTGAAGCATTGTTCGAGGGGAAAGATAGCGCTTCCGGAAGGATCGGATTAGACGGGATAATCGGGATACGGGCATTAGCTGCACTTATGAATGAAGCCCGATGTCATGATCCGGCTTTTCCCGGCCGCAGATAGGGCTTGCGCTCGTTCTCGCTGGCATTGGCGGCGTGGCGCAGCCGCAGCAGATCCTTGCGGGCGACGAGGCCCTGAAGGCGGCCGGTTTGCGGATCAACCACGGGAATGCGCCCGGCATCGGTCGCCAGCATGAGATCGGCGACATAGCCGATCGTATCCTCGGGATGGGCGACGGGAACGGAGCTGTCGGAGATGCGCTCGTCGAGGATCTGGTCGGCAAGCGCCGGATCCTGCTGCCAGCGCAGCGCATCGCCGCGCGAGACGACGCCCTTCAGCCTGCCCGCTGCGTCGATGACAGGGTAGATGCGGTGCGTCCGCTCGGTGGTCGCGAAGAAGGCGGAGGCGTCGCGCACGCGCATATCGGCGGGAAGCGTGTCGACCCGGGTGATCATGATGTCGCGGGCGCGGGTATATTCGAAGGGATCGATGCCGTATTCGCGGGTGACGTGCTGGCCCCGGCGGGCGATCTTCTCCGTCAGGATCGAGCGGCGCAGCAGCAGCACCGTCACGGCATAGGCGGAAATCGTTGCGGCCAGAAGCGGCAGCAGGCTGGAGACATCGCCGGTCAGCTCGACGGCGAAGAACGTGCCGGTCAGCGGCGCCCGCATGGTTCCGCCCATCATCGCGGCCATGCCGAGAAGCGCCCAGAAGCCGGGATCGCCGGGAAACACCAGCCCGGCCAGCCAGCCGAGCGCGCCGCCGAGAATGAGCAGCGGCGCAAGCACGCCGCCGGATGTGCCCGACGACAGCGACACCAGCTAGATTGCCGCCTTCACCAGCAGGATCGTCACCACGGCTTGCGGCAGCATGCGGCTGTTCAGCAGCCCGTCGATGATGTCGTAGCCGACGCCAAGCGCGCGCGGCTCGATCAGGCCGCCAAGGCCGACGGCGAGCCCGCCGATCGCCGGGCACCACATCCAGTGGATTGGCAGCGCCTCGAAAGCATCCTCGATGCGGTAGAGCAGCGCCGTGAGCAGGCCGGATTGCAGGCCGCTGACGATGCCCATCACGGCGCAGAGGCCGATGCCCCACCAGGGCAGATCCATATGAAACTGCCGGGGAAACAGCGCGCCCGCTTCGAACAGGAAAGGCCGCCAGCAGGCCGAGACGCAGGCGGCGATCGCGACGGGAATGAAGCTTCGCGGCTTCCATTCGAACAGCAGCAATTCGACGGCGAGCGTCACGGCGGCGATGGGTGAGCCGAAGATGGCGGTCATGCCCGCGGCGGCGCCCGCCACCAGAAGCGTCTTGCGCTCGGCTGAACTGAGATGGAAGCACTGGGCGAACAGCGAGCCGATCGCCCCGCCGGTCATGATGATCGGCCCTTCCGCGCCGAACGGCCCGCCCGTGCCGATGGAGATCGCCGAGGACAGCGGCTTCAGGATGGCGACCTTCGGCGACATGCGGCTTCCGCCGATCAGGATCGCCTCGATGGCTTCGGGAATGCCGTGGCCACGGATCTTTTCCGAGCCGAAGCGGGCCATCAGGCCGATGGCAAGGCCGCCGATGACGGGGATCGCCACCGTCCAGAGCGAGCGCGGCGCATCGGCGGGCGCGCTGGCCGCAAGGCTCGCCTGCCCGAACCAGGCGAGGTTGGTGACGAGGGCGATCAGGCTGACGAGCAGCCGGGCGGCCAGCGCGCCGCCGGTGCCGACGATCAGCGCCATGCCGATCAGCGCCAGAACGCGCCGGTCGGTGGTGAAATCCCCGGCTTCGCGCCGCGCAAGGCCGCCGGTGAAATCGTGCGGCCGGTGGTGGGGGCTCGGTTGTGGCATGGCGTTTCCTGCTGTCTTGTGAAGGGCGGCTGCAAATACATCGTAATACGATATAAATCAACAGCAATGCCGATCGCGGCCCGCTCTCTCTTGCGGCTGGCCCGCCGGTCTCTCCTGTTGTAAGCCGGGAAAGCGGCGCATCGGGCCGGGCCGATGCGGAAGGCGGGAGTGAGGAACATGCCGAAGGACAGGCTGAGCGATAGCGATTACGAGGCGCTTTCCAACCTGCGCTACACATTGCGCCGCTTCATGGATTTCAGCACTTCGGCCGCCCATGAACAGGGGCTTCCGGCCCAGCAGCATCAGGCGCTGCTGGCGATCCGGGGCTATCGCGGCGAGGAGGCGATGAGCGTCGGCAGGCTGGCCGAGCGGCTGCTGATCGCGCCGCATTCGGCAACGGAACTGGTGGGCCGCCTCGTCGCCGCCGGTTACGTGACCCGCCACGCCGACCCCGGCGACCGCCGCCGCCAGACGCTGGCGCTGACGGACAAGGCCGATGCCGTGCTGGAGCGGCTGAGCGCCATTCACCTCACCGAAATCCGCGACATGGCGCCGCGCCTGATCGATATCCTGAAGGCGCTGGACGTATCGGGCTAGGCCCGGCAGCCTATGGCTTCAGGGCGGGGACACGGCTATTCCGCGGCGGCGAGGGGGCCGAGCGAGACGTCCGTGGTGTAGTTTTCGCGCAGGAATGCGATGAAATTGTCCTGGAACTGCCGCGTATGGGCATGGGCCAGCTCGTCGGCGAGTTCGACATTCTTCGCCCGGATCGCGTCCAGCATCAATTCGTGCTCGTCGGTCAGCAGGTAGCCGTCGCCGCCGCGCTCCAGATATTCGAAATGCAGGTGCAGCATGCGCTGCCCCTCGTTCAGAAGCCGCTCGTAGAAGGAGGCGAGATAGGTATTCTTGCCCGCATGGGCCACGGCCATGTGGAACTGCTTGTTGGCTTCCGACATCTTCAGATGCACGCCGGTCTTCACCGCCGCCTCGAATTCCTTCTGGCGCCTGGCGATGATCTTCAGGTCGGCATCGGTGCGCAGCGCCGCCGCCAGCCGCGTGTTCATGCGCTGCGCGACATCCAGCGCTTCCACATATTTCGGAAAGCTCGCCACCTCGATCGGCGCGACGATGGTGCTGCGGTTGGAAAGCGTCACCACCAGATCCTCGCCCGCAAGCCGGATCAGCGCCTCGCGCACCGGCGAGCGCGACATGTCGAAACGCTCGGCCAGCGTCATCTCGTCGAGAAGCTGTCCCGGCGGCAGGGTGAGGGCCAGAATTTCCGCCCGCAGCGTATCGTAGACATTTTTCCAGCCGGTGCCGCGCACCCGCTTCGATTCAATTTCCTCAGACACTTACGTCCCTTTCCGTCTTGCCCGGCCATTGGGCCAGAAAAACAGCGTGTCGGCAACGTAATTTTTTCGCTTGACTTTGTCGACTGCAAGACGACATAACATGCGCAGTCGACACGAAGCCGACATAAAAAGACGACCAAGAACGGCCGAAGCCGACGGGTGGAACCGCGCGACGAACGCGCTCAAAATGGGGAATGCACATGTTTTCGAATGTAATGACGTCCGCTATGCGGGCGGCGGCGGCGCTTGCCCTGATGGCCGGGCTTTCGACGGCCGCGATGGCCCAGTCCACGGAAGGATACTGGCAGACCGTCCAGAAGAACGGCGCACTGCGCTGCGGGGCCGCCGTCGCGCCGCCCTACATCATGCGCGATCCGGCCACCGGCGACTATTCCGGTTTCTTCGCCGACCTTTGCCGCGAATTCGCGGAAGTGCTTCAGGTGAAGCCCGAATTCGTCGACACAACCTGGGACAATATCGTGGCGGGCCTTCAGGCGGGCAAATGGGACGTTTCGCTGGCGCTGAACCGCACGCCCGCCCGCGCCATGGCGGTGCAGTTCTCCATCCCGGCGATGGAGTACCAGATTTCGCTCGCCTACAACAAGGACAACCCGAAGATCCCGGCAGGCGCCGTCTCGGTCGCCGATATCGACAAGGCCGACGTCACGCTCGCCGTCATGTCCGGCACGGCGCAGGACAAGGCGATTTCGGCGGCCGTCAAGACCGCGACGATCCTGCGCCTTCCCACCAATGACGAGACGCGCCTCGCCGTCGTTTCGCGCCGCGCCGATATCCTCGTCGACGCCTCCGACACCAACCAGCTCTTCACCCAGTCGAACCCGGATTGGGCGGTGGCGATGAACCCGGCGCCGGCGCTTGCCAAGCAGGGCGTCGCCTTCGGCCTGCCGCACCAGCTTTCCGCCGCCGATGCCGAAGTCGTCAACATCTTCCTCGAGGAGCGGGTTGCGACCGGCCATGTCGACGAATTGATCCGCAAGGCCGTCGACGAGGTTCTCAAGGCTGGCAACTGAGCCATGCGGGAGCCGCCTCGCGGCGGCTCCGCTTCCCTGTCTCATGGAGGAGAGTTGGGCAATGTCGGACACCGCCCCGCTTGTTAAAATCGAAGGACTGCACAAGAGCTATGGCGGCGTCGTCAAGGTGCTGCAAGGGCTCGACATCGAAATGAAAGCCGGTGACCGCGTCGTCGTGATCGGCCCTTCCGGCGGCGGCAAGTCCACCCTTCTGCGGGTGCTGATGGGGCTGGAACAGATCGACAGCGGCTCCGTCGTCTTCGGCGGCAAGCCCTATATCTCCGCCAGCGGCAATGGCAAAACCGCCATCGACGTCAGGGTGCGGCGCTCGATCGGCATGGTTTTCCAGCACTACACGCTGTTTCCGCATCTCGATGTCATCGGCAACCTCATCCTCGCGCCGATGAAGGTGCGGGGCGAGAAGAAGGCCGAGGCCCAGGCGCGGGCGATGGCGCTCCTGACCCGCTTCGGCCTCGCGCAGAAGGCGAATGTCTATCCGGCCCAGCTTTCCGGCGGCCAGAAGCAGCGCGTGGCCATTGCCCGCGCCCTGATGCTCGATCCGAAGCTGATGCTGTTCGACGAGGTGACCTCAGCGCTCGACCCCGAGCTGGTGTCGGAAGTCGAGCAGGTCATCATGCAGCTTGCCCAGCAGCAGATGCCGATGGTGATCGTCACCCATGACATGTGGTTCGCCAAGAACATCGCCTCGCGCGTGATCTTCTGCGCGGGCGGCGTGGTGGTGGAGGACGGCCCGCCGGAACAGGTGCTCGGCTCCCCCAGGGAGGAGCGCACCCGCGAATTCATCGAGCGGGTGTTCCACATCAAGCATTGAGGAGGCGGGCATGAATTACAATTTCGACTTCGCGTCCGTCTTCCGCAATTTCGGACCGCTCTGGGACGGGCTTTTCGTCACCATCCAGTTGACCGTTGCCGCCAATATCATCGGGCTGACCTTCGGCTTCGCGCTGGCGCTGCTGGTCATGAGCCGCTTTGCGGCGATCCGCCTGCCGGTGATGCTGTTCATCGAATTCTTCCGCTGCACGCCCGCGATCATCCAGATCGTCTGGTTCTTCTACTGCGTGCCGATGCTGTTCAACGTGTTCCTCGGCTCGGTGACCATGGGCATCCTGGCGCTCGGGCTCAATCTCGCCGCCTTCAACGCCGAAGCCTATCGCGCCTCCATTCAGGCGGTGCCGAAGGAGCAGCTCGATGCCGGGGTGGCGCTCGGCCTGACGCCGTTCCAGCGGATTCTCTACATCGTCCTGCCCACGGCCGTCCGCAATTCGGTGCCGGTTCTGCTGACCAACGGCATCGGCATCTTCCAGCAGAGCGCGCTGGTCGCCATCGTCGCGGTGCAGGACCTCATGTATCAGGGCAAGACACTCGCCACGCAGACCTACCGCCCGATCGAGACCTTCACCATTGTCGCGCTCGTCTATTTCGCTGTGTCGTTCCCGGTCTCGCAGATCGTCGGCTATCTGGAACGCCGCCGCGAAATCATGGCAAGCTGAGGAGAAGCGCGATGAATTTCAACTTCGCCATCGTTCTCAAATTCCAGGAAGCGTTGCTTCTCGGCCTGTGGACCACGCTCAAGCTGACGCTGATCTGCATCCTGCTCGGCTGCGTGCTCGGCTTCCTGCTGGCGCTGGCCCGCACCTCGAAAAGCGCCATCCTGCGCGGCGTCTCAAGCGTCTATGTGGAATTCTTCCGCGGGACGCCGGTGCTGGTGCAACTGTTCTGGATCTTCTTCTGCCTGCCGCTGATCCTCGGCGTCGAGCTGTCCAACATGGCCTCCGGCGTCATCGCGCTGACGCTCTACATGGGCGCGATCTCCAGCGAAACGTTCCGCGCCTCGCTGAAATCGGTCGGGCGCGAGCAACTGGACGCCTGCGTGGCGCTGGGGCTTTCGCCCTTTGCGCGCACGACCAGCGTGGTGCTGCCGCAGGCGGTGCTGCGCGCCGCGCCGACGCTGCTGTCCAACTGCGTCAGTCTTTTCAAGGAAAGCGCGCTGGTTTCGGCGGTGGGCATGGCGGATCTGATGTTCGTCGGCCAGAATATCTCCAACAATACCGGGCGGCCGGTCGAGGTGCTGACCATCGTCGCCATCATCTACTTCGTCATCGCCTTCCCGCTGACGCGCGCCGTCACGGTTGTCGAACAACGCATCCTCAAGCGGCTGGCCGTGTGACGCCCAGCCTCAGAACCCCCGAATGGAGTAACCCATGAAACTCTCTGGCGTCCTGCCCGCTCTCGTCACCCCCTTCGATGCCGAAGGCAAGCTCGATTTCGCCGCCTTCGAAAAGCACCTCACCAACCTGCGCGCCGCGGGCGTGACCGGCTGGGTACCCTGCGGCTCCTCCGGCGAATACAACTTCATGTCCGACGACGAGCGCGACCAGGTGCTGCAATTCGTGAAGGACTTTGCCAAGCCCGGCGAAATCCTGATCGCGGGCACCAATGCGCCGTCGACGGCGGGCGTCATCGCCAACACGCTGCGCGCCAAGGCGATGGGCTATGACGCCGTGCTTCTGGCGACGCCCTTCTATACGAAGCCGACGCAGGCCGAGCTGGTCGCGCATTTCAGGGCCGTGCTGGACGCGACCGACATGAACATCGTCCTCTACAGCTACCCGGACAAGGACGGCGTGGAACTGGGCTGGGAGGTGCTGGACGCGCTCGCCGATGATCCGCGCATCATCGGCATCAAGGAAAGCTCCGGCTCGCTCCAGCGCGCCATCGGCATCGCCACCCGTTATGAGGGCCGCATCCAGCTCGTTTCGGGTTCGGACGATATCGCCCTCGATTTCATGCTCTGGGGCGCGGAAAGCTGGATCTGCGGCCCGGCCAACTGCATGGCCAAGGCTGTCTGCGATCTCGACCGCACCTTCAAGGCGGGCGATCTCGCCAAGGCCAAGCAGCAGATGGCGACGCTCTACAAGGCGATGAACATTCTGGAATCCGGCAAGTTCGTGCAGAAGCTGAAATATGGCTGCGAGGTGCAGGGCACCCCGGTCGGCGAATGCCGCGCGCCCCTCGGCCCGCTGACGGACGAGGAAAAGGCCGATTTCCGCGCCGCCATGCAGCCGATCCTCAACTGGTAAGCCCTTCCGGCCGGGCGGATAAGCCGCCCGGCCACTCTGATGTCGACCAACGGAGAAGAGCGCATGACTACCCTCGTGATCGGCGCGGGCATCATCGGCACCGCCATCGCCTACGACCTGCAAAAGCGGGGGCGGCAGGTCGTGCTGCTCGACAGGGGCGAGGTCGGGCGCGGCGCCTCCTATGGCAACATGGCCTCGATTGCCGTGACCGAATTCATGCCCGCCTCGCGGCCGTCGGTCTGGAAGCAGATCCCCGGATGGATGCTCGATCCCGAAGGGCCGGTGCGCGTTCGCCCCGCCTATATGCCGAAGCTCATCCCGTGGTTTGCCCGCTTCGTCGCCGCCTCGCGGCCCGGCAAGCTGCGCCAGCTCGAAGCCGAGGGCGCGGCGCTGTGCAAGCGGGTTTACGACGACCTGCTGCCGCTGTTGCGGGAAACGGGTCTGGAAGGCGAGTTGACGCAGGAGGGCTGCCTGTCGCTCTACAGCGACGAGGCGGAATTCCGCGCCGACCGCGAGCATATCGAAATTCTCGAGCGTTTCGGCTTTGCGCATCAGCGGCTGACGGGCAGGCAGGCGCGGGAGCTGGAGCCGGAATTGTCCGACAGCATCGGCATTGCCGTGCTGTTTCCGCAGAACCGCAGCCTGCGCGATCCGTTCCGGCTGGTCACCGGCCTTGCGCAGAGGTTTGCCGCGCTTGGCGGCGACATCCGGCGCGGCGCGGTGGCGGGCTTCGAGCGCTCCGGCCGCGTCACCGCCGTCCGTCTCGCGGATGGCGGCGCGATTGCCGCCGATGAGGTGGTGATCTGCGCGGGCGCCCATAGCGGGTTGCTGTCGAAGATGCTGGGCGAACCGATGCCGCTCGAAACCGAGCGCGGCTATCACACGCAGATCATGTCGCCGGGCATTTCCATGCGCCATTCGATCATCTGGCCCGCGCGCGCCTTCATGGTGACGCCGACGGCGGGCGGCATCCGCGTCGGCGGCACGGTGGAAATGGCGGGGCTCGACGCCGCGCCCGATTACCGCCGCGCGAAGATCACCGTCCGCCGCGCCCGCACGGCCCTGCCCAACCTGCGCTGCGAGGATTTTTCCGAATGGATGGGCCATCGCCCGGCTTTCCCCGATACCGTGCCGGTCATGTCGGCTTCGGCGAAGGTGCCGGGCGTCTTCTACGCCACCGGCCACGGCCATCTCGGCGTCACCTATGCCGCGACCACCGCCCGGCTGATGGGCGACCTGATCACGGGCGCCGCCCCGCCCATCGACATGCGGCCCTATCGCATCGACCGTTTCTGAACCACGAGGACACCATGCAGAACAAGCTTTTCATCGATGGCCAATGGGTTGCTCCCGCCGACGGAACCATGCTTCCGGTGATCGATCCGGCAACGGAGGAAGTCTTCCACCACATCGCCGCCGCTGGCGCCGCCGAGGCGGACGCGGCCGTGAAGGCCGCCCGCGACGCCTTCGACAACGGGCCGTGGCCGCGCCTTTCCGGCAAGGAGCGGGCAAAGTATCTCCGCGCCATGGCGCAAGGCATCCGCGACCGCCTGCCGGAGCTGGCGCGCATGGAAACCCGCGACAACGGCAAGCCCTTGCCGGAATCCGAATGGGATCTGGCGGATGCCGCCGGTTGCTTCGATTTCTATGCCGATCTCGCCGAGGAACTGGATGGCGAGGCCGAGACGGTGAAGCTTGCCGATGCGCGCTTCGTCTCGAAAGCCGTGCGCGAGCCGCTCGGCGTCGCCGTTGCCATCGTTCCCTGGAATTATCCGCTGCTGATGGCCTCGTGGAAAGTCGCGCCCGCCCTGGCGGCCGGTTGCACCATGATCCTCAAGCCCGCCGAAACCACCTCGCTGACGGCGCTGGAGCTTGGTTCAATCGCCGAGGCGGCGGGGCTGCCGAAGGGTGTGCTGAACATCCTCTCCGGCAAGGGCTCGGTCGTCGGGCAGGCGCTGATCGAGCATCCTCAGGTCGACAAGGTCGCCTTCACCGGCTCCGGCCCGGTCGGCTCGCGCATCATGGCGGCGGGCGCGAAGGACATCAAGCGCATCAGCCTCGAACTCGGCGGCAAGTCGCCCTTCGTGGTCTTCGCCGACAGCGATATCGACAAGGCCGTCGAATGGATCATGTTCGGCATCTTCTGGAATCAGGGGCAGGTCTGCTCGGCCACCTCGCGGGTTCTGGTGGAAGCCCCGCTCTATCCGAAGCTGCTGGAGCGGCTGGTCGAGGAAGCGAAGAAGATCAGGATCGGCAACGGGCTCGACGAAGGCACGCTGCTTGGGCCCCTCGTCAACAAGGGGCAGTATGAGGACGTGCTGCGCCATATCGATCGCGCCGTCGAGCAGGGCGCAACCGTCGCCTGCGGCGGCCGCTACGATGGCTTCGACAGGGGCTTCTGGGTGGCTCCCACCATCCTCACCGGTATGGCGCTCGACAGCGACGCCTGGGTGGAGGAAATCTTCGGCCCGGTCGTCTGCATCCGTCCTTTCGAGACGGAGGAGGAGGCGATCCGGCTTGCCAACGATTCCCGCTTCGGCCTTGCCGCCGCCGTGATGTCCGCCGACGATGCGCGCTGCGAGCGCGTGGCCGCCGCCTTCCGCGCCGGGATCGTCTGGATCAACTGCTCGCAGCCCACCTTCACCCAAGCGCCCTGGGGCGGCTACAAGCAATCCGGCATCGGCCGCGAACTCGGCCGCTGGGGTCTCGACAACTATCTGGAGACCAAGCAGATCACCCGCCTCGTCAGCGATGAGCCCTGGGGATGGTATCTGAAATGAGCTTCGACAAGGCGCTCGATATCCTGCTCGTCCATTGCCAGGGCGAAAGCGGCAATGTCCTCATCGATGGCGCGCCCGAAATCCCGGGCGCGACCGTTCTCGACAAGATGAACCACCTCAACGATGTCGATCCATCGCTGCGCCTGTTCCTGACGCGTGAGCCGCGGGCGCAGGTCGTCCACACGACGAACCTGTTGCTGCCCCCGGCGCGGCCGGATGCGGATGCCGCTTTCATCGTGCTGCAACCGGATCGCGCTCATCCGATGTCCGGCTCCAACTGCATCTGCGTGGTGACGGCGCTGCTGGAAACCGGCCGTGTCGCCATGACGGAGCCGGAAACCATCGTGCGGCTGGATACGGCGGCCGGGCTGATCATTGCCCGGGCGCGGTGTGAAGGCGGGCGCTGCCTCTCGGTCAGCCTCGACAATGTTCCGGCTTTCGTGCATGCGCTCGATGTCGCCATCGACACGCCGCAATGGGGCCGGATCACCGGCGATATCGCCTTCGGCGGCGTCTTCTACGCCCAGATCGACGTGGATCAGGTGGGATTGCGGATCGTGCCGGAGCACGCCCGCGCATTGGCGGAGGCCGGAACAGAGATCAAGGCTTTGCTGGCGCGGCAGGTTGCGGTGGTCCATCCGGAAATTCCGAGCCTCGACGAGATCGCCTATGTGATGTTCCGCGATTACCAGCCGGATGGATCGGTCGTCACCTGCACGACGCTGAAGCCCGGCCGGGTGGATCGCTCGCCCTGCGGCACCGGCTCGTCCGCCAATCTCGCCATCCTGCATGCGCGGGGGCTGGCGAAGACCGGCGATATCAGGGTGTCGCGCAGCATCATCGGCGGGGAGTTCACGGCCGAGATCCTCGGCGAAACCACGCTCTGCGGCCGCCCCGCCGTGCTGCCGCGCATCACCGGCCGGGGCTATGTCTTCGGCCGCCAGCAATTGCGGCTCGATCCGCAGGATCCTTTCGCACAGGGCTTTGCCATGTCGGACACATGGGGCCCGCAGGTGGGTGAATTATGACGCTATCCGGTCAATCCATTCTCGTAACGGGCGCGACGGGCGCCATCGGACAGGCGATCTGCCGGGCGCTGGCCGCCGAGGGCGCCGATGTCGTCATCCACTATGGCCGTAACCGCGATGCCGCCGAGGCTCTGGCCCGCTCGCTCGATGGCCGGGCATGGGCCGTTTCCGCCGACCTGTCGGACCCGGCCGGGCCGCAGGCGCTGTGGGACAAGGCGCTTGCCGCCGCAGGCAGGCTGACGGGCCTCGTCAACAATGCGGGCATCCGCTCGGAAATCGCGGTGGATGCGCCGATGGAAGAATGGCAGCGGGTCTGGGAGCGCGAAATGCGCGTCAATTTCCTGTCGGCGGCCGATCTGTCCAAGCTCGCCATCCAGCATTTCCGGGCGAATGGCGGCGGGCGGATCGTCAACATGGCGAGCCGCGCCGGACAGCGCGGCTACACCTCCAGCGCCATGGCCTATGGCGCCTCGAAGGCCGCGCTCATCAACCTCACCAAATCCATCGCGCAAAGCCACGGGCACGAGGGCGTCACCGCCGTCGCGCTTGCGCCCGGCTGGGTGCGCACCGAAATGGCCGAAGCCTATATCGCCGAGCATGGCGAGGCGGCGGCTCTGGCCGGCATCCCCATCGCCCGGATGGCCGATCCGCAGGAAATCGGCGAGATCACCGCCTTCGCCTTCCGTCCCTCGCAGGCCTCGCTGAACGGCGCCGTGCTGGATGTGAACGGCGGCAGCTACATGAGGTAATATCATGCGTTTCAAGGACAAGATCGTCATCGTTACCGGCGCCGCGGGCGGCATCGGAGGCGCGATCAGCACCCGCTTCGCCGCGGAAGGCGCAAGCGTCATCGTCACCGACATGAACGGGGAGGGGGCGGAAGCGGCCGTCGCCGGGATCGCCGCCGGGGGCGGCAGGGCTCGCGCTGTCGCCAGCGATATCTCCACCGCCGAAGGCTGCCGGGCAATCGTCGAAAACGTCATCGCCACGGAAGGGCGCATCGATGTGCTCTGCAACAATGCCGGGATCAACCGGCGCGGCAACCTCCTGTCGCTGACGCCGGAGGATTGGCGGCTGAGCTTCGCGGTGAATGTCGACGCGATGTTCCATCTGTGCCAGGCGGCGTTGCCGCACATGATCGCGGCGGGCGGCGGGGCCATCGTCAACACGGCCTCGCAGTGGGGGCTGCATCCGGCGCCGAACCACATCGCCTACAACGTCACCAAGGCGGCGGTGGCGAGCTTCACGCAGAACCTTGCCCGCGACTACGCGCCCCACAAAATCCGCGTCAATGCCGTCTGCCCCGGCGAAATCCACACGCCGATGCTGGAAGCCGGGGTGAAGCGCTCGGGCCGCACCATTGCCGATCTCGACAAACTCGTGCCCTTCGGCCGCATCGGCAAGCCGGAGGAAGTCGCCGCGCTGGTCGCCTTCCTCGCCTCCGACGAAGCCGCGTTCATGTGCGGCTCGCTGGTGGAAATCACCGGCGCGCAGGCCGTCGCCTGACAGGCTGGCGGGGCGTCCCGCCGCTCACGCCTTGCCGACCCCCGCCGCATGCGCGGCGAGGCGTTTCAGTTCTGCGCGCTGTTTGCGAATGGCGCATCCACAATCGCTGTCGCGAGGTAGCCGGATTTCCCGCCCCGCCGGGTTACGGCCCGGCTTCTTCCCCGGCCGTTTCCTTTTTGGGAAGGGCCTTGCCGTGCGCGCGTTGAAGCGCTTCCTGCGTGAACACCCGGAAGCCGAGTTCGGGCCGGAAGCCGTGGATCTCGCGGACATCGAGGACGCGCAGGTATTGCAGGATGGCGGGGCTGATGAGCTGTCCGGGCACGAGGATGGGAAAGCCCGGCGGATAGGGGATGACGAACAGGGCCGAGACCAGCTCGCGGCCCGCGGCGATGGCGCTTTCGGCGTCGTCGATGCTGGCATATTCGCAACTGGCGTCGTCATAGGACAGGAAGAAGGCCGAGCGCATGTCGCCGTCGCGGGTCGCCATGTTGCTGGCGGGCGCGGTGGCGCGGAAGGCCGGGTGGAAATCCGAGAAATCCGGCAGCGGCGGCTGTTCGAGGGTCAGCGAGCGCACGCGCTTGTCATGGATGCGGCGCTCGATGGTGGAGAGGTCGCGAACCCGGTCGTCGATATCGCGGGCGATCTTGACCAGCACCTCGATGAGATGGGCGACGCCGGAGCGGGTGCTGCCGATATTGGTCATGAACAGCACGGTGTTGCGCGAGGTCTTGTTGATCTGGATATTGTATTTATCCATCAGGTGCCGGTTCTTGAACGTATCGCCATCCAGACCGGCGGCGCCGATTTCCAGCGTGGCGCGGGTCGGGTCGAGGGCGAATTCGTCGGTGCGCCAGGCGGTCTCGAAATTGCTCCAGCCGTTCTTCTCGTCGAAATAGGATTCGACGTTCGTTTCGCGATATTCCGGGGGAACCAGGTCGGCGACGCCGAGGAAGCGGAAATATTTGCGCAGGAGCGGATGCCGGTAGACCTGCTCGCGCAGGCTCATGGCCAGCTCCAGTTGCCGCTGCACCAGCTCGTAGCCTTCCAGCTCCACCTGGCGGCGGCCGACATCGAGGGAGGCGAGGATCTGGTAGTTGGGCGAGGTCGAGGTATGCGTCATGTAGGCTTCGTGGAAAGCCTCCTCGGTCTTGTCCTTGAAATCCTGATCCCAGACATGGATCATCGAGCCCTGACGCAGCGCCGTCAGCGTCTTGTGGGTGGAATGGGTGGCGTAGACGCGCACCCGGGCCTTGGCCGGATCCGGCAGCAGCCGGGTGTTGAGAACGCGCTCGTCATCCTGCCAGTCCTCCTCGGTGAAGGTGGCGGCGAAGGCCTTGTAGCGCTTTTCGTAATCGGGATCCTGCAAGGTCGCCGCAAGCCGGGCGGCGCTGCCCATGGCGGTGCGCTGGCGGTAGATCGGATGGCAATAGGCAAAGGCGAACCAGGCCTCGTCCCAGAGGAAGACCAGATGCGGGGCGATCGCCAGACATTCCATCATCACCCGCTCGACATCGTAGACGATGCCGTCGAAGGTGCAGTTGGTCAGCAGCACAAGCCGCACGCGGTCCAGCGTGCCCGCATGCTTGTAGGCAAGCAGCGTCTGCTTGAGGTGGCGCAGCGGCACCGCGCCATACATGGAGAAATCGTCGAGCGGATAGGAATCGAGATAGGCGACCTGCGCGCCCGCCAGCACCAGCCCGTAATGATGCGACTTGTGGCAGTTGCGGTCGACCAGCACCACGTCGCCGGGCCGCACCAGCGCCTGCACCACCACCTTGTTGGCCGTCGAGGTGCCGTTGGTGGCGAAGAAGGTGCGCTTGGCCCCGAAGGCGCGGGCGGCATATTCCTGCGCCAGCTTCAGCGGCCCGACCGGATCGAGCAGCGAATCCAGCCCGCCGGAGGTCGCCGAGGTCTCGGCCATGAACAGGTTCATGCCGTAGAACTGCGCGAGGTCGCCGATCCAGTTCGAATTCATGATCGACTTGCCGCGCGCAAGCGGCAGGGCGTGGAACACGCCCGTCGGCTGCTTGGCGTAGTCGCGCAGGGCGTTGAAGAAGGGCGTGCGGTGGCGCAGCGCCACCCCGCGCATGATCGAGCGGTAGAGATCGGCATGGTCCTCCTCGCGGAAGAACACCCGGCGGAAGGTCTCGCCCATGCGCGCGGCGATGTCTTCGACATTGACGTCGGTGACGAGGTAGAGATCGAGTTCGGGGCGCAGTTGCGCGATCTGGCGCCCGAGCAGCGGGCCGCGCTCGGATTCGGGAATCGCCTCGATGCCCTCGTCAAGCCCGTCGAGAATGCGGCGCAGCGCCGTCAGGTGATGGTTCTGCGAGCGGAACGGAAATCCGTAGCGGATGACCACCGCCTGAAGGTTGAAGTTGACGAGCGTCGCGATCAGCGCGTCCTCGAAGCTCGGCACGATGACGATGTCGAAGACGAAATCGTCGTCGACGCTGCGCTTGCGCTGCACGCGGCGGCGCAGCGCGTCCTGCTCGGAAGCCGTCATCTCGTCGACGATCAGCACCTCGAAATAGGGCCGGGAAAGCTGGGCCTGCCGCTCCTCGTCGGTCTCGATCTGCGAGGGAAGCTCGCCGTCGGTTTCCAGCGAAATGCTTTCGTGGCGATAGGTCTGGCCCGCCAGCATCTTGTGGATGCGGCGCGAGACGAGATGGGCGCGGACCAGCTCCCGCCGCTCGATCATCCCTTTCAGCTCCGCGAAGGCGCGCGCGCCCGGAAACGCCCAATAGGTTTCGATCGGAGACAATGAGCGCAGCGTGCGCATGACGCGCTTGAAGATGGTCCCGTAATCCGCATGGTCGGCGGCGATGGCCGCAAGCCGCCCCAGATCGTCGACCAGCAGGATCCAGCTATCGGAGCGAAGCTCCCAGATGCTGCGGCAGCTATCCAGCGATATTTCGGTTGTATCCGTCGTCACGGTCGTCATCGTCTTCCCGGTCCCCCCTCGGCGGCCCTGTCGCGGGCCGCGCCTGTCGTCTTCATATACACGTTTTCATAGGTGGGCGCGGTTGTCGATCTCGCCTCCTGCGTTTTTTTCGGGCCGCGCCGCCCGGGAACAGGCGCGGCGGCCTGCGCCAGCGGGCCGGGCTGCGCGGCGCATGAAAAAGGGCCGGTCCGCGATGATCGAAGACCGGCCCCTTTGTTCGGCTTAGTCGGCGCCTGCGGCGGCGAAGGATTGCCAGGTCTTCAGGAATTCATCCCGGTGATCGGCGGCTTCCTTCTCGTCGATGTCGTAGACCTTGATCGCCGCCATTTCCGGCAGGTTGACGATCTTGGAGACCTCGATGTCGCTGCGGCTCGGACGGCGGAAGGAGGTTTCCAGCAGCGCCGTCTGGGTTTCCTTCGACATCAGCACGTCGAAGGCCTTCTTGGCGGCGTCGCCGCCCGGCGCGCCCTTCACCAGACCGGCGAAGTCGGCGGTGATGAAGGTGCCGTCCTCGGGATAGACCAGCTTGATCTCTTCCTGGCCGCCATCCACGTAAGGATAGGCGTTGGCTTCGAAGGCGAGGCCGACGGCATATTCGCCCATGGCGACGCCGTTCTGCACCGCCGACGAGGAGGAGCTGACCGCGACGTTGGCGGCGAGCTTCTTCAGCTCCTCGTCGCCGATCTTCTTGTGCAGGCCCCACAGGATCGTGTAGCCGGTCGAGCTGTTGGCGGGATCGGCGACGACGACCTTGCCCTTCCATCTGGGATCGAGAAGGTCGGTCCACGTCTTCGGCATCGGCAGGTCGCCGAGCTGGTTGGTGTTGACCATGATCACGACCACATGGACGTTCGAGGGCGTGAAGAGATTGCCGGGATAGCGCAGCTTTTCCGGAATGGCGGCAAGCTCCGGCGATTCATAGGGCTGGAACTGGGCTTCGAAGGCGCCGACGGTGTTGAAGCTGGAACTCCAGAAGATATCGCCCTGCACATTGGCGGCTTCCGCTTCCAGACGGCGCAGCAGCACGCCGCTGCCGCCGGTGATCGAGTTGAGCTGGATCTCGGGCGCCTTTTCCTTCAGCGTGCCCGCGACGGCCTCGATGGCCTGTTCCGGGTTCGACGAGTAGAGCGTCACGGCCTGCGCCCATGCGCCGGAAACCGGGGCGGCCGCGAGAAGGGCCGCCGTGATAAGACCTTGAATTTTCATTTCAGTTCCTCTCTTTGCTTGCTTGACTGGGCTTGCTTGACTTGACGGGGTTTCATTTCGACGCGAACACATCGACCTTGAAGACCTTGGTGGCGACGACGATCGGGATGATGATCACGGCGATGAGGACGAGGCCGTAGGCCGAGGCATAGGCCATCAGGTTGCTGCCGATCAGGCGGAAGACCTGGATCGTCAGCGTTTCCCGCCCGCCCGAATAGACGAGGATCGAGGCGCTGAGTTCGGAAACGCTGGTCGTCCATGTCAGGATGGCGGCGGAGGCGATGGCCGGGCCCATCATCGGCAGCACCACCTTGAAGAAGGTCCGCAGCGGCGGCGAGCCGAGGCTGATGGAGGCTTCCTCGATGGAGTTGGGGATGTTGTGCAGCGTCGCCTGCGAGCTGCGCATGCCGAAGGGCAGGCGGCGCACGAGCAGGGCGAGAACCATGATCGTCGCCGTGCCTGTCAGCGGCAGCCACCCGGCGTTGAACGACACCACCAGGCCGATGCCGAGCACGGTGCCCGACAGCGCCAGCGGGATCGACGAGATATAGTCGAGCCAGGGCGTGACGGCGTTGCGCTTCTTGATGATGAGATAGCTGACGAGGGCGCTGAAGCAGATGCCGATCAGCGTCGCCACCCCGGCATAGATCAGCGAATTGACCAGCGGCTGCGGCGCGTTGATGAAGACGCGCTCCATGTTGGCCAGCGTCCAGTTGCCCCATTGCATGACGGGACCGCGCGACACCGTGAAGGCGCCGACCGCGATGACCGCCAGCGGCACGAGGGAGATGATGACGATCAGGCTTGCGAGCAGGCCGATGATCGCGCCCCTCCAGCCGGTGATGGAGACCGGCTTGGCGCCGCGGCCCTGCACGATCTCGAAGCGCCCGCGGGAAATGATCCAGCGGTTGAAGAACAGGATCAGCATCACCATCACCACGGAAACCGTCGCATAGGTGCTTTGCATGACGGGCGCCGCGCCCCCTTCCGAGACCGCCGCCTGATAGGTGACGACCGACAGCAGCGGCAGCCGGTTCGACAGGATCATCGAGATCGCGAAATTGCCGACGACCATGGTGAAGACCAGCAGGGCGCTGGCGAGGATCGAGGGCAGGATCACCGGCAGCATGACCTTGATGCGCGAGAGCGCCGGCGATGTGCCGAGACTCTGGGCGGCTTCCTCCAGCGTCGCGTCGAAACCGCTGATCGAGGCGACGGTGCCGATATAGACATAGGTGTAATACACGAAGGTCATCACCGTGACGAGGCCGAACCAGCCGTAGAAGGTCGGAAGCTGGATGCCGAAATCGCGGAAGAAGCGGGTGATCAGGCCGTTATTGCCGAGCGCCATCAGCCAGGTCTGGGCCGAGATCACCTCGGGAATGACCAGCGTGATCAGCGGCAGCAGCGCGATGATCGACTTGCCGAAAAAGCGGTAGCGGGCCGTGACATAGGCCAGCGGCACGCCGATCAGGACGCAGGTGATGGTGACGATGGTGGCGAGGATCAGCGTGTTGAGGATGGCGGAAAGACCGCGGGGATCGTTCAGCAACCGGCTCCAGCCGTTTTCGCCGCCGCCGAAGACGCTGGCGGTCAGGATGTTCACCACCGGATAGACGATGAAGACGAGGAGGACGGCCAAGGCTGCGAGCGAAAGCCACAGCCAGGGCGCGCGAAGATCGGAAGCCTTGATCATCATGACGCGATCACCATGGCCTTGGAGGGATCGATGGTGGCGCTGACATCGGTTCCGATCTCGAAACCGTCGTGATTGTCGCCGTGGGATTCGACGCTGATCACGATATCGCCGTCGAGCGCCAGCTTGTAGCTCGTCTTGCCGCCCAGATACTGGCGCTTGACGATGCGCCCTTGCAGGCCCTGCCCATCGGCCGCCGCCTGCGGGCGCAGCCGCAGATCCTCGGGGCGCATGATGAGGATGCCTTCCTGAACCGCCGAAGGCAGGGTGTTGCGCGCCAGGATCGAGGCGCCGCCCAGCTGGATGCGGGCCGTGCCGTCGGCATTGGCGTCGGCCAGCCTGACATTCAGGCGGTTGGCCGCGCCGACGAAATCGGCGACGTAGGAGGTGCGCGGCGTCGCGTAGATTTCCTTCGGCGTGCCGAGCTGCTCGACCTTGCCCTTGTTCATCACGCCGATCTGGTCGGACATGGACAGGGCTTCCTCCTGATCATGCGTGACGAAGACGGTGGTGATGTTCGCCTCGCGTTGCAGGTCGGTGATGGTCTCGCGGATCTGGATGCGCAGCTTGGCGTCGAGGTTCGACAGCGGCTCGTCCATCAGCAGCACCTGCGGCTTGATGACGAGGGCGCGGGCGAGCGCCACGCGCTGACGCTGGCCGCCGGAAAGGGCGGCGGGATGCCGGTCCATCACATGCCCCAGCCCGACATGCTCCAGCTCATGACGGACCTTCTTCATCATCGCGTCGCCGGATTCGCCGCGGGCGCGCAACCCGTAGGCCACGTTTTCCGCCACCGTCTTGTCGGGAAACAGCGCGTAATCCTGAAACACCATGCCGATGTTGCGCTTGTGCGGCGGCAGCCGGGTCACGTCCTGGGACTGGAAGTGGATATTGCCTTTCGACGCCTGCACGAAGCCCGCGATGGTGCGCAGCAGCGTGGTCTTGCCGCAACCCGAAGGCCCGAGCAGGGTGAAGAAGCATCCTTCCGGAATCGTCAAGCTCAGATCGGCGATGACGTCCAGTCCTCCGTAATTGACATAGAGGTTCTTGATATTGATCCCCATTGTTCCTCTCCGTTCGGTTGCGCCGTCTCAGGCGGGAATATGCAGGCCGTTGAGCAGCTCGACGATTTCCCGATGCCTTGTCGCATCGCCCGCCGCCAGAATGCGCGGCCCGGTTTCGAGCGTGACCGGATTGCCGTGCCAGTCGGTGATGATGCCGCCGGCGCCCTCGATGACCGGGCGGAACGGAGCGTAGTCGTAGACCTTCAGGCCGGTGTCGAGCGCGACATCCGTGCCGCCATCGGTCAGCAGGCCGTAGGCGAGCGCCGCCGCGCCATAGATGCGCCAGCTTGTGCGCCCGCGCAGCAGGTCGAGGGCGGGCCGCTCGCCGTCGGCGTAGAAATCCGGGTTGCTGGTCGACATCATCGCCCGCGAAAGATCATCGCATGACTTGACGCGGCACGGGGCGCCGTTCTTCAGCGTCGGCCTGCCCTCGACGCCGATCCAGCGCGCGTCGACCGGCGGAATGTCGATGATGCCGAGCACCGGAACGCCGCGATGGGCGAGCGCGATCAGCGTGCCGTATACCGGCATGCCCGCGATGAAGGACGCCGTCCCGTCGATCGGATCGAGAACCCAGACATATTCCGCGTCCGGATTTTCCCATGCCTGCTCCTCGCCGATGATGCCGTGCGCGGGGAAGCGGGCGTTGATCATCGCCCGCAATTCCTTCTCGATCGCCATGTCCATCGCCGTCACGAGGCTGCGGTCGGGTTTCAGCGTCACGCCGAGCTGATCGCGCCTGTGCGATTCGATCATCCGCCGCGACGTATCGGCAAGCTGGACCGCCAGTTCGATATGGCTGTCCAGCACACGCGTATTGAGTGTCATTGAAGTCTCCCCGGGTGTCGATCCTGCGGGCACATCCCCGGCCTTCCCTCGCCGTCGGGTGTGCGAAAATTAGCGATATGAGCGCTTATGCCCTGTATTGTTGCATTATAAGCGATATGTGTCAATTTGTGCATGTGCAGAATGTGCAAATTTGTGGAGTTTCTCCGCCCGCGATGGCAAAAGAAGATTTCTTCGCTATTGATTTTGAAAACGAAAACTGGAACGCGAGATGTGGCAAGAAGAGCGGCAGCAAAAGATCCGCGACCTGTTGGTGGCCTTCGGACAGGTTTCGACGGACCGGATTTCCCAGAATTTCGGCGTGGCGCGTGAAACGATCCGCCGCGACCTCGTCGAGATGGAGCAGGCTGGCGAGTTGCGCCGGGTGCGGGGCGGGGCGGTGGCGATCGCGCGCGAAAGCTTCAGCTTTCAGGTCCGCCATACGCAGAGGTTGCAGGAAAAGCGGGCGATCGCCGCGACCGCGCTGCAATTCCTGCGCAGCGGCATGACGATTTTCATGGATGCGGGCTCCACCACCTCAGTCATGTCCGAGACGATCGCGGGCCATAGCGGGCTGAGCGACCTGACGGTGATCACCAACTCCTTCGACGTCGCCCGCAACCTGACGGAATCGGACGGCGAGCCGTCGCGCCGTTTTCAGGTGATCATGGTGGGCGGCGCGTTCAAGCAGGAACCCTGCGAAACCATCGGCGAGGTGGCGGTCAACGAGATCCACCGGTATCAGGCCGATTTCGCCATGGTGGTTCCCTGGGGCGTCGACGCCAAGCGCGGGGCGTCGGATTTCTACGTCTACGGCGCGGAGATCGCGCGGGCCATGGTGCGCAATGCGGGCCAGACCATGATCCTTGCCGATCATTCGAAGATCGGCGCGCCCGCGCGCTCGGTGTTCTGCCCGCCGAGCGGCATCGACATTCTGATCACCGACGCCCGGGCCCGGGAAAACCCCGTTTTCGACGACATCGCCGCCACCCTGCCGAAAGTCGAGGTCGCGGAATAGGACAGGCGCGGGGAGCGGGTCTGAACGCTCGCGGCGCGCTGTTAGAAGCGCAGCGAGCGCAGGCCGACGGTGCGGTCGACGATGAGCACGGCGGCAAAGGAGATCACGATGCTGACGGTGGCGACGGCGGCGGCGGTCGGGTCGAAGTTGAAGCGCAGGTAATCGAACAGTTCCAGCGGCAGGGTGTTGCTGCCCACGGATTTCAGCAGCAGCGAGATGTTGAAGATGTCGAAGGAGATCACGAAGGCGAAGAGGCAGCCGGTGATCACCCCCGGTTTGATCGAGGGCAGGGTGATGCGCCGGAAGGTCAGCCAGCCATCGGCGCCGAGCGAGCGCGCCGCCTCCTCCTGCGAGCGGTCGAAATTGAACAGCGCCGAGGCGACGTTCAGGAAGACATAGGGGAAGGTGACGAGGATATGGCCGATCTGGATCGCCACCGACCAACGGTTGCCGATGCCGATCTCGAAGAAGAAGAACAGCAGCGCGATGGCGGTGAGGATTTCCGGCACCATCAGCGGCGCGCTCATCAGCACGCGCAGGCTGTTGGCGAAGCGGGCGGGCGCGAAGCGGACGGCATAGATCGCCGCCAGCGTGCCGATCACCCCGTTCACCAGCGCCGAGACCAGCGCCAGCCCGAAGGAATAGGCGGCGGCATCGTAGAAGCGGCTGTTGGTGAACAGCGCCCCGAACCAGCGCAGCGACACGCCCTGCATCGGCAGCGCCAGGAATTCGCCGCCCGAAAACGACAGCAGCACGACCAGCAGGATCGGCGCCATCAGGAAGATGTAGATCAGCGTCACGATGACCGTGAAGACGTGATCCCACAGGGTCTTTCGCATCGTCATGGCAGCCTCCGCATGGCGCGCGCCGTCAGGCGCAGGTAGAGGGCGATGATCGACACGGTGATCGCCGCCATGAAGATCGCGAGCGCGGCCCCCGCGGGCCAGCGGAAATTGTCGACCAGATATTGCACCACCAGCACCGCCATGGTGCGCCCCTGGCTGCCGCCCAGCATGGCGGGCGTGACATAGGCCGAGATCGACAGCACGAAGACGAGGATGGCGCCCGCCTGGATGCCCGGCATCGACAGCGGCAGCGTCACCTTGAAGAAGGTGCGCGCCCGCGATGCGCCGAGCGAGCGCGCCGCCATCGCCACTTCCGGATTGATGGCTTGCAGATTGCCGAGCAGCGGCAGGATCACGAAGGGCAGGAAGACATGCACCAGCGCGATGGTGACCCCGAGCGAGGAATTGAGGAAGATGATCGGCCGCCCGATCAGTCCGGCCCATTTCAGCGCGGTATTGGCAAGGCCGCTGTTGGACAGGATGATCAGCCAGGCGAAGGTGCGCACCACCAGCCCGACCAGCAGCGGCGAGATCACGCAGATATAGAGCAGGCTCGTCCAGCGGCTGCGGCTGCGCGCAAGGTGATAGGCGACGGGATAGCCGAGCAGCAGCGTGACCACGGTGACGATCAGCCCGGTGCGCAGGGTGCGCCAGACGATCCCCCAGACGAAGGAATCGGTGACGATCTCGGTATAATGGCCAAGCGTCAGGCCCGGCCCGTACACCGCGCTGGTCGAGGCCTCGCGGAAACTCATCACCACGATCGAGGCATAGGGCAGCAGCAGGAATCCGGTGAGCAGGGTGAGCGCGGGCAGGATCATCCACCAGACCGGCATGCGGCGCGGCGCGGCGGTGACGGCGTTCGGGGCGGGGGAGGCGGCCGCGCTCATGCCGAAAACGCCCATGCCTTGCGGGCGGCAAAGCCCAGCGTCACCGGATCGCCCGCCGCAAGCGCGCTGTCGGCGGGCATGGTGGTGGTGAAGCGGCTGCCGCTCGGCGTCTCCACCGCGACAAGACAGCCATCGCCGAGATAGGTGGATTTCACCACCTTGCCGGACAGCGTATTTTCCGCCGCCGCGTTCTCGATATTCTCGGGGCGGATCATCACGCGCACCGCCCCCGTCAACCCGTCGCGGCCGAGGCTTTTGAGCTTGCCGTCCTGCGTTTCGATCACATAGACGTTGCCCTCGCGGCCGATGACCTCCCCGGCCAGCGAATTCGACTGGCCGATGAAGCCCGCCACCATCTGCGACGCCGGTTTTTCGTAGATCTCGCGGGGCGGGCCGCATTGCTCGATGACGCCGTGGTTCATGACGACGATGCGGTCCGACATCACCATGGCCTCGCTCTGGTCATGGGTGACGTAGATGGTGGTGATGCCGACGCGCTGTTGCAGATCGCGGATGAAGAAGCGCATGTCGTCGCGCAGGCTGGCGTCGAGATTGGCGAGCGGCTCGTCGAGAAGCAACACGGAAGGCTCGATGACCAGGGCGCGGGCGAGCGCCACGCGCTGCTGCTGGCCGCCGGACAATTCGCGGGGGTAGCGCCCGTCATAGCCGGTGAGCCTGACCATCTCCAGCACGGCGGCGATGCGGCGGGCGCGCTCGGAGGGCGAGACCTTGCGTACCTCCAGCCCGAAGGACAGGTTTTCCGCCACCGTCATATGCGGAAACAGCGCGTAGGACTGGAACACCATGCCGAGATCGCGATGCTCGGGCATGGCATGGGTCATGTCGCGGCTTCCGAACAGGATCTTCCCGCCGCTCACGCTTTCGAACCCGGCGATGCAGCGCAGCGTCGTCGTCTTGCCGCATCCCGAAGGCCCCAGAAGCGAAATGAACTCGCCCTCGCGGATGTCGAGGTCGATATCCTTGAGGATATGCTGCGCTCCGTAGAACTTGTTGATCGTGTCCAGTCTGAGCGTGGTCATGTCGACTCCGGGCTTGCGGGGCGTGGGGCGCGCGCGGGGCCGGGAGGCAAGCCCCCGGCCCCGGAACGTGGGGTTCAGCCGATTTCGCGGTTCCAGCGATCGGCGACCTCGGCGGCGATCGGCACGTAGCTGTCCCATTCGAAGCGGATGATCTTCGACATCTGGTCGCCCTGGATCGGCAGGCGCGGCGAGACCTTTTCACTGACCACCGACTCGCGGTTGGCGGGCGCGATGTAGAAGGTGTCGGCCAGCTTCGACTGCACCTTCGGGTCGATCAGGAAGTTGATATAGGCGTGGGCCGCGTCCTTGTTGTCGCCCGAAGCCACGATGTTGAAGCTCTGTTCGTAGCTCAGCACGCCTTCGGTCGGCACGATGATCTCCACCGGGGCGCCCTTGTCCTGAAGCGTCAGGATCTCGGTCCAGTCGACCGGCGCGATGGCGACGTCGCCGCGCATCAGGGCGGTCGCGACCTCGCCCGACCACGAGGCCTGCGTGAAGGGCTGCAATTCCTTGATCTTGGTGAAGGCGGTGTCGATATCGGTATCGCCCGAGCCGAACAGCTTGCCCGCCAGCCGCAGGAACAGTTGCGCCCCGGTATTGCCGATCTGGTAGAGCCCGATGCGCCCGGCGAATTCGGAATTCTCCCAGAGATCGGTCCAGGATTTCGGCGCCGTCTCCACCATGTCGGTGCGCCATGCCAGCCCGATCGGCGAGATGATGCCGCGCAGGCCGCTGTTGTTGGCGTTGATCAGCCCGTCATGCAGGTTCGCGGCATTGGGGATTTTCGCAAGGTCGAGCGGCTCGAAGAAGCCCTCGGCGCGCAGCGTCGCGGCGATGTTCTCGTTGCCCATGAACACCGAATAGGGCGAGGCATTGCCGCCCGCACGGATTTTCGATACGAAATCCTTGCCGAGCCCCACGTCGATCTGGCTCTTGATGCCGGTAGCGGCGGTGAAATCGGGAACGAGCGTCTCCTCCCAGAGCTTCGCCCAGGTGCCGCCATAGGTCGGAATGACGAAGGGGGATTGCGCGCGCGCCCGGTTTGCAAGCGGAAGAAAAGCGGCGGATGCGCCAATGCCCGCCATAAGCTGGCGTCTCGTGATCATGTCGGTTACTCCCCTGTTGGACCGTCCGTTCGACGGATCTCTGGTTCGGCAGCATTTCGGCAGAAGGGATGCTTTCCAGCAGGCTGGCACCGAATCCGGGGTTTTGTCAATAATTCTATATTTCAATATGCCAATTGACTGGTATATTATCGAAAACAGGGTGGAATGCGAATGAACGGCATAGATCGCAATCAGGGGCTGGCGCGTCAGATCGCCGGTCATCTTCAGGACGACATCATGCAGGGGCGTCTGGGGACGGCCGAAAGATTGCCGTCGGAAGCCGAGCTTGCCGAGCGTTTTTCCGTTTCGCAGCCGACGGTGCGCGAGGCGATGAAATTTCTGGCCGCCAAGAAGCTGATCCGCTCGAAGCGGGGGCCGAAGGGCGGCGTCTTCGTCAATCCGCCCTCGCTCGACATCGCCGCCCAGACCCTGCACGAAACGACCAACTGGCTGGTGTCGCTGGGGGCGGTCGGCCTGTCGGATATCGTGGAGGCGCGCCGCAGCCTCGGGCGGCTGTGCATCGAGGCGGCCTGCGAATATGCCGACCGCAACGACCACAAGCGCATCGAGGCGGCGCTGCTGGAGCTGGATCATACCGAGATATCGGACGAGGATTTTTGCAGGCTGGAGGTCGAGTTCCATCAGGCCGTGGCGGCGGCCAGCCCGAACGCGCTGCTGCGGCTGGTGATGGTGATGGTCAACCAGTCGCTGATCCCGGCCGCCAACATGATTTCGTTCCAGTTTCGCCAGCGCGACCGGGTCGTTGCCCTGCAAAGGCGGATCTTCTCGGCGATCCTCGCCCGCGACGCCGCCGAAGCGGTCGCCGCCTTCGATGCCCTGATCGAATACCAGAGCGGCGTCTACCAGATGGCCGTCGATCAGCGCGAAGCGCGGCAGGCCGACGGCAAACCGGCCTGACCGGCAACGGAAAGGAAAGGAAAGGGCATGAGCGACGCCCCGCAGCTTCTTTCCCGCCCGCGCAAGGACGGGTCGCCCGTGCTGTCCTCGTCGCAAGCGCTGGCGGGGGCGGAGGTGGATATCGCGCAAAAACTGCGCGAGCAGGCCGCCCGCCATCCCGACTGCCTGCTGATGACCGAGCCGGGCGCAAGGGGCGGGCGCAACGGCATTTCCTACGCGGCGGCGCTGGCGGAGGCGCGGGCGCTGCATGGCCGCCTGCTGCGGCGCGGCCTGCATGCGGGCGCCCGGATCGCCAGCCTGCTGCCGCCCGGCATCGATGCGCTGCGCCTGCGGCTTGCCTGCCTGCTCGGCGGCTTCGTGCATGTCAGCCTGCCGCCGCATCCGTTTCGCGGATTTTCGGCGCTTTCGTCCGCCAGTGAAGAGGCTCAGCGCCTGTGGCGTGTCATCAGGCCGGAGCTGCTGGCGGTGCCTGCCGGGCATGCGATGGAGCAGGCGGAAGCCGTATCACTGGACGCCCTGCCGTCCGCGCCTCCGGCCGAAGACCGGGACGGCGCGCCGGATGACTGGACGGCGATCTTCTTCACATCGGGCAGCACCGGGGCGCCGAAGGGCGTTCCGACCACCCGCGCCATGATCTCGTCCTGCCAGGCGGCCTGCGCCGTGGCCTGGCCGTTTCTGGGCGAGCGGCCGCCGGTCCTGATCGACTGGATGCCGTGGCATCATGTGTTCGGCGGATTGGACAATATTTTCAAGATGATCTGGAATGGCGGCACGCTGCATCTCGCCCCGCCGCCTTCCGTCGAGGGCATGGATGCCATGCTGGATCTGATGGCGGATGCGCGCCCGACGCTGTCCATCGGCGTGCCGCTCGGTCTGAAGTTGCTGCTGGACGCGCATGCGGCGGAACCGGAGCGGGTTGCCCGTGGCTGCGGGGCGCTGTCGCATATCTTTTTCGCCGGGGCGGCGATGGAGCCCGCGCTCTGGCAGCGCTTGCAGGATTTTCGCGCGGACATGCTGGCGCGGACCGGGCGGCGGATTGTGATCCTCTCCGGCTATGGCGCCACCGAGGCGGCCTCGACCATGTGCCTCGTGCCGGGCGATATATCCGGCCCCGGCGCGCTGGGCTGGCCGCTGCCCGGCCATGAGATCGCTCTGGTGGAAACGGATGGCTGCCGGGAACTCCGCTTTCGCGGCCCCAACCTCGCCCCCTGCTATCTGGGAGAGGAGGGGCCTTTCGCGCTGCCGCTGGACGAGGAGGGCTTTTACCGCACCGGCGATGCGGGGCTTCTGGCCGGGGACGCGGCGGGCGTGACCATGCTGCGCTTCGACGGCCGCATCTCGGAGGATTTCAAGCTGGCGAGCGGCGTCAAGGTGCGCTCGGGCCTGCTGCGCGGTCAGCTTCTGCGTAGGCTTGGCCCGCTGGCGCAGGATCTGGTGCTGGGCGGGGCGGGCGGCGACGGGCTGGTGGCGCTGGTTTTCTCTGCGCCGGAGAGTGACGGACGCGCATTGCGCGAGGCGCTGCGCGATTGGAACCGCGAAAACCCCGGCTCCTCGACGGCGATCCGCCGTTTCGATCTCGCCCGGTTCACGCCCTCGGCGGAAGCCGGAGAGGTTTCGGCCAAGGGGCAACTGGTGCAAAGCCGCATCCTGCGCAATCACGCAACCTTGTTCGCCGATCTGGCGGCGGGCCGGATCGGTCAGGCTGTTGGGTGAGACGGGTTTGGGTCTCACCCGCTCCCGGTTTATGGCGGGGTAATCGCATATGAGGTAAGACCCCTCCCTAAATCCCTCCCCACAAGGGGGAGGGACTTAACCTGCGGCACCCTCTGCATTCACAAATCGAGGGAAAAGCAAGCCTTTGACTTTCTCCCCCTTTGTGGGGGAGATGCCGGCAGGCAGAGGGGGTTTTCCGTATCCGATTGCCCCGCCAAACGCCCGCGATTGCGGAAACCGGCGCGGCATATCTTCCTTCTCCCCGCTTGCGGGGAGAGGGTGCCCGGCAGGGCGGATGAGGGGCGGACCGCCGCCCCGCCTCAGTCCAGCTCCCTGAAAGGCGCCTCGCGTGCGGCGAGGAATTCCTTCAGCGATTTTTCCTTCAGCATGTTCATCCAGTAGCGGCCCTCGTCGGTGGCGTGCAGGATGGCGGTGGTCTCGCGATTGTAGGTCCACGAGCTTTCCAGACCGGCGGTCTGCTGCTGGTGGTTGAGGGCGGCCTTGGCATATTTGATCGCCGCGCCCGGCATGCGGGCGCATTTGCGGGCGAGCTTTTCGGCCTCGGCCATCAGCATGTCCGGCGGCACCACCTTGTTCACCAGATGAATGCGGTGCGCTTCGACCGCATCGATCATGTCGCCGGTATACATCAGGTGGCGGGCATGGATCATCGGCACGGTCCAGGGCAGCATCAGCGTCGGCGGGGCGGAGACGTGGCGCACCTCCGGCTCGCCCAGCATCGCGCCCTCGGCGGCGATCGCCATGTCGCAGCACATCATCAGCTCCAGCCCGCCCGCCAGCGCAAAGCCGTTGACGGCGGCGATGATCGGGATCGGCGCCTCGCGGATCAGCCGCAGCCTGCGCATGTTCTCGCCGATATCGTTGCGCCACTGGTCGGCGTTCATCTCGAAATCCTCGCCGCCGAGATCGAAGCCCGCCGTGAAGGCGCGGCCCGCGCCCGTCAGGATCACGGCGCGGATATCGGGATCCCTGATGGCGCGGACGATCGCCTCTTCCAGCGCGTCGCCGAGCGCCTGGTTCATGGCGTTCATCTTGTCGGGACGGTTCATCGTCAGCGTGACGAAGGCATCGTCCGGATCCTTCTTCCACAAGATCAGATCGTCGCTCATATCGCTGTTTCCTCAGGCAATTTCGATGACGGTGCGGCCACGGGTCTCGCCCTTGACGATGGCGTCCGCAAGCGCCGGGATGGCGTCGAAGGGGGCGGTGGTGGTGAGTGCCGCAAGCTTGTCGCGGTCGAGATGGGCGTCGAGGAAGGCCCAGGCGCGGTCGCGTTTTGCCGAGGGCGCCATCACCGAATCCACGCCGAGCAGCGCCACGCTGCGCAGGATATGCGGCATGACCGAGGCGGGCAGATCCGCGCCGCCCGCAAGGCCGCAGGCCGCGACGGCGCCGCCGTATTTCGTCTGCGCCAGCACATTGGCGAGCGTGTGGCTGCCCACGGTGTCGACCGCGCCTGCCCAGCGCTCGGCCTGCAACATCTTGCCCGGCTCCGACAGCGCGCCGCGCGCCACGAAATCGGACGCGCCAAGGCCGCGCAGGAACTCATGCTGGCTTTCGCGCCCGGTCGCGGCCACGACGCGGTAGCCGCGCGCCGCCAGCAGGGCGATCGCCACGGTGCCGACGCCGCCGGCGGCGCCCGTCACCAGCACCTCGCCGCCATCGGGCTGGATCACGCCCCAGTCCTCCAGCGCCAGAACGCAAAGGGCGGCCGTATAGCCAGCCGTGCCGATGGCCATGGCCTCGGCGGGGGAAAAGCCTTCGGGCAGGCGGGTCAGGTGCCCGGCCTTCAGGCTCTGGTAGCGGGTGTAGCCGCCCCATTCGGTTTCGGACAGGCCCCAGCCGTTGACGATCACCCGGTCGCCCGGCTTCCATGCGTCCGCCTTCGAGCGGACGACGGTTCCGGCCAGATCGATGCCCGCCACCATCGGCAGGCGGCGGGCGATGCGGCCCTTGCCGCTGATCGCCAGCCCGTCCTTGTAGTTGAGGCTCGAATGGCTGATCTCGACCAGAACGTCGTTGTCGGGCAGGTCGGCCAGCGTCAGTTGTTCGAACCCGGCCTTGGGCTTGCCGTCGACATCCCGGATGACCATGCCGGTGAAACCGGCGATCTCTTTGCTCTGATCGATGTCCATCATCACGCTCCAGATGTTGGGGGACCACGCGGAAAAATGCCGCCGCGGCCGGAGGAACCATATTTCCATATTGAAATATCTATTTGACAATGAATGCAACAGAAATAACCTGATTTCCGCGCCTCCCCTGTTGCGTGGGGAAGAGCGCGGACCAAATACATGCCGGAACCATGGGTTGACCGCCCATGCATGAGGAGCAAGGACGTGTCGCCACTCAACACCGCCGCCGACGGGCTTCCCGAGGCATTGCTGGCCTTTCAGGCGCCGGTCGAGCCGCGCTATGGCGACGACGCGGCGGGCATGCCGGGAAAGCGGCCCCGCGCCGTGCTTGTGCCGCGAACGGCGGAAGAGTGCGCGCTGATCCTGCGCGTGTTGCAGCAGGCCGGTCTGCCCGTGGTGGTGCAGGGCGGGCGCACCGGGCTTTCCGGCGGGGCGCGGGTGCGCGAGGGCGAGATCGTGCTCTCCACCGAACGGCTGAACGAGGCGCCGGTCATCGATCCGGTGGCGGCAACCCTGACGGCCGGGGCCGGAACGGCGCTGGAAACCGCGCAAGGCGCGGCGCGGGATGCCGGGTTTTTTCTGGCCGCCGATCTCGGCGCGAGGGGCAGCGCGACGCTCGGCGGCATGGCGGCGACCAATGCGGGCGGGCCGCTGGCGCTGCGCTACGGCACCTTCCGGCAGCAGGTCGCGGGCATCGAGGCGGTGCTGGCCGATGGGCTGGTGATCCGGCGCATGGGCGGGCTTGCCAAGGACAATAGCGGCCTCGATCTCGGCCAGATGCTGATCGGCAGCGAGGGCGTGCTCGGCGTGATCACCCGGCTGGTGCTGCGGCTGCATCCGGCGCCGGTGTCGCGGCGGGTGGCGGTGTGCGCGCTTGGCAGCGTCGAGGCGGCGGTGGCGCTTCTGCCGCTGCTGCGGGCGGGGCTCGGCCCGTGCTTGCAGGCCTGCGAGCTGATCGTCGATCCGCTGCTGAGCGAAGCCTGCGCGGCGCGGGGCCTGCGCTATCCCTTCGCCGCGCCCGCGCCCGCCGCCTTGCTGATCGAGATCGTGGAGATGGATGCGCGGGGCGAGGGGGAGAGGCTGGAAACCGTGCTCGGCGAGGCGCTGGCGCAGGGACGCATCGGCGATGCGGTGCTGTCGGCTTCCGAGGCGGATTGCCTGCGGCTCTGGTCGCTGCGCGAAGGATGCAGCCATTATCTCATCGAAAATGCCGGGCCGATCACCAGCCTCGACCTGTCGCTGCCGATTGCCGCGATCGCCCGCTTCCTGCCGGAAGCGGAGGCGCTCTGCGCCAGCCGGGCGCGGCCGCTGGTCTTCGGGCATCTGGGCGATGGCAACCTGCATTACATTCTCGCCGGAGAGCCGGATCACGCGCTGGTCGGCGAGGTGTTCGCGCTGACGGCCCGCCATGGCGGGGTGATCACCGCCGAGCATGGCATCGGGCAGGACAAGGTGGAATGGCTGCCGCTGTGCCGCGGCGCCGATGAGATTGCGGCGATGGCGCGGCTGAAGGCGGCCTTCGATCCCGGCTGGATTCTGAACGATGGCCGCGTCTTCACGCGATTCGGGGAGGCAGGCTGATGCGCGAGGAAACCGGGACAAGGACTTCGCCGGACGCCAGGCCCGCGCTCAGCGACCGCTACAGCCAGAAAAGCGGCCGCATTCTGGTTTCGGGCGCGCAGGCGCTGATCCGGCTGCTGATGGAGCAATATGCCCGCGACAAGGCCGACGGCCTGAAGACGGCGGGCTTCGTCTCCGGCTATCGCGGCTCGCCGCTTGCCGATTTCGACAATGAGCTGGGCAAGGCCCGCCGCTTTCTCGATGACAATGCGATCCGCTTCCAGCCGGGGCTGAACGAGGATCTTGCCGCGACGGCCGTGTGGGGCAGCCAGCAGATCGACCTGTCGCCCGGCGCGCGCCATGACGGCGTCTTCGCCCTGTGGTACGGCAAGGGGCCGGGCGTCGACCGCTCCATGGATGCGATCCGCCACGCCAATGCGGCGGGCACGCATCCGCATGGCGGCGTGCTGCTGCTGATGGGCGACGATCACGGCGCGGTGTCCTCCACCTTTCCGCACCAGTCCGAACATGTGCTGATCTCGGCCATGGTGCCGATCCTCGCTCCGGCCGGTGTCGAGGAATATATCGAATTCGGCCTTGCGGGTTTTGCGATGAGCCGCTTCGCGGGCGTGTGGGTTGGATTCAAGTGTCAGACAGAAATCGTCGAATGCACGGCCTCGCTGGACCTGCCCGATCCGGCAAAGCGCCCCGTGCTGCCCGCCTTCGAGATGCCGCCCGGCGGGCTTTCGATCCGCTGGCCGGATGACAAGCTGGCGCAGGAGGCGCGGCTCGAAACCAAGCTGCATGCCGTGCGCGCCTTCGCGGCCGCCAACGGGCTGGACCGCATCTCGGGCGCGGGACAGGGGGCAAAGCGCGGGATCATCGCCACCGGCAAGGCCTGGCGCGACCTTCAGGGCGCCTTCGCCGCCGCCGGGATCCGCCCCGAAGAAGCAGGCTTGCGGCTTCTCAAGATCGGGCTCGTCTGGCCGCTGGTCACCGAGACGCTGGAGAGTTTTGCCGAAGGGCTGGACGAAATTCTGGTGGTCGAGGAAAAACGTCCCGTCATCGAGGACCAGATCCGCGCCCATTTCTACAACCGGCCCGTAGGCGGAAGACCCCGGCTCTGGGGCAAGACGACGCCATCGGGCGAGGCGCTGATATCCTCCACGGCGGAGCTCGATCCGCGTGGTCTGGCGCGCGTCCTCGCGGCCTTCCTGCGCCGGGATATCGCCGCCGCCGCGCCGGAAGCGCCGAAGCCCGAACCGCTGATGCCCTTCCGCGAGCCCTATTTCTGTTCCGGCTGTCCGCATTCGGTGTCCACCAAGCTGCCCGATGGCAGCCGGGCGACGGCGGGCATCGGCTGTTCGATGCTGGCCGTCAGCATGAACCGCAATGTCGAAACCTTCACCCAGATGGGCGGCGAGGGCGCGAACTGGATCGGCCACGCCCCCTTCACCGATGAAAAGCACGTCTTCGTGCATATGGGCGACGGCACCTATTTCCATTCGGGCCTGCTGGCGATCCGCGCCGCCATCGCCGCCGGGGTGAACGCCACCTACAAGATCCTGTTCAACGACGCCGTGGCGATGACCGGCGGCCAGCGCCATGACGGTGAACTGACGGTGCCTGCCGCCGTCGATCAGATTCTGGCCGAGGGCGTGCGCGAACTGGTGGTCATCGCCGAAAAGCCCGAGGTCTGGCAGGGCAGGCTGCCCCGTTCGGTGCGGGTGCTGCATCGCGATTTCCTGCAAGCCGAGCAGGAGCGGCTGCGCGACGCCGGAGGCGTGACCTGCATCATCTACGATCAGGTCTGCGCCGCCGAGAAACGCCGCCGCCGCAAGCGCGGCAGCTTTCCCAAGCCCGCGGCGATGGCGATGATCAATCCCGAGGTCTGCGAAGGCTGCGGCGATTGCTCCGTGCAATCCAACTGCATTTCGGTGGAGCCGCTGGAGACAGAGCTGGGCCGCAAGCGGCGCATCAATCTGTCCGCCTGCAATGCCGATCTCAGTTGCCTCAAGGGCTTCTGTCCGAGCTTCGTGACCATCGAGGGCGGCCGCCGCCGCCGCAATCTCGCGCCGTTGCCGGAAGGGATCGACGCCGACATGCCGCTGCCGGTCCCGGCTATGATCGAGGGCAGCCATGCCATCCTGCTCGCCGGGATCGGCGGCACCGGGGTCATCACGGTTTCGGCCATTCTGGCGCAGGCCGCGCATCTGGACGGGCTGGCGGTGCAGGTTCTGAACCAGACCGGGCTGGCGCAGAAGAACGGCGCGGTAATGTCGCATCTGAAACTCGCCGTGAACCGCAAGGCGCTGCATGCGCCGAGGATCGGCACAGGCGAAACGGATACGCTGCTCGGTTTCGATACGGTGGTCGCCGCCTCGGCGCGGGCGCTTGCCAGCATCGATCCGGCGCGGACCCGGGTGGTTGCCGACCGCCATGTGACGCCCACCGCCGATTTCGTCCGCAACCCGACCGCGCCGCTGCATGGCGACCTGCCTCTGGCGCAGTTGCGCAGGCGGGCCGGAGCCGGGCGGCTGGATACGCTCGACGCGACCGGGATTGCGCTCAGGCATTTCGGCGATGCCATCGCCGCCAATATCGTGCTGACCGGCCGCGCCTATCAACTCGGCCTGATCCCCATCGGGCTCGACGCCATCACCATGGCGATCACCCTGAACGGCGGCGGGGTGGAGCAGAACCTGCGCGCCTTCCGCGCCGGGCGGCTTTCGGTCCTGCGGCCGGAAGCCTTTGCGTCCGCGCCGCAAACCCCGCCGGAGCCTCCGGTCGAGGAGATGCGGGCGATGTTCGTCCGCCGCCTCACCGAATGGCAGGATGAAAACTATGCGGCCCGCTTCACCGCGCTTACCGACCGCGCCGCCGCGACGGTGCGCGGCTGGGAGGGCGGCGACGATTTCCTGCGGGCGCTGATGCGCGGCGCCTATCATGTCATGGCCTACAAGGATGAATATGCGGTGGCCCGCATGCATGCCGATCCGGCTTTCCTTGCCTCGATCGTGCAGGAATTCGAGGGCGATTACAGGCTGCGCTTCCATCTGGCGCCGCCGCTTCTCAGCCGCGAGGATCCGCGCACCGGACGTCCGGCGAAGCGGGCGTTCGGAGGCTGGATCCGGCCCGCCTTCCGGCTGCTGGCCGCCATGAAAGGGCTGCGCGGCACCGTCTTCGATCCCTTCGGCCACACAAGCGAGCGCCGCGAGGAGCGCGCCTTGCGGGAAGACTATCTCGGGCGGATGGAAACGCTTCTGACGCAGCTCACGCCGGACGGGCTGGCGGAGGCGGCGAAAGAGGCGGGCGCGGTTCTGGATGTGCGCGGCTATGGGCCGGTCAAGGCGGCAAACCTCGCGAACTGGCGTGCGGCCTATTCCGGAAAGGCGCGCAAGGCCTGAGATCATAGCTCACTGGCCAAGGCGCGGGATGCCTGCCCGCATATTTCAGGTTGTTTCCTTCATGCCCGAAATCATCGGCCCGCTCTATCGCGTCGCGGTGGAACGGCTGACCGATGCCAAAGGCCCCCGGCCATGCGAAGCGCATGTTCCAGAACAAGGGGCGGCTCGACAGATATCTCGCGCAGGCCGGGGAGTAGCCGCTCCGCCGGGCGCGGATCCGCAAGCCGCGATCAAAAGTTTGCATCACATGGTCGCCTGCCGCCCGATCCTGCGGTATGGCTAGCGAATGGAATCCGGAACGCCAGCCCGCGCCCGTTGCATGACGGGTGCCGGGCGGCGCCTGACCGCAAGTGGAAGACCATGACGATACAAACGCATATGCGCCGTGAGATCGATGAAATCCCCGAGGCGGCCGCCCGCCTGCTGGAGCGTTCGGGGGCTGCGATTTCAGCGGCGGGCCGGGCGTTGCGCGAACGCGATCCGGCCTTTCTCGCCACCATCGCGCGCGGCTCCTCCGATCACGCCGCCCTCTTCATCAAATATGCCACCGAATTGCAGGCGGGCCGTCCGGTCGCCTCGGTCGGGCCGTCGCTTGCCTCGATCTACGGCAGGACGCTGAGGCTGGACACCGGCGCGGCGATCGCCATTTCCCAATCCGGCAAGAGCCCCGATATCGTCTCGATGGCGGAGGCCGCGACGAAATCCGGGGCGGTGACCATCGGGCTTACCAACACGCTGCCCTCGCCGATGGCGGAGGCCTGCACCCATCCGCTCGATATCCAGGCCGGGCCGGAACTGGCGGTGGCGGCCACGAAATCCTTCGTCAACTCGGTGGTGGCGGGGCTGGCGCTGCTTGCCGAATGGACCGATGACGACGGCTTGCGCCGCGCCGTCGCCAGCCTGCCGGAGCATTTCGAAAAGGCCGTCGCGCTGGAATGGGACGAGCTGGCGCTGGCGCTCGGCGGCGATACCGGCTCGCTCTACATGCTCGGGCGCGGCCCCGGCCTTGCGATCGCGGCGGAAGCGGCGCTGAAATTCAAGGAAACCTCCGAGGTGCATGCGGAAGCCTATTCCGCCGCCGAGGTGCTGCATGGGCCGGTGGCGCTGGTCAACTCCTCCTTCCCGGTGATTTCCTTCGCCGTGCGCGATGCCGCCGAGGATTCCGTGGCAGGCATCGCCGATTCGCTGGCCGACAAGGGCGGGCTGGTCTTCGCCACTTCCGCCAAGGTGGAGAAGGCGCGGCCGCTGCCATACGTCGCCACCGGCCATCCGCTCACCGATGCGCTTGCCCTTATCCTGCCGTTCTACGGTTTCGTCGAATCCTGGTCGCGCTCACGCGGCTTCAACCCGGACAAGCCCGCGGCCTTGAAAAAGGTGACGGAAACCCGATGACCGCCAAAGCCGTTTTGGGCGCGCGCATCTTCGATGGCGATGCGTGGCATGAGAACAGGGCGCTGCTGCTGACGGGCGGGCGGATCGATGCCGTGGTTTCGCCGGATGATATTCCGGCGGATGCGCAACGCATCGAAGCAGGCGGCGGCATTCTCGTGCCGGGCTTCATCGATCTTCAGGTGAATGGCGGCGGCGGCGTGATGCTGAACGACGCGCCCTCCACGGACGCCATCCGGACGATCTGCGCCGCTCATGCCCGTTTCGGCACCACGGCGCTGTTGCCGACGCTGATCACCGATACGCCTGATATCACCGCGGCGGCGGTCGCGGCGGGCAGGCAGGCGGCGGCGGACAAGGTGCCGGGCTTTATCGGCCTGCATCTGGAGGGCCCGCATCTCTCCATCGCCCGCAAGGGCGCGCATGATCCCGCGCTGATCCGCCCGATGGAGGAAGAGGATCTGGCGCGGCTTCTCGCCTGCGCCGGTGCCTTCGAAGCCTTCATGACGACCATCGCCCCGGAAAACGTCACCATCGAGCAGGCGGCGGCGCTGGCGAAGGCGGGCGTCATCGTCAGCCTCGGCCATACCGATGCCGGTTACGCGGCGGCAACCGCCTATGCCGGGGCGGGCGCGCGCGCCGTCACCCATCTCTACAACGCCATGAGCCCGCTCGGCCATCGCGAGCCGGGGCTGGTGGGGGCGGCGCTGGAAACGGCGGGGCTCCATGCCGGTCTGATCGCCGACGGTTTCCATGTCGAGCCCGCCGCAATCGCGATTGCGTTGCGCGCCAAGCGGGGGCCGGGGAAAATATTCCTCGTTACCGACGCCATGTCGACCATCGGCACCGATCTGCCCGGCTTCACCCTCAACGGCCGCTGCATCCTGCGCCATGGCGGCCGCCTGACGCTGGCCGACGGCACGCTGGCGGGCGCGGATATCGACATGCTCTCCTCCATCCGCTTCGCGCATGAGCGGCTGGGGCTGCCGCTGGAGGAAGCGTTGCGCATGGCAACGGCCTATCCAGCCGAAGCCGCCCGCATCGCGGACAGGCGCGGACGGCTGCAACCGGGGCTGGCGGCGGATTTCGTGCTGCTGGATGAGGGGTTGGCGATGAAGAGCACATGGATTGCGGGCGAGACGGTGTTTGAGGCGGGGTAGATCAAGCGGATAAGGTGCCCGGCTCCTTATCCCTTCTCCGCCAGCGGCAGGGGGATCGTATATGCTCAAAGACCCCTCCCTAAATCCCTCCCCACAAGGGGGAGGGACTTAACCTGCGGCACCCTCGATGGCCCAAAAGGCCGGAAAAGCAAGCGTCCTGCTTTCTCCCCCCTTGTGGGGGAGATGCCGGCAGGCAGAGGGGGTTTTCCATATGCGACTGCCCTGCCGCCAGCGGGGAAGGGGACTTGCCCGCGCACGGATATTGGTTGAGGAAGACGATGCGTCATATCCCTTCTCCCCGCTTGCGGGGAGAAGGTGCTGGCAGGCGGATGAGGGGCCGGGCACCACGCCGATCAAGAAAGCGAAATCCCCCTTCCGGGTATCCAAGGGGTCGCCGAACGTGGAAATTTCATGTCATACTGGCAATGTCTTCCATGAAAGTCCTTCGAGTCGATGCCCGCAAACACCTCTTCTCCCGCCTTTGGCCGCAAGGCCGCCGCCAATCCCCTCGATATCCTCAAACGGGTCTATGGCTACCCGTCCTTCCGGGGGCGGCAGGCGGAGGTGGTGGAGCAGGTGATCGGCGGCGGCGATGCCGTCGTGCTGTTTCCCACGGGCGCGGGCAAATCGCTGTGCTACCAGATCCCGGCGCTCTGCCGCCCGGGCGTCGGCATCGTGGTGTCGCCGCTGATTGCCCTGATGCGCGATCAGGTGGAGGCGATGAAGCAGCTCGGCGTCAATGCCGCCGCGCTGAATTCCGCCCAGAGCCGTGAGGATTACATCGGCATGCGCCGGGCGCTGTCGCAAGGCGCGCTCGATCTTCTCTATGTGACGCCGGAGCGCATCGTCACCCCTGCCTTCCGCGAGCTGATCGGCGAGGCGCAGGTCGCCCTGTTCGCCATCGACGAGGCGCATTGCGTCTCGCAATGGGGCCATGATTTCCGCCCGGAATACCGGATGCTGGACCAACTGGCCGAAAGCTTTCCCGGCGTGCCGCGCATGGCGCTGACGGCGACCGCCGATCCGCATACCCGCGAGGATATCATCGACCGGCTGGGGCTGCATTCGGCCAAGGTGTTCACCACCTCCTTCGACCGGCCCAACATCACCTACGAAATCGTCGAGCGCGACCAGCCGCGCCAGCAGCTTCTGCGCTTCCTGTCGCGGCACAAGGGGTCGAGCGGCATCGTCTATTGCCTTTCCCGCGCCAAGGTGGAGGAAACCGCCGGCTGGCTGAACGATCAGGGCATCCGGGCGCTTGCCTATCACGCGGGCATGGAGCGCGAGACGCGCGACGCCAATCAGGACGCCTTCCTCAAGGAAGAGGAGCTGTGCCTCGTCGCCACTGTCGCCTTCGGCATGGGCATCGACAAGCCGAACGTGCGCTATGTCGCCCATCTCGACCTGCCGGGCTCGGTGGAAGCCTATTATCAGGAAACCGGCCGCGCCGGGCGCGACGGTCTGCCCTCCGAAGTGTGGATGGCCTATGGCATGGCCGATGTCATCCAGCGCGGCCGGATGATCGAGGGCGGCGGCTCCACCGGCGATATCAAGCGCATCGAGCGCGCCAAGCTGAACGCGCTGCTGGCCATCTGCGAAACGCCGGGCTGCCGCAGGCAGGCGCTGCTTGCCCATTTCGGCGAGGCGCATCCCGGCCATTGCGGCAATTGCGACACCTGCCTGAAGCCGGTGGAGACATGGGACGGCACCGATGCGGCGATCAAGGCGCTGGCGGCGGTCTATCGCACCGGCGAACGCTTTGGCGCCGGGCACCTGATCGACGTGCTGCTGGGCAATGCGAACGAGAAGACCGAACGCTTCGGCCATGTGGAGATGCCGGTGTTCGGCGCGGGGCGCGATCTTCCGGCAAGGACATGGCAATCCGTTTACCGGCAATTGCTGGCGGCGGGCTATATCCGCGTCGATCACGACGCCTTCGGGGCGCTGAAGCTGGAGCCGGAAGCACGCGCCGTCTTCAAGCGCGAGCAGGAGGTGCGCTTCCGCCACGACCGGCCGACCAAGGGCAAGGCGGCGCGTAGCGCCTCCGCCGCCGCCACGAAAGCGAAAACCGCGCTGGAGGGCGGGGATATGGCGCTGTTCGAAGCGCTGCGGGCCCGGCGCATGGAAATCGCCAAGGCGCTGTCGGTGCCGCCCTATGTGGTGTTTCCCGATACGACGCTGATCGCGTTTGCCACCGAGCGCCCGGCAAGCCGCGAGGCGCTGCTCGGCATTTCCGGCGTCGGCCAGTCGAAGCTGGAACGCTACGGCGACGCCTTCCTCGCCGTCATTCAGGCTCATGAGCGCTGATCTGACCCTGTTTACGCAGGGCTATCGCATATGAGGTAAAGACCCCTCCCTAAATCCCTCCCCACAAGGGGGAGGGACTTGAACTGCGGCACCCTTGATGGCCCAAGAGACCGGAAAAGCAAGCCTGTTGCTTTCTCCCCCCTTGTGGGGGAGATGCCGGAAGGCAGAGGGGGTTTTTACCTGCTGCTTACGGCAGGTTACGGTAACGCAGGCGCTCCGCCTCGATTTCCTCCGGCGTATAGGGATCGAGCGTGTCGTCGAAGCGCGTCCAGCCCGCTTCCTCGTACAGACGGCGGCGCTCGGCGGGGTCGACGGGGCGCGACTGGCTGAGGATCGCCTGGGCGGCGTCGAGGCGGTCGTCATCGACGCGTGCAACCACGAGGCTGCCGCCCCGGCGCACGCCCTCGGCATAGACATGGGCGTGTTCTTCGGGCACGCCCGCATCCATCAGCGAGCCGATCAGCCCGCCCGCGGCGCCGCCCGCGATGGCGCCCGCCACCGCGCCCGCCGCCGTTGCCGCCAGCCATCCGGCGGCGACGACCGGGCCGACGCCGGGAATGGCCATGATGCCGAGGCCGGTCAGCAGGCCGAGCCCGCCGCCCGCCACGGCGCCGATCCCGGCGCCGGTGCCGGCGCCTTCACCGGCGAGGCTTTCACCCTCGACGGCGCCATCCGGGCCGGTCTTGTTGGAAACGATGCTGATATCCCGCGAGGGAATGCCAGCCTCCTCGAGCGCGCTGACGGCGCGGCGCGCATCGGCATGGCTGTCGAAAAGTCCGGAAATGGTGCGCATGGAACGTCCTCCTGCAAGTTGAAATCAGTTGGTGACGATGTTGCCCTGGTAATCGAGGCCGACATCGGTTTCAGCGCCGCCCTTCGTGGCCTTGCCGCGCCAGACGCCGTTCGCATCCAGCGTCAGGCCGGTCACGCCGGAATATCCGGCTTCCTCAAGCCTTTCCTTCGCCTGATTTTCGGTAAAACTGTTCTTGCCCGCCACCGGCGCGGTCGGGTTGGTGTCGTCGGGGGTCGCGACCGCCGGGGTGTCTCCGTTTTCGGTGGCCGGAGGCGTCGTGGCGGTCTGCGCCATGGCGAACGTGGAAGTCAGGGCAAAGGCCATTGCCAAGGCCATCTTTTTCATGGGTCCATCCTTTCGAGAATGAGAAGACACCCGGTAAATGCCTGAAAAACCTCACGGTTCCGGAAAATCATTTTCCCGGCGAAGGGGAACAAATGCGCGATTCAGCCATTTGTTCTGCCCCTTGGCGATAATCGGCGCCTTGCCCCCTCGTCTTCGCCCATACGAAGCCTATATGCGCCCTATCGCCATCGGGGCGCGGGGAGCGGCAGGCAGGGCGGATCGCCTTGCAGGGGGCCTGCGTTCGGTTGGCGGAGTTAAGGCTTTCAATTTCCTTTGCAATTCCGGTGGCTTTCCGCAAGATGGATGTCCAGCCGGATTGCCGGATATCAAATTTGCGAAGATGCGCCCTGTGAACGAACCACATGACCTTCCGTTTCTCACTGGCGGCGGCCGCATGGCGGCGCTGATCGCCGAATTCGATTGGGCCGCGACCGCGCTCGGGCCCATCGGGGAATGGCCGCAAAGCATCAAGACGGTGATTTCGCTGGTCCTGCGCTCGCCCGTGCCGATCGTGACGCTGTGGCACGAGGACGGCGTGATGATCTACAACGACGCCTATGCGGAATTCGCGGGCACGCGCCATCCCGGCGTCTTCGGCCTGAAGGTGCGGGAAGCCTGGCCGGAGGTCGCCGAATTCAACGACAATATCATGCGCGTCTGCCTTGCGGGCGCAACGCTGGCCTACAGGGATCAGGAACTGACGCTGTTCCGGCGCGGGCGGCCGTTGCAGGCGGCGATGAACCTCGATTACTCCCCGATTCTCGGCGAGGAGGGCAAGCCGGTCGGCGTGATGGCCATCGTGGTGGAAACCACCGAGAAGGTGCGCGCCGAGCGCTGGCTGAAGAACGAGCAGGAGCGGCTGCGCCAGATGTTCGAGCAGGCGCCGGGCTTCAACGCCATGCTGCATGGGCGCGGCCATGTGTTCCGCTTCGCCAACCCCGCCTATATGCAGCTCGTCGGCCATCGCGAGATCCTCGACAAGACCGTGCGCGAGGCGCTGCCGGAGCTGGACGATCAGGGGTTCTGCGAATTGCTGGACGGGGTTTTCGAGAGCGGAAAGCCCTTTTGCGGCACGGCGCAACCGGTGCGGCTGCAAGCGGCGCCCGATGGCCCGTTCGAAACGAAATTCGTCGATTTCGTCTACCAGCCGGTCGTCGATCCCGAGGGGCGGACCGTCGGCATCTTCGTGCAGGGCAGCGATGTCACCGACCGGGTGATGGCCGAGCGCGCCGTGCAGGCCACGGCCCGCCAGAGCCGCCAGATCCTCGACAGCGCCATCGACTACGCCATCATCGCGCTGGAGCTGAACGGCCATATCCTGAGCTGGAACGAGGGCGCGCGCCGCATCTTCGGCTGGACCGAGGAGGAGGTGGCGGGCCGCCACTGGGACATGCTGTTTACCCATGAGGACCGCGAGGCGGGCAAGGCGCAGGAGGCGATGGATGCGGCGCTGGCGCTGGGCACCGCCCATCACGAGCGCTGGCATGTGCGCAAATCCGGCGACCGCTTCTGGGCGAATGGCGAGATCAACCCGTTGCGCGACGGCGACGGCACGCCGGTCGGGCTGGTGAAGGTGCTGCGCGACCGCACCGACGAATATCTCGCCAACATGGCGCTGGCCGAGGCCGAGGCGCGGCTGCGCCGGGCGCAGGAAGTGGGCGGCGTCGGCGTGTTCTCGCTGGATATCAAAACCAACACGCTGAGCCTGACGCCGGAATTCTGCAAGATCTACGGCATTCCCGAGGCGGATGCCGCGCCGGTGGACGTCATCGAAAGCCTGATCGTGGAGCAGGATCGCGGCGTCGCCTCCAACGGGCAGACGCGCAGCGAGGCCAGCGCGCCGCTCAGCGTCGAATACACCATCCACCGCGCCGATACCGGCGAGGAGCGCGTCATCGCCCGGCGCGGCGAATTCGAGCGCGACGACCGCGGTGAGCCGGTGCGATTCGTCGGCGTGGTGCAGGATGTGACCGAGCGCCGCCGGGCGCAGAAGGAGCTTTACGAGAGCGAGGCGCGCTTCCGGGCGCTGGCGCAGGCCCTGCCCAACCATGTCTGGACGGCCAGGCCGTGCGGCTGGATCGACTGGTTCAACGAGGGCGTCTACCGCTATACCGGGCTGACGCAGGACGAACTCGACGGCGACAACTGGCTGCGGATCGTCCATCCCGACGACCGCGACAACGCCGTGGCGCGCTGGCGTCAGGCGGTGGCCTCGGGCGAGACCTACGAGACGGAATACCGGCTGCGCGGCCATGACGGCGTCTTCCGCTGGTACATCGCCCGCGCCCTGCCGATCCGCGACGATGCGGGCGCCATCCTGCGCTGGATCGGCACCAATACGGATGTCGACGAATTGCGCTCGATCCGCGAGAAGCTGGAGGCGCTGAACGCGACGCTGGAGCAGCGCGTGGCCGAGCGCACCGCCGACCGCGACCGCATGTGGCGGCTTTCGACCGATATCATGCTGGTCGCCGATTTCGCCACCCGCATCACCGCCGTCAACCCGGCCTGGAGCATGGTGTTCGGCTGGGCGGAGGAGGATCTGCTCGGCCGTTCGATCATGGACATGGTCCATCCCGAGGATCGCGAGGCGGCGCAGCAGGAGGTGGCGCGGCTGGCCGGGGGCGCCACGACCTTCTCCTTCGAAAACCGCCTGCGCTGCAAGGACGGCAGCTACCGGCGCATTTCATGGACGGCGGTGCCGAGCGAGGAGTTCATCCACGCCGTCGGCCGCGACGTGACCGAGGAGCGCGAGGCGGCGGCGGCGCTGCGCAAGACCGAGCTTGCGCTGCAACAGGCGCAGAAGATGGAGGCGATCGGCAATCTTACCGGCGGCGTCGCTCATGATTTCAACAATCTGCTTCAGGTGATTTCCGGCAATCTCCAGCTTCTCGCCCGCGATATCGCGGGCGACGACAAGGCCGGGCGGCGCATCGCCAATGCGCTGGCGGGGGTGGGCAAGGGGGCGAAGCTCGCCGCCCAGCTTCTCGCCTTCGGCCGCAGGCAGGCGCTCGATCCGCGGGTGCTGAATGTCGGCCGCCTGATCACCGGCATGGACGAGATGCTGAGGCGCACCATCGGCGAGGGCGTGGAAATCGAAACCATGGTTTCGGGAGGCTTGTGGAACACGCTGGTCGACCCGGTGCAGATCGAAAATTCGCTGCTCAACCTGGCGATCAACGCCCGCGACGCCATGGACGGCTTCGGCAAGCTGACCATCGAGGTCGGCAACGCCTTCATCGACGACAATTACGCGCGCATGAACGAGGATGTGGAGCCGGGGCAATATGTGGCGCTGTCGGTGACGGATACCGGCAGCGGCATGCCCGCCGACATATTGACGAAGGTGTTCGACCCCTTCTTTACCACCAAGGCCGAGGGCAAGGGCACCGGGCTTGGCCTGTCGATGGTCTACGGCTTCGTCAAGCAATCGGGCGGGCATGTGAAGATCTACAGCGAGGTCGGGCATGGAACGACGGTGAAGATTTATCTTCCGCGCTCGCGCCAGCAGGAGGATCTGGCCGTCGATACGCTGGATGCGCCCGTCATCGGCGGGCGCGAGACCATTCTCGTCGCCGAGGACGACGAGGGCGTGCGCACCACCGTCGTCGATATGCTGCGCGAGCTGGGCTACAACGTGCTGAAGGCGCCGGATGCGGCCTCCGCGCTCGCCATCATCGAAAGCGGCATCGCCATCGACCTGCTGTTTACCGATGTCATCATGCCCGGCAGCCTGAAAAGCGCCGATCTGGCGCGTCAGGCCAAGGAGCGGCTGCCCGCCATCGCCGTGCTGTTCACCTCCGGCTATACGGAAAATTCCATCGTGCATGGCGGGCGGCTCGATCCCGGCGTGCAGCTTCTCTCCAAGCCCTATACGCGCGAGCAACTGGCCCGCAAGATCCGCCATGTTCTCGCCAACGAGGCGCAGCTCATGCAGGCAAGGAAGGCCGAGGAGCCTGCGCATCCGGCACCGGAGCCCGCGCCGGAACAGCCGAAAAGCCTGCGCATCCTGCTGGTCGAGGACCAGCCGCTGATCCGCATGGATACCGCCGACATGCTGGCCGAACTCGGCCATGCCTGCGTGGAGGCCGGAAACGGCGCCGAGGCGCTGGCCGCGCTGAATGGCGGCGGCTTCGATGTGGCGATGATCGACATGGGCCTGCCGGATATGTCCGGCGAGGCGCTGGCCGGGCGGGTGCTGGAGCAATGCGCCGGTCTTCCCATCGTCTTCGCGACGGGAGAGGCGAAGGCCCCGAAGCTTGCCGCCGGGCGTTCCTTTTACCTGCCCAAGCCCTATGGCCTGAACGATTTGAAGACAGTGCTCGGCCGGGTGACCGGGGAGGATTGAGCCCGCAGGATCGCGGCTTCGCGGGCGCGGCAGGCGCCCGCATGGCCCTCGCATTGCGCCGGATCGGCCGCATCGCCGGGATGCGTCATCACCAGGCAGGAATCCCCGGCCGCCGCAAGCAGGCGCGGCAGCCAGAGATCGACCGAGCCGGGATCGCCGAGCCGCAGGAAGCCGGAGAAATCCGCATTGACGCGCCAACCCGAGCGGCGGAACACGCCCTTCGCATGGCGGGCAAGGGCGGCGATCACCGCCACCTTCGCGCCGCCCGAGCGCAGGTTCAACGCCAGACCGGAGAGGCTGGCGGGCAGCGGCACGCGCATCCAGCGTTTCCCGCCTTGCGGCAGGGCGGCGGCAAGCCGCGACAACCCCGGCAGGCAATGGCAATGCTGGTGGCCGTCGTAATAATCCGGCAGGTCGCCGAACAGCGCGGCGAAACGCTCCGCCTGCCGCTGGAATTCCGGCCGCGCATCAGGCGGCATCCGCCCGGTCAGGCATAGCCGCATCAGGGCGCCGATGGGATGGCAGACCGGCGAGGCCGCGAAACGATAGCTGAGATTGAGGTGCAGGCCGACCTGCGCCCCGCTGGCCCGCAGGCGCCGCAGCCGCTCCAGATCGGGCGGCGCGATATCGCCGTCGACCATGACCGAGGTGCCGCCGAGACGGCCTTCCCCGATCAGATCGAGGATCACCCGGTCATGGCCGCGCCCAAGGCCGAAATCGTCAGCGATCAGCAGCGGGGAAGACATAGACGATGCCGAGATCGTAATCGATATGGCGGGGGAAGCGCAGGCCGCTGCGGTGGACGGACAGCACCGCCTTTTCCGCCTGCATGCCGTTTTCCGCCGCCCATGCGGCCGACGCGTCCATGCAGGCGCTGTCGATCCGGCCTTTTCTGGCCAGCGAGCAGAAGACGACGCCTGCTTCGCCCTTCCAGTCCGCGAGCGGCGGGTAATAGGCGGGCAGGCGGTTGGGCAGGGCAGGCAGCGCCTCGATCTTTTCCGGGGCGAGGAAGGCGATCTGCGCGGCGTTGTTGGCACTTGCCACCCAGCGCAGCGGCTCCGCGTGCGTCTGCCGCCATGTCTCGACGATCGCCGCCGCCGCTTCCTCGTTCGGCGCGTAGAAGCGGGTATTGCCCTTCCAGGCGTTGACGGCGGCGATGCCGATGCCGGTGGCGATCATCAGCGGCCAGATGAAGCGGTAGGCGGCGATGAGGCGCGGCCCGTTCGCCTCCAGCGCCGCCGCGTCGGCATTGCGGGCGAGATAGAGCGTGAAGGCGAAACCGACCGGGATCGCCCAAGGCATCGACAGTTCCGCGAAGCCGAACACTGAAAACAGGATGGCGGTGAGCCATGGGCCGATGGCGGCAACCGTCAGCAGGTCGATCTGCGGCGGGCGCAACAGGCGCGGCAGGCGCGCCGCAACCGGCCCGGTGACAAGCAGGGCTGCGGCGAGCGCCAGCGGCACCGGCCAGTAGATCAGCGGCGCGAGCAGGAACTTGACGATGTAATAGACCACCCGCCCGGTATCGTCGCCGGTGCCCTGACCGGTGGCATAGGCCAGCCCCTGCTCGTTGCCGAGCAGCCAGAACAGATGCGGCAGGGTGGCGGCGAGAAAGGCGGCGATGGCGATATAGGGTGCGGGCGTGGCCCAGACCCGGCGCATGCGCGCCGTGAAGGAAAACAGGAAGAGCGGCAGGATGAGGACGATGGAGAAATATTTCCCCAGCATCGCCGCCCCCGCCAGCAGGCCGAACAGCAGCGCGTGCAGGTTCCGCCAGCCGTTCTGCGGATCGATGGTGCGCGCCAGCGCCCAGGCGGCCCAGGGCCATGTCGACAGGCTGATCGTGTTCATGTTCAGCTTGCCGGACAGCGTCAGATAGGGAAAGGCGAGCGCGCAGAGCGCCAGCCCCGCGCCGATCTGCAATTCCGTCAGCTTCACCGCCCGCCCGAAGGCGAGGATACCGGCGAGGCCGATGGCGAGATTGACCGCCGACAGCGCGAAGAAGGAGGGCACGCTCTGCGGCATGACCGTGAACCACAGCTTCGCCATCCATGGCAGGAATTGCGGATGCTTGTCGGAGCCCAGCAGCCAATGCTGCGACCAGGCGTAGACCTCCACCATGTCGCCATAGCTGTCCAGCACCGGCTTGGCGATCACGGTCATGATCCACCAGACGAGGCAGTGGACAAGGATGAAGAGTTCGGGGGAAAGCCTGCGGGTCCGGGCCTGCATCATGGGGCCTCCCCGCCGCGCTTCAGGTCGTCGGCGACGATATAGGCGGGCCTTCGCTTCGCCTCCAGGATCGTCTTGCCGATATATTCGCCGATCAGGCCGAAAAAGATCATCTGCATTCCGCCAAAGAAGGAAACCAGCGCCAGCACCGAGGAAATGCCGATGCCGCTGGAGAGGAAGAAAAGCCGCTCGATGACGATATAGAGCCCGTACAGCGTGCTGCCGCCCGCGATGACGAGCCCCGCCAGCGCCATCAGGCGCAGCGGCGCGGTGGTGAAGCTGGTCATGGCGTCGAAGGACAGCGCCACCAGCCGCAGCGCGTTGAAGCTGGAGGCGCCATGCTCGCGCTCCGGCGGCGAGAAGGGCACGCCGCGCTGCGGAAAGCCGACCCAGCCATACAGCCCCTTCATGAAGCGCTCGCTTTCCGGCAATTGCCGCAGCGTATCGGCGAAGCGGCGGCTGATCAGGCGGAAATCACCGGCATTCTCGGTGATGCGGAAGCGCGCGCCGCGATTCATGATCCAGTAGAAGCCGCGCGTCAGCGACGCCTTCAGCGCGCCTTCGGCGGCGCGGCGTTCTTCCTTGTAGGTGTAGACGCTGTCGACCTTCTCGCTCTGCCAGATGCGCACCAGCTCCAGCACCAGTTCGGGCGGATGTTGCAGGTCGGCGTCCATCATCACGATGGCGTCGGCGTCATCCGCCGCGTCGATGCCCGCCGAAAGCGCCGCTTCCTTGCCGAAATTGCGCGAGAAGCGCAAAAGCCGCACCCGCCGCCCGCCGAAATCCATGGCGGCGAGCTGGTCGAAGCTGCCGTCGCGGCTGCCGTCATCCACGAAGACATAGCCGACGGCAAGCGTTCCGCCCGCCTCGATGCGCGCCGAGACGTCGTTCAGGCGGGCGGCGAGCGCGGAAAGATTTTCGCTCTCGTTATAGATCGGAACGACGATCGTCAGTTTCTGGCGGTTCATTCGGACGGTCTCAGGAAAATCAGCATGGAGGAGGCGGCGAAGTTGAGGATCGAGACCAGCACGATGGCGATGGCGAGCGCCAGCGCGACGGGAAGCCCGGCGGCGGTGAGCGCCCGCACGGCGATGACGCGCAGGCCGAGAACCAGCACGGCCAGCGCCGCAAACCGCAGGTAGCGCGAGCCCCGGCCGGGCCCGGAGGCGCGGAAGGTGATCTTCTCGTGATAGAGGAAAACGACGGAAGCGCTGACCGTCATCGCCAGCGCCAACGCCACGGACGGGTCCATACGCAGCAGATGGTAGCACAGCATGGTCAGCGCGTAATCGATCGCCGCGCCCAGCACCGAGCCGCCGCTGAACGTGACGAAACGTTTTGCGAGCGGGAACAGTTTTTCCGTGGCGCGCCTGTCGCTCATGGCGTGAAATCCGGCTTTGCGTGCATTTTCCGTTGCGGAACATGCTCTATGCCGCAATTCCCGCCCCGAAAGCCAGCGGAATTTCCGGGCGCGGCCGGGATTCGTTAGGGGAGGCGGGTTGCCATTGCATATGGAAAACCCCCTCTGCCTTCCGGCATCTCCCTCATAAGGGGGAGAAAGCTGGAAGCTTGCTTTGCCCCTTTACGGGAAGGGATTCAGGGAGAGGTAAGCCTAACGCCGCCGCCCGGTTCAGGCGGAGCGCCGCAGCATCAGGTCGGCCTTGAGCAGAACCTGATCCTTGCCGCAGCCCGCCTCATCCGCATCGTTCAGCTTGCAGAGCAGAAGCTCGATCGCGATGCGGCCGATCTCGTTGTAATTCTGCGCGACGGTGGTGATCGGCGGGCAGGCGTATTCCGAAAGCGGATGATCGTCGTGACCGGCGACGCGCAGGTCGTTTTCCGCGCCGTGGCCGACCTTCAGCCCGCGCTGCCAGGCGGCGGCGATCACACCGAAGGCCAGGCGGTCGTTGGCGCAGAGAATCGTGCGCGAGGGAAGCCGGTCGATATTCTCGAAAAGCCGGTTGGCTTCCTCGAAGGCGAATTTCTCGAAATCCCAGGTCATCGCGTCGGAAATCGGCACGACGCGCGGCTCGACGTCCAGCCGCTGCATCGCCTCGCTATAGGCGCTCGCCCGGGCCACCGCATTCGTGTTGATCTGCGGCATGCCGAAATAGCAGGGCGGCTCGCCGGAGCGGCAGAGATAATCGACGATCAGGCCGAAGCTCTGGCGATTGTCGGTGCCGACAAAGGGCGAGGTGTCGTTGATCGGCGAGTCGATATAGACGATCGGGATGGACTGGCTGAGCTGCTCCAGCATGGGCTGGCGCGAGCGCATGATCAGCGGGGCGATGATCGCCCCGGCGACATTCATGGACTTGAAGATCTTGATCGCGTTCTCCTCCATTTCCATGCGCCCGTCGGAGGAGAGGACGAAGGGGAGGTAGCCCGCGCTGTTGGCGATGAGTTCGATGCGCCGGGTCAGCGCCATGTAGAAGGGGTCGATCGAGTTCGGGATGACCACGCCGATGATGTTGGAGCGGCGGCGGTTGAGGTTGACCGCCAGAATGTTCGGGCGGAAGCCGGATTTCCTCAGCGCCTCCTCGATGGTGTCGCGCGTCTTCTTGCGCACCGAGGACGGATCGTGGAAATATTTCGACACGGTCGGCCGCGACAGGCCGACGAATGCTGAAAAATCCTCCATCGTTTTGATCGACTTGGCCACAACCCTGCGCTCCCTGCGCGCCTCCGGAGCAGGTCCGGGCGAAGCAGCGCCGCCGGACACGCTCATGCGTTTTCCGAGGCGCCTTCCCGTCCGGCAGGGGCGGGAAGGCGCCATCGTCGTGGCTTTAGCTCATCCAGTTGCCGCCGTCGACATTATAGGTCTGGGCGAGAATATAATCGCTGTCCTTCGAGGCGAGGAAGACGGCAAGGCCCTTGATGTCGTCGGGCGTCGCAAAGCGGCCGATCGGCACGGAGGCGGCGACGGCGGCTTTCTTCTCGCCGGGCTTCAGGCCTTCCCATTCGGCGAATTTCGCGTCCACGACGTCCCAATGCTCGCCGTCGACCACGCCGGGGGCGATGGCGTTGACGTTGATGCCGTGCTTGACCAGCGCCAGCGCCGCCGACTGGGTGGCGGAGATGATCGCGGCCTTGGAGGCGCAATAGAGCGTCACCAGCGCTTCGCCGCGCCGCCCGGCCTGGCTGGCCATGTTGATGATCTTGCCGCCGCGCCCGCGCGCGATCATGACATTGGCCACCGCCTTCATGGTGAACAGCGGGCCCTTCAGGTTGACGTTCATCACGCGGTCGTAGCTGTCCTCGGTGATCGCCTGGATCGGCGCCATGTCGAAGATGGCCGCGTTGTTGACGAGAATGTCGATGCCGCCGAAATCCTCGTCGATCTTTTTGACGACCGCGTCGATATCGGCCAGATCGGTGACGTCGATCCTGATCGCCGTCGCGGCCGGGCCGATGGAAGCGGCCGCTTCCTCGGCGCGCGCGAGGTTGATGTCGGCGATGATGACCTTCGCGCCCTCGGCCACGAAGGCCTCGGCAAAGCCGAGGCCGATGCCGCGCGCGCCGCCGGTGATAAGCGCGATCTTGTCCTGAAGTCTCATTCTTCGTTCTCCGTCCCGCCGCCATGGCCTGGCTCGCGCGGCTATCCTGTTGGTGGAAGCTGATCCCGGAGGGAGAAACCCGGCGCCGAGGCACCGGGCCCCCCGGGAGGGCCCGCGGGCAGGCCCGCGGGCTTGGAGTTTCAGAGGGTTGCCCCGTCTTACTTGATGTAGCCCGCGCGCGTCATGTCGCGCTCGACCTGGGTCTGGGCGGCGTCGAGCGCCGCGTCGATCGTCTGCTGACCGGCAAGAACCGCGCTGATCTGCTGGCCGACGAAGGTGCCGATCGCCTGGAATTCCGGAATGGCGACGAACTGCACGCCGGTATAGGGCACCGGATCCTTGGTGGGCTTGGTCGGATCGGCCGACAGGATGGCCTGGAGAACCGTCTCGGCGAACGGCGCGGCCTCCTGGTATTCCTTCAGCGCGTAGGTGGACTTGCGCGTGCCCGGCGGCACGGCGACCCAGCCTTCGCTTTCGCCGACCATCTTCACGTAATCCTTCGAGGTTGCCCATTTGAGGAAGGACTTGGCGACTTCGGTCTTCTGCGAGGTTGCCGGGATGGCGAGGCTCCAGGCCCAGGACCAGCTCGAACCGTTCGGCGTCACGGCGACGGGGGCGCGGGTGAACGCGGTCTTGTCGGCGACCTGGCTCTGCTTGGGATCGTAGATGCGGCCAGCCGCCGAGGTCGCGTCGATCCACATGGCGCAATGGCCGGTGGCGAACAGCGTCTGGTTCTCGTTGAAGCCGTTTGCGGTCACGCCGGGCGGGCCGTAATCGGTCAGAAGCTGGACGTAGTCGGTAACGGCCTTCTTCCAGGCGTCCGAATTGAGCTGCGGCTTCCAGTCCATGTCGAACCAGCGGCCGCCATAGGTGTTCACCATGGTTCCGAAGAAGGCCATGTTCTCACCCCAGCCCGGCTTGCCGCGAAGGCAAATGCCGTATTGCTGCTTGTCCTTGTCGGTCAGCTTGGCGGCGAATTCCTTGATCTGGTCGTAGGTGGGCGCTTCCGGCATGGTCAGGCCGGCGGCTTCGAACAGATCCTTGCGGTAGAGCGTGAACGAGCTTTCGGCGTAGAAAGGCACGGCATAGAGCTTGCCGTCCACCGTCAGGCCGCCGCGGATCGGGTCGAGCAGGTCGCCGTAGTCGTAGTCGTCGCCGAGATCGTCGACGGCCGTCAGCCAGCCCTGCTTGCCCCAGATCGGCGCTTCATAGCCGCCGATGGTCATGACGTCGAACTGGCCGCCCTTGGTGGCGATGTCGGTGGTGACGCGCTCGCGCAGCACGTTTTCTTCGAGCACGATCCAGTTGATCTTGTTGCCGGTTTCCTTCTCCCAGGCGGCAGAGAGCTTCTGCATGATGATCATGTCGCCGTTGTTGACGGTGGCGACGCTGATCTCCTCGGCCTGCGCGAGCCCGGCGAAAAGGCCGAGGCCGACGGCGGAAGCCGTGAGAATGCGGGTGAGAGTCCTCATGGGGTCCGTTCCTCCTTTACGGGTGTCCACGCATAAAATTCCATGCGTAAAGAAATATATTGGACGAGACGCCCGGAATTGTCAAGCGAGAAATTGCCACGGAGTACAACCGGCTTTTGATAAACTGTTTAACATGCTGATTTTACTTCATTAAATCGATTGTTTCCGCAGCGATGCGCGAGGCAAATTTGCTGCGCCGCACAAAACACGATCTGTGAAAAATACATTTACGCGTGTAAAAATAAGTTGACATTTTTGCCAACGGCCATTTATCTCCGGGAAAGATAGATCGCAACGCGGTCAACCGGTTGCCTGTGGGGAGGGATGGCGGTGGAAACGAACGCCTTGGCGGCAGAGGCCTTGGGCCCGACGATAACGGTGGGCGAGATCCTGGTGGAAATCATGGCGACGACGATCGGCGCCGGTTTCCTCGAGGCGCAGCCGCTTGTGGGGCCGTTCCCGAGCGGGGCTCCGGCCATCTTCATCGATCAGGTCGCCCGCATCGGCGGCGCGGCGGGCATCGTTGCCGCCGTCGGCGACGACGACTTCGGCAGGCTCAATGTCGAGCGGTTGCAGAAGGACGGCGTCGACGTCTCGGCGATCGCCACCATTCCCGGCAAGCCGACGGGCAGCGCCTTCGTGCGCTACCGCCCGGACGGCGCGCGCGATTTCGTCTTCAACATCGCCCATTCGGCCGCTGGCGAAACGCGGATGACCGAGGCGGCGGCGGCGCTGATCGAGCGGGCCGGGCATGTGCATGTCATGGGCTCGGCCTTCGCCATTCCCGGCATCGGCGAGGTTCTCCTCAAGGCCATCGCCTCGGTCAAGGCCCGCGGCGGCTCGGTTTCCTTCGATCCGAACGTGCGCAAGGAACTGGTGCGCGGCGGCGACGGCCGCAAGCTGATCGACGACATGATCGCCGTCACCGACCTGCTGCTGCCCTCGGGCGACGAACTGCTGGTGGCCGCCGGTGAAACCACGGAAGCGGCGGCCGTCGAAAGCCTGCTGGCGCGCGGCGTCGGCGAAATCGTCCTCAAGCGCGGCAGCGAGGGCTCCACGCATTTCAGCAGGGCATTCGGCCGCGTGGATTGCGCCGCCTTCTCCGTGACGGAAATCGACCCCACCGGCGCGGGCGACTGCTTTGGCGCCGCCTATCTCACCATCCGCCGCGCCGGTCTGCCGCCGTCCAGCGCCCTGCTCTACGCCAATGCGGCGGGCGCCCGCACGGTGACGAAGCAGGGTCCGATGGAAGGCGTTTCCGGCAAGGACGAACTCGATCGATTCATTGCGGCCGCTGGCCGGGAGATCATGGAATGAGCACTGTTCTGACCGGCCTTGCGGCCGCCCGCCGCGAAGGCAGGCCCTACGGGATCGCCTCCGTCTGCTCCGCCCATCCCACCGTTCTGCGCGCCGCGCTGCGGCGGGCGGCGAAAAGCGGCGGGCCGGTGCTGATCGAGGCGACCTGCAACCAGGTCAACCAGTTCGGCGGCTATACCGGCATGACGCCCGCCGATTTCGTCGCCTTCGTCGAGGCGATCGCCCGCGAGGAAAATGTGGGCCGCGAGCAGATCATCTTCGGCGGCGACCATCTCGGCCCCAATCCCTGGCGCAAGGAGCCCGCCGAGACCGCGCTGAAGAAGGCGGCGGATATGGTCGAAGCCTATGTGGCGGCCGGTTTCGGCAAGATCCATCTCGACGCCTCGATGGGCTGCGCCGGGGAGCCGGTGGCCCTCGACGACCATACCGTCGCGTCCCGCGCCGCCACGCTCTGCGCGGTGGCCGAGCGCACGGCGCAGGCCGCCGGGCTTGCCGCGCCGGTCTATATTCTCGGGACGGAAGTGCCGATCCCCGGCGGCGCCGACCATGCGCTCGACGTGGTCGAGCCGACCGCCTCGGAGGCCGCGCGCGAAACCATCGCCGTTCACCGCGACGCCTTCGCCAAGGCCGGGCTGGCGGACGTGTTTTCCCGCGTCATCGCCTTCGTCGTGCAGCCGGGCGTCGAATTCGGCAGCGACAATGTGATCGCCTACGATCCGCCCCGCGCAGCGGCCTTGAGCGGCCTTCTCGCCGAGGAGCCCGATCTGGTGTTCGAGGCGCATTCCACCGATTACCAGACCGAAGAGGCGCTGGCGGCGCTGGTGCGCGACGGCTATCCGATCCTCAAGGTCGGCCCCGGCCTGACCTTTGCCTATCGCGAGGCGCTCTACGCCCTCGATCTCGTCGCCTCCGACATCGTGCCCGGCTATGGCGAGCGGCCGCTCGCCGGGGCCATGGAAGCACTGATGCTGGAAAAACCCGGCTATTGGAGCGGTTATTACCACGGTGACGAAACGGAACTGCGCATCCAGCGCCATTTCAGCTATAGCGACCGCATCCGCTACTACTGGACGCAGCCGGAAGCGGAGGCGGCCGTCCGCAGGCTGCTCGGCGCCCTCGATGGCGTCCGCATTCCGGAAACGGTGCTGCATCAATATCTGCCGGGCATCGTTCCGGCGCAAATCGGGGGAGTGGAGGATATTCTGATCGCCGCCGTGGATCAGGTGCTCGCCGTCTACGACAGCGCCGCCGCCGGGCGATAAACGCAGGAACAAGGGTGGCAGGCTCGCCTGCCGCGTCCATCAATCGGGGAGGAGATTTCGATGGCCACCAGGAATACCAGTGGGCTGGCGCGGCTGATGCTTGCGCCCTCGGTAGGCTTGCTTCTGATCTGGATGATCGTGCCGCTGGCGATGACGCTGTGGTTTTCGTTCCAGAACTACAATCTGCTGAACCCGGGCAATGTCAGTTGGGCCGGGCTTTTCAACTACCAGTTCTTCTATACCGATCCGGCCTTCTTCCAGTCGATCTGGAACACGCTGCTGATCGTCGGCGGCGTGCTCTTCATCACGGTGGTGGGCGGCGTCGCGATCGCGCTGCTGCTCGACCAGCCGATGTGGGGGCAGGGGCTGGTGCGCATCATGATCATCTCGCCCTTCTTCGTCATGCCGCCGGTGGCGGCGCTGGTGTGGAAGAACATGATCATGCATCCGGGCTACGGGGTGCTGGCCGATATCAGCCGCGGGCTCGGCCTGCAACCGGTCGACTGGTTCGCGCAATATCCGCTGATGTCGATCATCATCATCGTCGCCTGGCAATGGCTGCCCTTCGCCACGCTGATCCTGCTCACCGCCCTGCAATCGCTGGATGGCGAGCAGAAGGAGGCGGCGGAAATGGACGGCGCCAACTTCGTCAACCGCTTCGTCTACCTGACGGTGCCGCATCTCGCCCGCTCGATCACCGTCGTCATCCTGATCCAGACGATCTTCCTGCTCGGCGTCTACGCGGAAATCCTCGTGACCACCAATGGCGGGCCGGGCTACGCCTCCACCAACCTGCCGTTCCTGATCTATCGCACCGCGCTTCTCGGCTATGACGTCGGCGGCGCATCGGCCGGCGGCATCATCGCCGTCATCCTCGCCAATATCGTCGCCATCTTCCTGATGCGCGCCGTCGGCAAGAACCTGGACAAGTAGGAGGACAGACCATGGCAAGAGCCGTTTCGACCCGCCGCATGGCCGTGGCCACGATCGCCGCATGGATCATCGCGCTGATCATCTTCTTCCCGATCCTCTACACGATCATCACCAGCTTCAAATCCGAGGCCGAGGCGATCAAGGGCTTCAACCTCATCCCCTCGGGCACGTTCGAGAGCTATGTCGAGGTCCAGACCCAGAAGGATTATTTCAAGCCCTTCATGAACTCCGTCATCCTGTCGGTGGGCTCGACCATCCTCGCGCTGCTGGTCGCGGTTCCGGCGGCGTGGTCCATGGCGTTTTCGCCGACGCGCCGGACCAAGGACATCCTGATGTGGATGCTCTCCACCAAGATGATGCCCGCCGTCGCCGTGCTGGTGCCGATCTACCTGATCTTCCGCGATTTCGGCCTGCTCGACACCCGCATCGGCCTCACCGTCATGCTGACGCTGATCAACCTGCCGATCGTCATCTGGATGCTCTACACCTACTTCCGCGAGATCCCCGGCGAGATTCTCGAAGCGGCCCGCATGGACGGCGCGTCGCTGTGGAACGAAATCGTGCATGTGCTGACACCGATGGCGGTGCCCGGCATCGCCTCGACCATGCTGCTCAACATCATCCTCGCCTGGAACGAAGCCTTCTGGACGATCCGCCTGACGACGACCAATGCCGCGCCGCTGACCGCCTTCATCGCCTCGTTCTCCAGCCCGCAGGGGTTGTTCTGGGCGAAGCTTTCGGCGGCGTCGACGCTCGCCATCGCCCCGATCCTCATCATGGGATGGTTCAGCCAGAAACAGCTTGTCCGCGGCCTCACCTTCGGCGCCGTGAAGTAAACGAAAAGAAGATTGGGAGAGGAAAATGGGCAATATCGTTCTCAAAAAGGTCAACAAATCCTTCGGCTCCACGCAGGTCATCCCCGGCATCGACCTCACCATCAATGACGGCGAATTCGTCGTCTTCGTCGGCCCCTCCGGTTGCGGCAAGTCGACCCTGCTGCGCCTGATCGCCGGGCTGGAGGACACCACCAGCGGCACCATCGAGATCGACGGCAAGGATGTGACCGGGGCGGCGCCCGCAAAGCGCGGCCTTGCCATGGTGTTCCAGTCCTATGCGCTCTATCCGCATATGACGGTGCGCAACAACATCGCCTTCCCGCTGAAGATGGCCAAGACCGACCCCGCCATCATCGAGAAGAAGGTGACGGAAGCGGCGCGCGTGCTGAACCTCGCCAACTATCTCGACCGGCGGCCCGGCCAGCTTTCGGGCGGCCAGCGCCAGCGCGTCGCCATCGGCCGGGCGATCGTGCGCGAGCCCTCGGCCTTCCTGTTCGACGAGCCGCTGTCGAACCTCGACGCGGCGCTGCGCGGCACCATGCGCCTCGAAATCAGCGAGCTGCACCAGCAGCTCAAGACCACGATGATCTACGTCACCCACGACCAGGTGGAGGCCATGACCATGGCCGACAAGATCGTGGTGCTGAATGCCGGGAATATCGAGCAGGTCGGCTCGCCGCTCGATCTCTACAACAAGCCCGACAACCTGTTCGTCGCCGGGTTCATCGGCTCGCCGCGCATGAACATCATCAAGGGCGAGCAGGCGCAGCGCTGGAACGCGCCGACCGTCGGCATCCGTCCGGAGCATATCCGTCTGTCGAAGGAAAGCGGCACCTGGAAGGGCGTGGTCGGCGTCGCCGAGCATCTCGGCTCCGACACCTTCCTGCATGTCAATACCGACGGCATCGGCATGATGACGGTGCGCGCCGATGGCGATTTCCCGGTCACCCATGGCGACACCGTCTATCTCTCCCCGGAGGAGAGCCGCATCCACCGCTTCGATGCGAACGGAATTGCCATCCGCTGAACGAAAACGGGCCGCGCCCTGCCTTGGCTGGCAGGGCGCGGCCCGTCAAATCGCCCGGCCCGTCAGGCGCGCCGCGCCATGAACCCGCCGAAGAAGCGCTGCGATAATTCCCTCAGACCCTCGATATAGTAGCCGCCCTCCTGAACGATGAGAACGGGCAGGTTCCGGCCGCCGACGATCTCGCCGAGGCGCCGGAAGCCGTCTTCCGATACGCTAACCTTGGCCTGCGGATCGCGCTCGAAAATATCGAAGCCGAGCGACAGCACCAGCGCATCCGGCCGGTAGGCGTCGAGGGCCGCCAGCGCCTGCGCCAGTTTTTCGAAGAACACCGCCTCGGACGAGCCGTGCGGCATCGGCAGGTTCAGGTTGTATCCCTCGCCGCCGCCCGCGCCGCGCTCGTCCTCATAGCCTGCGGTGGCGGGGTAGAAGTTGGTGGGATCGCCATGGATCGAGATGTAGAACACATCCGGCCGTTCATAGAAGATCTCCTGGATGCCCTGCCCGTGATGCATGTCGGTATCGAGGATGGCGACGCGCCCGTAATGCGAGCGCAGGCGCTCCGCCGCGATGGCGGCATTGTTCAGGTAGCAGAAGCCGCCCGCCGCATCCCGGCGCGCATGGTGGCCCGGCGGGCGGCAGAGCGCATAGGCCTCGCGGGCGCCGCCGATCAGGGCGTCGGCCGCCGCCACCGCGCATTGCGCGCCCGCATAGGCCGCCCGGTAGGTGCCCGCGCCGATCGGCGCGCTTCCGTCCGCCAGATAACGCCCCGCCCTGGCCAGAATGCCGCGCAGCGCATTCGGCTCGCGCACGAAAATATTCGAGACGACCTCTTCGCCCCAGTCTTCGCCCAGCGCCGTCCATTCGGCATGGGCGGTTTGCAGGAAGCGGATGTAATCAGGCGCATGGACGGCGGCAATCGGGGCTTCTCCCGCATCGGCGGGGGTTTCGAGATCGAAGCCGAGATGCCGCGCCGCCGACAGCAGTTCCAGCGCGCGCCGCGGCACTTCCTGCGGCTCGCGCATCTTGCCCCGGGAGAAATAGGTGCGCGGATGATGCAGGTCCTGATCCGGATGATAGAATGTTTTCATGGTGTTCTCCTGTTTCTGCCTCAGGCTGCATCGGCATGTTCGTGGCCGGGGGCGAATGTGCGCGATCCCCAGCGGGATGTCGAGCCGCCATTGCGGCCTGACGCGTTGAACCGGATGGCCTGCCCATGCGTTGAGGCTGCGTTGGCCGGGATCTGGCCCGGCTTCGGCAGCAGGAGGAAAGCAGCATGAGCGACATGGTACGCGAGAACATGGAAGTCATCGGCGCCGACGGCGTGCATGTGGGCACTGTCGACCGGGTGGAGGACGGCCGCATCAAGCTGAAGAAAAGCGACAGTTTCGGCCGTCATGAGGGCCATCATCATTATATCGACACCGGCTTCGTCGCGGGCGTCGAGGGCGACAAGGTGCGCCTTTCGGCCAATGCCGACATTGCCGTGACGCTGGAAGAGGAGCAATCCGGCCGCCCCGTCGACCTCTGATTGGCGCCGCAAGACCCGGCATGCCCCCTTCTCACCAGCCGTGGGGAGAAGGCACCGGCAGGCGGAGATGCGGGGCCGCGCCCTTCGCCCGATGGAACGCCCCCGATTTTCGATGGCGCTGCGGGAAAAGATTCGCTACCGTTCGCTATCGCCAGGGCTGTGGACGGGAACGGCCACGCCTTGCGCGAGAAGGACCGGCCCTGCCGGGCCGGTAAACCGGATTGCCGAACGGGTCGAAAATGGATGCATGCACGCCTTCCGTCCTTTCCCAGCCGGTCGTTGCGCGGTTGACCCGCGCGGCGATCTTTCTGGTGGTGACGATCAATCCCGGCCGGGAAAACGATGTGGCGGTGCGCAGCCTGTGCGCCGGGCTTTCCGGCCTGCAACGCGCCGTGGGTTTCCGCGATCTCGAAGGCGGGCTGTCCTGCGTCATGGGCATCGGCTCGGATGCGTGGGACCGGCTGTTCGGCGCGCCGCGCCCGAAGGAGTTGCACCCGTTCCGCGAAATTCACGGCAGCCACCATGCCGTTTCGACGCCCGGCGACCTGCTGTTCCACATCCGCGCCACGCGCATGGATCTCTGTTTCGAGCTGGCGATGCAGATCATGGCGCGGCTGCAAGGGGCGGTCTCGACCGCCGACGAGGTGCAGGGCTTCAATTATTTCGACGACCGCGACCTGATCGGCTTCGTCGACGGCACGGAAAACCCTGTCGACGCCGCCGCCTTCCGGGCGACGATCATCGGCGAGGAAGATCCGGATTTCGCGGGCGGCAGCTATGTCATCGTGCAGAAATACCTGCATGACCTGACGGCGTGGAACCGCGTGCCGATTGCCGAGCAGGAGGGCATCATCGGCCGCCACAAGCTGTCCGATATCGAACTCGATGACGCCGCCAAGCCGAGCAACGCCCATAACGTGCTGACCAACATCACCGAAAACGGCGAGCAACTGGAAATCCTGCGCGACAACATGCCTTTCGGCGATGTCGGCAAGGGGGAGTTCGGCACCTATTTCATCGGCTATGCCCGCTCGCCGCATCGTATCGAACGGATGCTGGAAAACATGTTCATCGGCGTGCCGCCCGGCAATTACGACCGGCTGCTGGATTTCAGCCGCGCCATCACCGGCACGCTGTTCTTCGTGCCCACGGCCGATTTTCTCGATGCGGCGCAGCCGGAGGGCGCGCCCGCGCCCGCCGGGGCGGCGCCGGACCAGACGGACCAGACCCAACCGCTACGCCGCGACGGCTCGCTCGGCATCGGCTCTCTCAGGAAAGAGGTTTCCCATGAATAACCTGCATCGCGAACTGGCCCCCATTTCCGAAGCCGCCTGGGCCGAGATCGAGGAGGAAGCGGCGCGCACGCTGAAGCGGCATCTGGCCGCCCGCCGCGTGGTGGATTTCAACGGCCCCGGCGGCGTGGCGCTGTCGGCCGTCGGCACCGGCCACACCGCCCCCGTCGCGCCGCCCGCCGATGGCGTGCGCTCCCTGCGCCGCGAGGTGAAAGCGCTGGTGGAACTGCGCGTGCCCTTCCAGCTCTCGCGGGCCGCCATCGACGATGTCGAGCGCGGCTCGCTCGATTCCGACTGGTCGCCGCTGAAGGAGGCGATGCGCAAGATCGCCTTCGCCGAGGACCGCGCCGTGTTCGAAGGCTATGCCGCCGCCGGGATCGAGGGCATCCGCGAGGCGGCGAGCAATCCGCCCGTGACGCTGCCCGCCAGCGTCAAGCGCTATTCGGATGCGGTGGCGCGGGCCGTCGGCGAGTTGCGCATGGCCGGGGTCGAGGGCCCTTACGCGCTGGTGCTGGGGGCCAATGCCTATATGGCGGCCAGCGGCGGCAGCGATGACGGCTATCCGGTTTTCCACCATCTCGAACGGGTGGTGGATGGCGGCATCGTCTGGGCGCCCGCCATCGAAGGCGGCTTCGTGCTGTCGCTGCGCGGCGGCGATTTCGAACTGACCGTGGGGCAGGATTTCTCCATCGGCTATCTCAGCCATTCCGCCACGGCGGTCGATCTTTACGTGCAGGAAAGCTTCACCTTCCGGGTGCTGACAACCGAGGCGGCAGTGGCGCTTTCGCCGGAATAATCTGCGTCCTCCCGGCACGCCGGGACCGGGAAAACCGGTGACGGCCGCGCCATCCCCGCGCTGGCGCTTCTCGCGGCGGCGCTGACGGCATGCGGGCGGATGTCAGCGCGGATCGGGCGGCGTTTCATCGCTGTCGCGGCCGGTATGGCCCATGCCGCCCATCATGCCGCCGCCGCCCATTCCCATGCCCATGCCGCCGCCGCCTCCTGCCCGGCCGCCCGCTCCCTCTTTGCCGCGCTCGCCCTTCGATCGTCCGCCGCTGCCCGAGGGGCGGGCAGGGCCTTGCATGGGGATGGCGAGATCGGCGGGGACGGGATCGAGATCCAGCGCCTCCCGGATAAAGCTTCTCAGGGAAACGACCAGATCCTGCGTATGCACGGGGCGACCGGAAACAAGCTCCCTCACGGCCCTTTCGGCCAGCCGCACCTGTTCCTCGGTGCCGAGCAGAAGGATATCCGAAAGGGCCGCCTCGACATCGTCGCGGATGCGGCGGCTGCGCTCGGAGCTTGCGGCGAGGCTTTCGGCGGCGGCTTCGGCGGAGAGATCCGCCCGCTGCCGCAGGTCGCGCAGATGGGTGGGATCGACGGCGAGATTGCCGGTGAACGAGCCGCCCAGCGTCTTGTACGCGGCGATCAGCGTGCGCAGGCGCTCGTTGATCTGCCGGTTCATCCGCTCGCGCCGCTGCTGGATCGTGAACATCATCACCAGACGGATGCCGATGCTGATCAGGGTGAACAGCGCCAGCCCGATCAGCGTCACGAGAAGACTATGCCAGGAGGTGAAATCGAGATTGCGCAACACGTCCGATACCTTTCGCAGCCTTTACCCGTTCGCCGGAGCAGAATGACGATCCCGCGTCCCGGCGCAACCGGATTCATGCGCGGCCGGTCAGCGCGGCGCCCGCGTCACGGAGCGGGCTATCGCCGCGCCGATATCCGCGCTCGCGGTGATCCCCTGCACGAAGGGCTGGTCGTGAATGAGGTAGGGCAGGGCGGCGAACGCGATGCGGCCGCGCAGCATCTCCGGCTTCAGAAGCGTGTAATCGTCGCCGGTTGCGGGAATTTCCTCGCCGCTGGCCAGCAAAAGCCGCCGCAGCGAGGGAAACGGCAGATCCCTGGTTTCGAGCGGCTTCTGGCCGCGCGCGTCGATGAAAACATCGAAGCTCCATCTGCCCTTGCCGGTGGCGATGACGGTGTGGCCGTCGCGGATATCCATGTCGTAATCCTGCCCGAGTTCGAGCACCTCGATCAGACCGGCATCGCGCAGCGCCAGCAGCCTGCGGATCGATTCGGCTGGAATGGCGGCGTAATTGTCGACGAAGACCTTGCAAAGCCCGGCGTCGAACCGCTCCCGCCCGGCGTCATCGAGATGGGGAACGATCTCCTGCACCGCTTCATGCAGCCGCAGGATCGCGTAGCGCCAGGGAACCGTGTGCCTGTCGCGCTTGTTGCGCTCGGCTTCCGCCAGATTGTATTCGGCCCAGCGGAAGGGATCGTGACGCTGCCTGTCGGCGAAGTAGGCGTCCGCGAAACCATCGGCATCGAGCGTGGAGAGCCCGACGCGCTCACTCCAGACGGGATCGGCAGCCTCGATTTCCCGGCGCACAAGGTCAAAGACCCGGTCGAGCAGGCCCTCCGGCCCGGCGGCGATTTCCGTCTCGATGGCCTGCGGCGTGGCGATGCGCAGCGGCTCGTAGGGAATGGGGCAATAGAAATCCGCTTCCGGCAGGATGCCGGAGCGCGACATCAGCGTGATCGACAGCGCCTCGCTGCCGCAATCCCGTTCGAAGCCGAGCCCGCCATCCCCGGTTTCGGCAAAACGCCCGTGCTGGGTCACCACGGCCATGGCGGCATCGATGGCGCTGAGCGAGGTGCCCATGATGCCGACCTTGCAGGCGGGAATTTTCGCCTCGATCAGCCCCGACCACGGGCTCGGGAAATAACTCTTCGTCGCCTCGTCCTCCTCGGGCCAGACATGGCCGGTAGCGATGACCGCGAGATCGAACAGCGTCGGCACCGTCTCGCCCGCCACCCGCAGCCGCACGCCATCGGCGCTGGCTTCGATATCGGTGACCTCGCAGGATTCATGCACGCCGACATCGAACCCCTTTTCCCTTGCCCGGCCGACCAGCGCCAGAAACTGATCCCTGAAATAATGCCCGAGCAGGATGCGCGGCAGGAATTGCCGCTCATGCAGCGCGGCCTTGTCGACGCCATAGCGGGCAAGGCGTCCCGCATCCTGATCGCGCAGCCAGTCGAGATAGGTGGAGTCGATCGGCGGGATCTCGATGCTGGCGATGTTGGCGAGCATCAGGCGGCTGTTTTCGTCGTCATTATAGGGCATGCCGACACCGGCTTCCCCGGCCTTTTCATAGATGGCGATGGAAAGCGGCGTTTCGCTGCCGAGCAGGGACAGGAAGGTATAGATGCCGGTCGGACCGGCGCCGACGATGGCGATGTTCATCACGGGCAATCACCGGTTCCGCTGGATGTCATGACGGGTCTTTCTGGCAGATTTCGCCCCGGTTCGGGACATGGGGCTACAGGCCTGTCAACGCCGCAACCCGCCTTCCGGTTCCGGCCGCGCCTGCGAATGGCGGGGGAACCGTAAAGCTCTGGTAAAAGCGCCGCCGCGCCTTGCCAGCACCCTCATAAGTAGATAGGGAGGGGATGCCGGTTTCCGAAAGGAACGAACAGGGAATCCGTGGCCGCCAGTGGCGCCAAACGGAACTGCCCCCGCAACTGTAGGCGGTGAGCGAAACTCGAAATATCCACTGGGCCGCAGGGCCTGGGAAGGTCGAGCAAGCGATGACCCGTCAGTCAGGAGACCTGCCGGCTGAGATTGACCAACCGAGCGGGTCGGCTCGGCGGGCTTGTGGTCGCGCCTGTCCGTTCGATCCCCGGCCATCCTTCCGCCCGCCGATATTCCAACGGGAAGGAATTGCCATGTTGAGGTTCACGACGGCGTTCATCGCCACTTTCGCGCTGGCGCCGATGGCGTTCGCGGCCACCGCCTATCCGCTGAAGCTGACGAGCTGCGGCCACGAAATCACCATCGAAAAGGCGCCGGAAAGCGTCGTCAGCGTCGGCCAGAGCACGACCGAGATCATCTACATGCTCGGCCTTGCCGACAAGGTGAAGGGCACCGCGCTCTGGATCAACCCGGTGCTGCCGGAATTCGCCGAGACCGACAAGACGGTCGAGCGCCTGGCCGACAACGCCCCGAGCTTCGAAAGCGTGGTGACGAAGAAGCCCGAGCTTGTCGTGACCGCCTATGAATGGATGATCGGCCCGCAGGGCGCCGTCGGCACACGCGAAATGTTCGATGACGCCAAGATTCCGAGCTGGATCATGCCGACCGAATGCGTCGGCAAGGACAACACTCAGAGCATGGACGGCGCGCGCAAGACGCTGTTCGACACCGAGCTGCTCTATCAGGGCATCACCGAGCTGGCCGAGATCTTCGACGTTGCCGAGCGCGGCGAAAAGCTGGTCGCCGACCTGAAGGCGCGTGAGGACGCCGCCGTCGAGAAGGCCAAGGCGTTGAACCTGCCGGACGACGTGTCGGGCGTGTTCTGGTATTCCTCCGCCGATATCGAGATCGATCCTTACGTCGCGGGCGCCAATGGCGTGCCGGGCTGGATGCTCTCGAAGCTCGGCGTGAAGAACGTCGTGTCCTCCGAGGAAGAATGGCCGACCGTCGGCTGGGAAACCATCGCCACGGCCAAGCCCACCTTCATCGTCGCCGCCGAGATGAACCGCCGCCGTTTCCCCGCCGACGATATCGCCGTCAAGCAGGAATTCCTCAAGAGCGATCCGGTCACCAGCGAGATGGAAGCCGTCAAGCAGGACCGCATCCTCACCATGGAAGCCAATGCGATGGATCCGTCGGTGCGCGCCATTTTCGCGCTTGAAAAACTGTCCGACACGCTTGCCGGATACGGTCTGAAGAAATGAAACGGAGTGCTGCGGCAGGCAGCCTGAGATGGCTCTGGCTGGCTCCGGCTGTTCTGGCCGCGGCGCTGCTGTTCGGGACGGCGGTGGGCGAAACGCGCATACCGCTTTCCACCGTCTTCGATGTTCTCGCCACCAAGGCGGGTTTCCCGAGAGGGGAGATCGATGCCGTCGAACTCAGCGTGATCTGGCATTACCGCATGTCGCGCGCCGTGGTGGCCGCCTGCGGCGGCGCCAGCCTTGCGCTGTCGGGGCTGATCCTTCAGGCGCTGCTGCGCAATCCGCTGGCCGAACCCTATCTGCTCGGCATCTCGGCGGGCGCCTCGACCGGGGCGGTCGCCGTTGCGGTGGCGGGCTTCGGGGCGGGGCTGGTCAGCATGTCGGCGGGGGCCTTCGCGGGCGCGCTCACCGCCTTCGCGCTGGTTGCGCTGCTTGCCCATGCGGCGGGCGGCGGTTCCGGCGTGCGCGGCGCGGGCGTGATCATTCTGGCGGGGATCGCCGGTTCGCAGATGTTCAACGCGTTGACGGCGCTGATCATCGCGCAATCGGCCAGCGCCGAGCAGGCGAGGGGCATCATGTTCTGGCTGCTGGGCAACCTCTCCGGCGTGCGCTGGCCGGATACCTGGCTGGTCATCCCGATGACGCTGCTCGGCCTTGGCGTCACGCTCTGGCATGCGCGCACGCTCGACGCCTTCACCTTCGGGGCCGAAAGTGCCGCCGCGCTCGGCATCGACGTGCGGCGGGCGCAGATCGTGCTGATCGCGGCGGCGACGCTGGTGACGGCGATCATGGTGTCCGTTGCGGGCGCGATCGGCTTCGTCGGGCTGGTGGTGCCGCATGCGATGCGCATTCTCGTCGGCACCCGGCACAGCCGTCTCGTGCCCGCCACGGCGCTGGCGGGCGCCGTCTTTCTCGTCATCTCGGATGTCGTGTCCCGCATCGCCCTGCCCGGGCAGGTTCTGCCGATCGGCGTCATCACCGCGCTGGTCGGCGCGCCGGTCTTCGCCGTCATCATGATCCGGGGGAGGGAGCGATGAGCGCCCGGCCGATATCCACAATTCAACATCCTAAAGGATTGCTTCCATGCTGCTTCGCCTGACGCTTCTGCTGAGCCTGTTTGCATTTCCGGCCATGGCCGAGACCTTCGAAGTCAAGATGCTCAATCGCAACGACACCGGCCCGATGCCTTTCGAGCCGGAATATCTGGTGATCAAGCCGGGTGACACGGTCAAATTCCTCGCCACCGATCCCGGCCACAATGCCGCGACCATTGCCGGGATGATCCCCGAAGGGGGCAAGAAATTCGTCGGCAAGATCAATCAGGAAATCGAGGTGACGCTGACCGAGGAGGGCATCTGGGGCATCAAATGCTCGCCGCATTTCACCATGGGCATGGCGATGCTGATCCAGGTCGGCGGCAAGCCCGCGACGGAAGCCGACCTGCCCGCCGATCTGCCGCCCGCCGCCCGGAAGCGCATGACCGAGATCCTCGCCCGGCGCGATGCGGCCAAATAGGTTGCAATCAGCCGCCGCTCTCCCGGCAATGGCAGGGCGGCGGCTGCATTAATGCGGGGCTGGCGATAATCGGGCTTCAACTTCAATGCCGGGATCTGGTAGGATCATGCGTCGCCAACTGCATGATTGCCTTCCATTGCCCCTCAACGATCCGTTGCCGCCCGGCCAGCCGCCCACCGAAACCTTCGCAATCGGATTTCCGTTCTGGAAGCACGATTTCATGCGGCGCTATTTTCCCGGGCGCCATCTTCATTTCGTGCCGCTTTATCCGGGAAAGCGTGACGCGAAGCAGTGGCAGAACAGGATCGCAGCCGCTGCCAACCGCGAAATCCTCGTATGGGGGCCAATCTGCCCGCCGCCCTATCAGGACTTGGCGGAGCGCCACCATATCGGCGTGCTCTACATGGAGGACGGCTTCCTCAGGTCGCGGCGCAAGAGCGCCAGCCGCACGGCTCCGCTGTCGCTGACGCTCGACCGGCAGCGCCCATATTTCGATTGCCGGGGCGCCTCGGATCTGGAGGACATCCTGGCAAATGCGCAGTTCGACGCCTCCCAGATCGAGCGCTCGCGGCGGGCAATCGATTTCATTCTCGCCTCCGGGCTGACGAAATATAACGGCGGCGGCGGAAAGGCGGCCATGCCGCAGAGCAACGGGACGGAAAAGCGGATCCTGGTGGTCGGCCAGGTGGAGCAGGATGCCTCGATCCGTTTCGGATTGTCCCGGCCAATGACCAACAACGATCTCGTGCGGCTGGCCAGAGCGGAAAACCCGCAAGCGGTCGTCATCTACCGCCCGCATCCGGATGTGCTTGCCCGCGTGCGCCAGCAGGTCAGCGATCCCGCCGATGTCGCGAATATCTGTCATGTCGATACGGCAGCGCGGCCCTTGGCCGAGGTGCTCGCAGGCGTCGATCACGTCTATACGATGACATCGCTGGTCGGTTTCGAAGCTCTGCTCAGGGGCATGCACGTTACGGTGATGGGTGCCCCCTTCTATTCCGGATGGGGGCTGACGGACGACCGGCAGGATACCGGGCGGCGCCACCGCAAACTGTCGATCGAAGAGCTTTTTCTCGGTGCCTATGTGCTCTATCCCCTGTATTTCGACCCGTGCACGGGGATCCGCTGGACCATCGAGCAGGCGATGGACTGGCTGATGAACGCGGCGGTCGATGACCGGGCCGACCTCGTCAGCATCCAGCTTGCCGGACGGCCCGCCTGGAAGGCGTGGGGCGAATATGGCATCATGGGCTGGCGGCATGCCCTGACGCCCTTGCTGGCCCGGGTCGTGGCGCGAATCGGCAACGCGGATGACGCCGATTATTTTCGCTCGAACCCGGTCCGGTTCTTCAGGGAGCTTTCATCGCCGCCGCAGCGTCTGGCGGGACGAATTCTCTATCCCTTCGGCGAATAATGAGGGATTGGCCGGAAGGCCATAATTTTGTTATGTTTGGGTGTTTCCGTCCGCCGCGTTTGCTTTAAATCTCGAGGCGCAATGATCAGGCTTGAAAATGCTACGAAAATCGTTCAGTCGAAAGGGATCCGCAAACCCATCCTGGACGGCGTGAGCCTGACGATCCCGCGCGGGCAGAGTATTGGCCTGCTCGGCAGGAACGGCGCAGGCAAATCGACGCTGCTGCGCCTGATTTCCGGAACCCTCGCGCTCGATTCCGGGCGGATCATCCGGCATGGACTGGTCTCCTGGCCGCTGGGATTTCAGGGAAGCTTCCAGCCCAGCCTCACCGGAGAACAGAATGTACGTTTTGTCGCGCGCATTTACGGTGTTGATACGGAAGAACTCATAGAATATGTTCAGGACTTCGCGGAGCTTGGCGCGTTCTTCCGGGCACCGGTAGGAACGTATTCGTCTGGCATGAAGGCCAGGCTTGCCTTTGGCATCAGCATGGGTGTGAAATTCGATTATTATCTCGTGGACGAAATCACGGCGGTTGGCGACACGAACTTCAAGAAGAAATGCAAGATCGTGTTTGAAACGCGCCTTCATGACTCGGATGTGATCATGGTATCCCACAGCACGGCGACGATACGCGAGTATTGCGATTGCGGCATCGTATTGGAACGTGGCAAGCTGACATTCTACGACTCCGTGAAAGATGCGATCGCGGTTCACAACAAGAACATGAAGGAAAGCGCATGACCGGATCGAAACCTGCCGCCTCGTCGATCAAAGTGGTTGCTGAAAATGCATTGCCGGAGCGGATGACCGCGCCGAAGGATGCCGTTCAACCGAAAAAGACGGCAGCGATCGCAAAGCTCGATCACGTCACCTTGCTGAAATCGTTGCTGGATCAGCCCGTCAAGGTGCCGGAGCCTGCTCCGGAAATCGCGCCGGTGCGTGCTCCGGCAGACAAGCAAAAGAAGGCTGATACTACCGCTCCGGCCGTAGAAGAAGCCCCCGTGACGGGCAAAAGCCGCTTTCATTTACGACATTTTACGATGGCGGCTTCTTTTGTGGCTGTCGTGCTCATTCCCGGCCTTCTGGCGACGCTTTACATGTGCTTCGTGGCACAAGACCAGTATCATTCGTCGGCATCCTTTGCCGTGCGCTCTATCGAAGCTTCCTCGCCATCCGATGTGCTGGGCATGTTTACCCAGACATCATCCGGCAGCACCGTTTCGGATAGCTATATCCTGATAGATTTTATCCGAAGCGAACAGATGGTAAAGATGGTGGATGCGGAATTCGGGCTCGAAAACATCTATGCTGTTCGAGGGCTGGACTACTATTACGCGCTGAGCCCGAATTCGCCCATCGAAAGCAAGAATGAGTTCTGGCGTAGCGTCGTCAATGTCAGCTTCGACCAGAGTTCCGGCATCATCGAGTTGCAGGTACGCGCCTTCGAAGCCGAGCAAGCTCGGCGCATCGCAAGTTTCGTGATCGCGGCCAGCGAGAAACTGGTCAACGACCTGTCCGCAGACGCGCGCAAAGGCGTGCTCGAGTCGGCCCATCAGGAAGTTTCCATCGCCGAGCGCAGATTGTCGCAGGCGCGAAGCGCATTGCTCGAATATCGCGATCGCGCCCAGGAAGTCGATCCGACGGAAGGCGCCAAGATCGCTACCCAGCTGATCAGTTCGCTGGAAATGCAGCTGGTTCAGTTGAATTCGGATTTGGCAAACGCACGCTCGCAAATGTCCGACGATTCGCCGCGTGTCCGGTTGCTAAGCAACCACATCGCCAGTCTTGAGGAACAGATTCAGCGGGAGCGCAGCCGGGTCGGCAGCGGCTCATCGCAGGCCACGACCAAGACACGCCGCGAAGACCGTGGCAGTGATGTGGCCAACCGGATTGCCGAGTATGAAACGCTGGAAACCGGACGCGAATTTGCCGAGCGTGCCTATACGGCTGCACTGACGAGTCTCGAAAAGGCACGGATCGACGCCAACAACCGGCAGCGCTATCTCGCCGTCTTCCTGAAGCCGACCCTGTCGGAATGGGCTCAATACCCGGCGCGTATCTTCTATTCGCTCCTGGTTTGCGGCATTCTGTGCTTCTTCTGGGCTGTCGGCGTCATGGGCTACTACAATATCCGTGACCGCAACTGATAAGATGATTTACGGATCTTCACGGGCATGGGTTCTGTCGCCATGGCGATAAATAAAGCTATGAAAAGCGACAGCCCCTATGTGACGCATCTGCGTGTCGTCGCCGCTATGCTGGCGCGTGAAATGGCGACCCGTTTCGGTAACAAGCCGGGAGGTTATCTCTGGGCGCTTCTCGATCCGGTGGCGAATATCACCATCATGACCCTGGTTTTCAGTGCCCTCGCTCATATGCCAGCCCTTGGCACTAGTTTCCCTTTGTTTTACGCAACCGGTTTTCTGGCGTTCCAGTTTTACAATGCCGTTGAAACTTATGTCGCTTCTGCGACAAATGCCAACAAGACGCTGTTTAGCTATCCCAATGTCGCACCTTTTGATGCCGTAGTTGCACGCTATCTGCTACAAATGGGAACAACGACGATGGTTGCCTGTATCGTCTTGGGCTTTGTCATCTACACAACACGTGTTCCCCCGAATCTACACTGGCCGCCTATTATCGAAGCCGCTTTCGCAGCGAGCATGCTGGCCTTTGGAGCAGCTTTGGCGAACAATGTGCTGTTTTCCAAATATCCCATCTATGAAAAGATATTCGTTCTGGTTACCCGTCCGCTTTATCTGATTTCGGGCGTGTTTTTCCTGCCTGATTCCATTCCGCATCCCTTCCATGAAATTTTGCTGCTGAATCCATTGGTGCATGTCTTGATGCTGTTCCGCACCGGCTTCTATCCGGAATATCGTGCCGAATCCATGGATATGGGCTATCTCTACGGATGGGTCTTGG